>OMIV01000019.1 GCA_900299185.1 Planctomycetaceae bacterium
GCGATGTTTGTGATGTCCGATCGCGAGAGCCCAGTTGCCTTCACAACTTCGTCAACTAGTTGCTCGGAACCGTTTGCAGCTAAGTCGCCTGCATCAACCAACAACGTCGGACCGCAGAAGCCGTGATATCGAACCGAATGTTCGAGTTCCTGCAGCAAATAAACGCGACCCGAACTGAGACGAAAACCGAATCCGCGTGCTGGGCCCAATCCGTCAACATCCCAAGCTTTAACGTCCATTCCCAGCCGACTTCCCAACTCGTCAACGCGAATGTTGATCTGGGCCAGCGGATAACCATCGATCGGCCATCTGTGCGACAGAATCGGCTCAACAGTAATGCTCTCTGGCGAAGTCGCTGATGCGCAACCCCGACACTCTTTGGAAATTGCACCAACTGTTGTCCTCCACATTCTCCAGAACCAAGCGAGGCCATATCCCCAAATGAACGAGTTCACTCCGATGGCGATGCACAAGACGACGACTTCGTCATTGGACTGAAACCCGTGAAGTCCCGGCAGGAACAGAAAGCCGAACGGAAACACAAGCAAGAGGTAGAGCAGCAACACCATGTATTCGAAACGGGAATCACGAAACTCCGATTCCGTGAAAAAGATTGAGAAGACCAGTAGGCAGTGCGCGATCGCAAGCCACCCGCCAAGATTAGGTTTCCCAAGTACTCGGTTCATTTTTGGCGATCTTCAATGTGGCCATCACCGCTCCGCGTGATGAGCCTTCCAAACGGCGCTCTCTCCGTCTGAAGACGTCGCCCCGTCGAAAACGGTCTGCTTTGCACGATGAACGGGACAAGAGACGATCGTTGCTCAACTCTGAAAGGCTCGTCACGCGGAGCGATGACGGCCACTTTGATTAAGCTCGCGGACTAGTGGTTGAACGCGAACTCCGTTGAGTTGAACAAGCCCCAGAAGATGTCGGCGTAGACCAGCAAGGTCGCGTTGCCTTCATACCGCTGACGGATGCCAGCCAATTGCTTCTCCAACAGCTTGATCTGACCGTCGAGGCCCGTCAGCGCGGCCTCTTCTTGACCGTCGTCGCGCTTTTGTTGGTACTCGGCTTTGAGAGCTTTGAGCTGATCCGAACCGCGTTTGAATTGCACGTCGACTTGAGCTTGCAGCGCGGCCAACTCGGCGATGCGTTCGGGGTTCTTGAGGTCCACTTCGACAAGCTCAGTCAGCTTCGTGACTTCGTCCGGAGTCGGCTGGCGCGACAACGTGCGGACGTAAAGCTCTTCGATGATTTTGTCTGTTGGCGTCTTCTGAGCCAGCAGCGTCGAGAGCAGTTTGCTCTGTGCGACCTTCTGGGTGATCGTGTCACCATTCACGAGGTGTAAGGCTTGCGACAGGCTCGCTTCTCGATTCACTTCGCACGAGCAAGCGGACTCGCGCGGGGCTCGTCCGAAGGTCGACAGGAAGTAGGTCGAGAGATTGCCGGAGTAAAGCTGCACGGCTCGCGTCCCGGCGGGTGACTGCGGGAAGCGGTCTTCGGTGCCGGTGATCTTCGTGATCGTGTCGAGTAGCACTTCCGCTCGCAGACGACGCACGTAGCTATGCGAGAAGTACGCCTCGTCGAGTTCGTTCGTCGCATTGGTCTCGGCAGAGAGCTGATACGTCCGCGAGTTGCAGATGTCGCGCACCAACTTCTTGCGATCAAAGCCGTGCTCGGCCAGCTTCTTGCCAAGTGCTTCGAGCAGTTCTTTGTTGCTCGGCGGATTGCTGATCCGCACGTCGTCAACGGGCTCGACGATGCCTCGTCCAAAGAAGTGCGCCCAAATCACGTTGGCCATCGTCTGACAGAACTGATCGTTGTTCGCCGACGTCACCCACTGAGCCAAGCTGCGGCGCGAATCTTGTCCCTCAACATCAGGCACTTCGCCGCCGAGGAACTTCGGCTTCATCTTGCGACCATCGACCGGATGATCGACCGAGTTCCGCGCGATGTTGTTCGTGACGATGACCTCGCGACCTTCGATGCCGCGCTTCAGTTGCATACCCGCGAAGAAGCTCGTGAAGCCGTAGTAATCATCCATCGTCCAACGATCGAACGGGTGATTGTGGCACTGAGCACATTGAATGCGCGTGCCGAGCAACACCTGAGCGAAGTCTTCCGCCGTCTTCTGCGGAGTGATCGCTTCGACCGAGGTATAGAAGTTCGAAGTCGGTGCCGTGAAGTTGCTGCCTGCTCCGACAACCAACTCGGCCACCATGTCGTTGATCGGACGATTGGCTGCGACTTGATCATGCACCCAAGCAGCATAAGACCACATCGCCTTCGCATCGCGTCCGTACTGAGCCGCGTTCTGAGTGGTACGAATCCGGAGCATCTCGCCCCACTTCATCGCCCACATGTCACCGAACTCGGGGCGATCGAGCAGCTTGTCGATCAGCTTCGCGCGCTTATCCGCAGAGCCGTCCGCGAGGAATGCGTCGTACTCTTCACGCGACGGCGGCAAGCCGATCAAGTCGAGATACGCACGACGCAAGAAGGTCTCGTCATTGCAGAGCTTTGACGGAGCCATCTGCAACTTCTTGAGTTTGTCGAAGACGAGCGCGTCGATGTAGTTTTGCTCTTTCGTCTCCGGCCATTGGAAGTTGCTCTCGCTCGGCAGCACAAGCACTTCGCTGCCGACCGTGAACTTGTTGAAGCGAGCAAACACAAACGCGCCGCCGCGTCCGCCCGCCTTCACGTTGCCCTCTTTGTCGATCGTCGCGACGGCATCGTTGTTCGACATGAAGAGCGCCAACCGAGTGACATCGCGCTTCGAGCCGTCCGAGTACTTCGCCATCACGACGGTCTTCTGAGTACCGTCCTTCCCCGCAAAGACACTCTTCGGCGGGAGCAGCTCGATGCCGACCGGCTCGGGCGTATCACCCGAATCATCAGGAGTACCGGCTTCGATCCAACGCAGCAAGTTCTTGTAGTCCGCGCTGTCCTCAGTGAAGAGTTGCCCGCCGGAGTGGTCCACTTCGCCGAGCGACTTCTCCAACAAGAGGCTCTTCGCCGGTGACGCGAGATCAATACGACGTCCCACAAACTGCCGCGTGAGTCGGTAGTAGTCGCCAACGGGGTCATACCCGAAGAGCGACAACATGAAGCCGTCCTTACCGCGCGATGCTCCGTGACAGGAACCGTTATTACAGCCGTGCTTCATGAAGACCGGCAGCACATCAAGCCGGAAGCTGATGTCGCGCGACTTCTCGGCGTTCTCGACAACGACCGGCACTTCAGCCTTCATCTGACCGAGTTCGACATGCAGCACAGTCTTGCCGTCTCCCTGAGGACTGAGCGTCTGCCCGTCGATCTTCACGACTTTGCCGTCGGCGAGACGAACCTTTGCCGAAGCCGTGACATCGCGAGTGATGCCTTGCGCGTTGACGACTTGCACGGCAATCGTCTGCCGAGCATCCGCGCCCTTGAGCGTGATCTCCTGCGGAAACACTCTGAGTTCCGTCCCCGCATCCGCCCGGCAAACCGCCGAACCCGACAACAAAACGACCGCCACAGAAAGGAGCCGTGAAACATTCTTCATAAAGCAATCCTCAAGACAATATTTCGCATTTCAAAGTTCAATCAGCAATTAGCACCACCTACAAGAACCGCATCCCGGCGAGCATTCATTCGTCTGAGCCCCGCCCATCCCTCTGAAGCAGTCCGCTCGCAGACGAGCCGGATCAGCCGCTCTTCGTAATCTGCCAGATACCCATCAAGCGATAGGGCAGCTTCCGGCTCATCCAACAGGCTCTCCGAAATCTAGTCGATCAGATCGAGCCGCTTTTTAACAGACATTCCCTTAACCGCAGCTATTTCAAATTCTCATAACGCTTCTACATCGGGTTTGGGTGCCCGCGCTTATTCGGAATTGGCGGACCAATCTGCGAATGAACCCAACGCCGAAGACGTTCCTCGTCGAAACACGTCGGACTGAATTGCGCGATGAACCGCGCGGCAACCTGACTCAAGTACGGCTCATCGACCGTATGAAACGACTGACGGCGCCAACGTCCCGACTCAAGTGCCTCCGCCAGGTAACTAAGTGGAGATTGAGATTTGCCAGCCAATGTGTATCCCGACACTGCGAAGAATGGGATTTCCTCGAAGAACAACAACGGACTATCTGGGTACGAATTCCCCGGCAATTGCAAGTCGGGCCAGCCGAGTCCCGGCGGATGAATTATCTTGCCCGCTTCGGCCTCTATTAGCATTCGAGTGAGGATCATGGTTGGCTCAGCGAGCGAGTGAATTGTTCCCAATCCTGCTAACTGCCGCACTCGGTCGTCTTCCGGGAGTTGTTGTAAGTCATAGGCGACCTGCAAATACGGCTGAATGAAGTACTTCGAATCAATGCCCGGCCCCTCAAGTCGGTGCTGTGGGTAAGCTTGAAGATGAGCGACCTCGAACTTCTCAGAAAAGACGATGTGATTGAGCAAAGAATGCATCGCCATACTTCCGCCACTTGAAGTTCGTCCGCCGGGCAACTGTAGCAAGTAATACATCCATCAGGCGTCTCGCCTCAGCTCGCCCAATGACGCTGCTGGACACCGCCTGCTCCAAGGTTATTTCATCGCCGCTTTCACTCCACGTTCAGCGTCGACTCGAATGATGCCTGAGCCCGTGAGTTGCCGTACTGCTTGCCCTTCGTCGGTCACGGTTACTTCCAGCGTCACACCTTGATAAGTGCCGAGCAGGCATTCGTCGGTCGCTCGCAGTTGGAATGTGACCTCTTTGTCTTCGGGGCCGATTTCACGCATCGGTTCGACGAGTTCCACTCCGCGCGGCAAGCGAATCAGAGAGGCTTGCGCCTTACCTTCAAATGGCTTCAAGTGATTGAGTTTCACAGTCACGTTCGACGTCTTGCCGCGTTCAACGGACACTCGTGGAATCTTCGCGTCGATGTGCGGTTCAGCGATCGTCAGTTTGAATGGAGCCGAAGCGACGTAGGTGCGACTCGCTCCATCGTTGTAGCCGGGACGATCCACTCCACTGACGGTCGTGAGCGTTACTTGATAGCTGCCTGCAGTGGCGTTGCGAGCGGCTCCAATCAAGTACTCACCTTCAGTCTGACCGGTCTTGATTGAAGTAGGGATGTTCGCGCTGACTCCATTCGGCTTCCATTCCATCGCGACGTTGACGGGGCCGTCGTAGCCCTCAGCGCGATGTATTTTGAATTTCACCTTCATCTCGCCGTTCTGCACGAGAGCCGACTTCGGCTCTTCCACTTCGATCGAGAACGGAGCGGCCTGCGTCACCGCGAAGGCCAGCTTGTTGAGATGGAAGTGCAGATAAAAGTCGTTGTTGCCATAGGCATTCATCGCCACGACTTGTCGGAAGCCACTCGGGATTGCTTGCTTGCCTTCACCGACTGGACGCACCACGAGATCAATCAACGAGCCCTGCGGTTTGACTCCTTCAGCAGCTTCGAAGACGACGGGCACTTGATTCATGCCGCTCGTAAAGCGCGGAGCCTTCATCGTCACACCGTCAGGCAAACCGATCGCTGCCAGTTCCAATTCACCGGCATAAGGACGATTCGAATTCACGATCGCGACTGTCGCGTTGTACTTGCCCCCCGAGGGCACATTGACCGCTTGCCGAACTTGTGGCGTGAAGCGGTTCTCAGGCTCTAGTGGGATGTAAGTAAAAATGCCGTCCGTCTCAGGCTGAACTTCAATGCGATAGACGAAGCTCGCGCCGCCGTTGCCCTGCTCGTCTTCGATGCCGATGACGTACTCGCCATCGTTCGGGACAGTGAACTCGATGAGCGGATCGCGCGTGCTGCGCGTCTGACCGTAAGTCTGAGGAAGGCCGAGTTGATTCGCGCGCGAGTCGGTTGCTCGGGCGATCGGGTTCGGCGACTTCGCATTCACCGGCTTGATCCAGATCGCAGGATCAAGCGGCGTGCCGAGTTCATTCGCTAACGCATGAATCTTGAACCGCTCACCCTTCTTCGCCGTGAAGCGGAAGCAATCGACATCGCCCGGTTTGTCGATGATGCCGTTGAACGCGATCGGCAATTGAGCCGCCGTGCCGGTCATCGTTGCTGCTTCAGCTGTATCGTTCGGCTCGGCTTCGAGCACGTTCGGGAACGGAGATACTCGAAGCACATTCGGCGTCGGAGCAGAGAGCTTGTCGTTCGGATCAACCGCAACGAAGTGCTGATCTTCAGTCGGCAACGAAGCGAGACGCACGGTCTGAGACCACTCGCCCTTCGGATCGCCGATGACTTTGACCGCGAGTTCTTGTCCCGCTTGTCCGCCGGCCGGATAGATCGCCGTCGGACGCACAAAGCCGCCGACATGCAATCGGTAGGTTTCATTTCCCGCGTTGAAGGTGCTGTGTCGCACTTCGACGAAGTACTTACCGTCGTGCGGTGCGGTCATAGAAAGGACCGGGTCTTGCACGAACAACGCTGAGTCATCCGCCGCCGCGAGCTGCTTGCCGTCGCTATCGAGGAATGCGACGTGCAAATCGGGCACGCCGCGATCGGTGCCGATACGCGTCGCTTCGATCTCTGCCGAGAGTCGTTGTCCCTGCTTTGCGTCGACGATGTAGTAGTCAACGTCAGCCGCTTCATTCATGCGACCGAGCACCGTGCTGTTGAAGGGAACTTCTTTCGCCGTCTCGCGTTTGTCGTTTCGCTTCTGCGTGCTCTCGTCTTCTTCAACGGTCGGATACGGCCCGACGAAGAAGCGATGATACTCGCTCAACCCACTCGCCGTGCGGAGTCGTAAACCGTGCGCCCCGAGTGCGCAATTCTCATCGATCTTCAGCGAGACAACGACGCGCGTACCGGCCTCAACTCGCTGCCTCTGCCCCGAGATCGTCATATCGCCTTCAATGGCTTTGACGGACTCGACCGTAATACCGGGCTCATAGACGAGCACCTCATGCGCGTCATCGAGATACCGTCCGACGAAATGAACTTCGACCGTTGAACCGCGCTGCCCGCCCGGCGGCGAGAGTCTCGCCAATCGAGGAGCCCCGGCTTCAACCGCCGAGAACGCAGCCAGAGCAACAACAGACGCCAGACTGAGCTTCCGAAAGAACACAGCGATCTCCTCGCTAAATATTTGGTTGTTGGTTGCGTTCGCGGCTCGGTCCTGGAGTCGACTTTGCCCGCGACAATCCTCGTCGAAAGGTGTAGCAAGAGTGACTCGATGAACCAGACGCAACAAGGTGACCGAAGTTAGTAAGCCAAAAAGAAACGCCAGCGACAGAACGCCGGTCGGCGAATCCATCGCTGGCGTTCCGCATTCAATTGCGGCGTGAACTACGCCAACAGGTCTTTGACCACTTCACCGCCGTCGATAATCTCGATCGGTCGAGCGCCCGGCGCCATCAACTCTTTGTCCGAGTTGATGCCCACTTGGTGATAGACGGTCGAGAGCACATCTTCGATGCGAACGGGGTTCTCTTCCGGCTCGCTCGCAGTGCTGTTCGACGAGCCATAGACGAGCCCCTTCTTGAGTCCGCCACCGGCCATCAGCATCGAGTACACGCGTGGGTAGTGATCACGACCGGCAGTCGCATTGATCTTCGGAGTTCGTCCGAATTCGCTCGTCAACATGACGATCGTGCTATCGAGCATGCCACGTTGATCGAGATCTCGAATCAAACCAGCGAGTGCCATATCGAGCGTCGGAGCTTGACGACGCATCGCGTTCTCGATGCCAGCGTGATGATCCCAGCCGCCGTAGGTGACGGTAACAAATCGCACACCCGCTTCGACCAAACGGCGAGCGAGCAGCATTCGCATTCCCGCTTCGTTATCACCGTAGAGCGACTTCGTCTTGCCGTCTTCTTTATTGATGTCGAACGCATCGCGAGCAGCGGGCGACGAAATCATCGCATAAGCGCGGTGATAGAACTCGTCCATTGCTCCGAGTGCTTCAGCCTTGCTCGCCAACTTGCGGAAATGATCGTCGACGACATCGCGAATCTTCTGCCGCTTCGTAAAGCGTTGATCGTCGACGCCCGCAGGCAGCATCAGGTCGCGAACTTGATACCCCGAGCGTCCCGGATCGCTGCCAATACCGAACGGTCCAAACTGTGAGGCAAGATAGCCCGTTCCGCCGTACTCGGTCGCGTTCGGAACCGCGACGTAGGGGGGCATGTTGTGCTTCGAACCGAACTCGTGCGAAACGACCGCGCCCATGGCTGGATGCTCGATCGCGGGACTCTTTCGATAACCCGTATACATGGCATAGCTCGCGCGGCCGTGATCGGCTTCTTTGCCAGCGATCGAGCGGACGATGGTCAACTTGTCGGTGATTTTGGCGAGCTGACTGAAGTTCTCATTGAGGACGACACCTTTGACGTTCGTCTTGGCGACACCGAAAGGACCGCGATACTCGAGCGGTGCTTCGGGCTTTGGATCCAGCGACTCCTGATGTGCCATACCACCGGGCAAATCGACATGAATAATGGCTTTCGCTTGCCCCTCTTTGGACTCATAGAACTTCTGCTCGGAGCGTGCTTCGAGCTTTAAGAGGTCGCCCAGAGTGAGCCCCAGTGCCCCGCAGACTCCCACTCGAATGAAGTCACGACGAGACGGACGGCTGAAGTGAGCAGGATCATCGGCCCAAGTCACAACATCTTTGCCGGGTTGGCTGAGAGTCATAGAGATTCCTTCAATCAAAGGGCGGGAGGAGGTTGTTCCGAAGTCCGACAGAACAATGCCTGCCAAGCGATGCGCTGGCAGGTCAAATTAATTGGTCGTCAGACGGTAGGTTGTCGGAAGGAAAGTCAGGCGGGCTAAGCGGGTAGGAGTTCAACTTGCAAACGTTGATCTGTCAACAGCCTGATCGGTTACCGAGGGCAATTTCTTTGGACAGACTTCAAAATGCTGTCCCACTTCTTCTGGGGACTAAATGCCGAGCCGATCACTCTTCACGACGCTCAATTATCAATCCACTTTCAGTGCCCAGCGAGTTTCAAAACCCAATTCAAGAGAATTGAAACCAAGAGCATCCCGGTAACGAATCGCGGCCATCTAGCCCGAGCAGAGTCTGGACTAAGCTTTCGAATTCTCCTGAGCAACACGAGCCGATACGGAACTTGCGCCGCAAAAAACAAAGCGACGAGCCATCCGAATCGATGCATGGCAATGGACTTCGCCAGCTCAGATTTTGCGAGGAAAATAAAGCTGCGAGTCAGCCCACAAGCTGGACAGTCCGTTTGAAACCAAACGCGACTCATACAAACTTCCGGCATGGGAAGATCTGGAAATAGAGCCACGACAACCCGACCGTCATTTCGAACGTCAGCCACAACTGCCGCAACAAAAACCAGAATAACAATGACAATAACCGTTGCGTGAAATCGCACATTCACGTCGACGTCACGCCACTTCGTCATCAACGAATACAAATCCCGTACTCCTAAGAGCCGAAAAGGCCTCGCCACACAGCATTGAAAACTGGGAGTCGCAGTCCCGCTGTTGCAGCCTGGCGACGACAGGACTGCGACTGCCATCTCGCGTCCTTCAAAGGCTTGCTTCAGACAGATCAAATCAAAAAGTTCGGTTAGACATCAATTTCGCATTGGCCGCCATCAGGCGAAACCGAAGTCCGTTCGAGGCGCCAATCCCTGATGACCCAACAAACTCGGTTAAATTGCCAACTTGACGGAATCGTGCTGTCGCCGATCTCAAGCGAGCTTAAGGAGCTGAAACGGGAAAACCACTCGACGCCTCAAAACAATCAAGCTACCCTCGACGGTTTGCCAGAGCCGTTCGATCACTCCGAAACGCCTACCAATTAGCGGCATTCGATGAGCATGACTATCCCCGAGCTACTTAAGTCCCTCTCCGATAGCGGTCTGCTGTCTGAAGATCAGCTTAAGGGCATTCATGATTCCACCTCGAATTCGCGGCCGTTTAAGACCTCTGACGAATTTGCCCGAGAGCTTGTTCGACAACATCACCTGACAAAGCTCCAAGCAGCTGCCGTTCTTCAAGGTAAGATTAAGAACCTTCTATTTGGCGACTACGTTGTTTTGGAGAAGCTTGGCTCCGGCGGAATGGGGCAAGTCTTTAAGGCCCGACACGGCCCTACGTCAAAATTAGTGGCGCTCAAAGTTTTGTCCGCTGATGCCGTAAAAAATCGACGACTGGTTGAGCGATTTAAGAAGGAAGCAAAGGCCGTCGCGCGACTCAAACACCCCAACATTGTGCGTGCTTACGAAGCCGGCAAGATAAATCGAATCCGCTACCTCGTCATGGAGTTTGTCGATGGCGAAAACATGCTGGATCGAGTCAAACGCAAGGGCCAATTGTCCGTCGACGAGACCGTCAGCTGCGTTCTTCAAGCTGCACGTGGGCTCGAATATGCCCACCAGAAAGGGATCATTCATCGCGACATCAAGCCGTCGAACTTCATGCGTGATCGAAAAGGACGCGTAAAGATCCTCGATATGGGATTAGCCAGAGTCGATGACGGCGAAGACGAAGACGACTCCATGCGTCTGACAATCCCCGGCCAGATGCTTGGAACCGCTCGATTCATGGCACCCGAGCAAATCGAAGATGCTCGAAAATCGGACATCCGATCCGACGTCTATTCCCTCGGTTGTACGATGTATTTTCTCCTAAGAGGAAAAGCTCCGTACTCCGGAGAAACAGTCGCTCACACATTGATGGCCCACGTCAGTGCTCCAATTCCAGACCTTTGCCGCAAACGCTCAGACGTACCGCAATGGCTTGGAGATGTCTTCAACAGGATGCTTGCCAAGAAGCCCGCTGACCGTTTTCAAACAATGAGCGAGTTGGTCGAAGTCATCCAAAAACATCTCGGAGAAGAACTGTCGCGCCACGAACCGGAAGTGACCGACCAGGAACAAGTAGATGACGAATACGCTCGAATGATTGTTGATGAGGAAGGCACATCGCTCGAAGAACTCTTCAGTGACGACGGCGGACAGCCTATTCCCGATGAACAATTCAGCGAGCCTGAAAATGTTGATATTCCCGACCCCGATATGGCGAGCCAGGAACAGCAGGAGTCAACTTCGCCGCAACCTCATAACAAGCAATTAGATCGTAACTCGCCACCGCGAGAAGAGTTCCCCAACTCTGAAAATCAAGACAGCCCCCAGCGTCAATCAAAGCCAGAATCAGCGAGGGCGAATAAAGAGGTAGCAAACTCAGGCCAATCAGATCTCGGCATGGCCTCGCTGCCAATCGCCGAACGTCTCAAGTCTCGCAGACTGCAGGAAGCCAAGGCCGCCAAGCGCCTGAAGACAATTATCATAACCGTCGTCGGCGTCGCCTTCATATCATTGATTGGATTCTTCCTACTGCGAAAGTAGTCATGGCGTAACTTGAGAAATCGACAACTTTCTCGACTCCATAATGCGCAAGACTATTCAGTTTTCAATTCGTTCGCTGTGTCAATTCAGCAACCAACAACGACATTAAATTATCAGTTTGTGCGAACTTCTCACGACGAACCTGTCTCGCAGAGTTCGTGCCCCAACTTCACGCAGCACAAACTCTGCGGTGGCATGGCAACTCTGCATCGAGAGCACTGCAGACTCGAATTCCAAGAATGCGGGTATTAATCAGCTGGCGGGGCTTTAAGTTCGAGCACTTTGACTCCGCCTTCGACGGCTTCTAACGCCACTGCAAATTTGGCGGTCGCCACTTTGCAGACGCCATTCGAACCGCCTTTGCAGTATCCATACGAGACAGCGATCGTCAGTTTGCCTTTTCCAGCAGCTCCGGTTGAAGGCAACTCAAAGACAGCAAACTCGCCGTCAAGTTTGCCCGCGACGGACTTACCAATACTTTCACTCGCAATCACATTCTGTGTGCCTTCAGTCGTCACTTTTGCCTTCAGCGGATATTCAGCGTTTAATTTGAACTCTGCTGGTAACTGGAAGCTCACCTTCGTCTTGATCGTCTTGCCGATCGTTAGCTTGGTCGGAGCAACGTCAACAGGCTTCTGTTCGTTGACTGTAATCTCTTCAGCAGCTCCGGTGCTCGCGGGAGCCGCCAAGCCTTCAACATCGAAAACAGTACCAACCGGTTTCGTTGCCTTAGTATCAACGACCACGACCCTGTGATTATTAGTATCGGCGATAAAAAGCTGAGTACCAACGAGAGTCATTCCAGCAGGCTCATGTAGTCGGACTGGATCGAGACTATCACCAATCGTCTTATCGCCGAGCCACGTCTTTGATTCCCGAGATTCCAAATCGACGATCTTGATCTTGTGATTGTACGAGTCAGCAACAAACAGCTTGCCATTGCTGTGCAGCACCCCCAGAGGATGCTGTAATCGAGCCTTATTTCCGACTCCGTCAACATCTCCGAATTCAAAGAGCGTCGCACCGCGCGGCAAATCGTGCTCACCAACAACTGTCGTCACCTTGCCGTCGGGATCGACTGCGACCTTACGAATTGAAGAACCTTCACTGTCGGCGACGTACAAGAATTTGCCGTCGCTCGTAATCCCTGAAGGCTGCGCAAATGCCGAGACCTCATGCGAGCCGTTGGTAATGTCTTCTCGACCCGTTCCCGAAAAAACGCTGATTGAGTTCGAACCGAACTTGTGCTGCCACAACTGGTGCGGCCCAGCCATTGCGATGAAAAGCGTGTTGCCGACAATTGTCAGATCCCACGGACTATTCAGAGCGGTCTTAAGCAGGTCACCACCCGAATCTCGACCACGCGCCTGCTGTCCAGTTCCAGCCAAAGTGCCAACCTTTTTCGACTTAAGATCAACAGTTCGGATGAGGTGGTTCTCAGTGTCGGCGACGTACAGAGTGTCACCTTTCAGAACCATTCCTTGAGGATGGTCGAACGCCGCGTCGGCATATTTGCCATCTTTGTGGCCGATCTTGCCACTACCGATGACATCAATCAGCTTGCCATTCAGGCTGCTGACCACAATTCGATTGTGATTGCTGTCAGAGATAAAGAGTCGCTGGCCAGCTTCATCTGCGAGCAACTTACCAGGGAACTTCAGCCCCTTGCTTTTGACTCGGCTGCGCTCCAAGTCGAAACGAATTGGACCGGACTTGAGCGTTCCCTTTGCGGAATGAAACTCAACGAGGCTCCCCACAACTTCATCCAGCAACTCTCGATTGCCCTCTCCAGGAGCAACTCCGACGAGCATACCTTCAGGGTCGATCACCGCGATCGTGGGCCAACTTCTCGTTTGGAACTTCCGCCAAATGACCATCTCCGAATCGTTCACAACCGGGTGCTCGATCTCGTATCGAACAATGGCTCGACGAATCGCTTCAGTGTCCTTCTCATTGTCGAACTTGGCTGAGTGACAGCCGATGACAACAAGCTCTTTGTCATACTTCTTTTCGAGGTACTTGAGGTCCGGCAAAACGTGCATGCAATTGATGCAGCAATAAGTCCAAAAGTCGATGATCACGATCTTGCCGCGCAAGTCCTTGAGGCTGATTTCTCCCGAGCAATTCAGCCAAGCAGAGCCACCTTCGAGACTGGGAGCTTGAGCTCGACCGGGAAATCGATTTTCGATGGGCTTGCCGTCCTTCATGACCACCGCACCTTTTCCATCGGCCTTGGAACTATCGCCTTGAGCGTCATTCGGCTTCTTCTTGCCAGAGTCCTGAGCCCAACATCCCGTTGGCAACAGCAAGCCGAGACCGATGGTGATTATCACCATTATAGACAACAGTTTTCCAAGCGAACTCGGGGCGCGATGACCGGTTCGAAACGCATGACTACACATAGCTCACTCCCTGATGGCTTCGCGTCAAGTTGACGGCCGAAAGATCACAAGTCGTGTCAGACGACCTCCCGTTTAGGTGCCTTGCAGGCGAGCGGCATCCTAAGCATTCGGGAGCGATTTGCGACTGGAATAGCGATGGCTGATGGATGATGGCGACTAGAACCGTCGCTGCCGCATGATTCGAATCCATCTCAACCGTATGCAGCTATTCGACCATTGAGTTCGATTCCGCCACGCATGAGTTTGGCTAGAATCCCCCGCTCGGCTGAGCTTCCCTAATTCGGTTGCGACCTTTAAGAACCGAATTTACCTACTCAGCATCCCCGATCACGACCGGGTATTGGCTCGTAATTCCAAGCCCGAAACGACGCTCCACGGCGGAGCGAGCAGCTCTCACTCGTCTCAAAACGTTAGATATTGGTGACTCCATGAAGGCCGATCCGAAGGTCAAAGAATCACAACAGTTACGCGAGAAGTTCGAGAAACGAATCTTTGAAAAACCAGGAGAGACGAAGCGGCATGAAGACTATGCCGAGTTCCTCAAGTCGATCGATGACCCACGCGGCGAGTTCATCGAGTTGAATCTCGCTCACGAAGACAAACGCATGACTCGGGAGCACCAGATCTATAACGAGATCCGCCAGCGTGAGATCTTGGCAAAGCACGGCCGTAAGTGGCTCGGAAAACTAGCGGACTTCGTCTTGCTCAAAAGCCAACCTGGTCGAGATTTCGAATTCAAGCCGGGCTGCCGATTGTGGTGGTGGCGAGGTTGGATCAGCGGCCTACAAACCGATGAGCTTACATTGAAGGTCACTCAGGTTCTGCTGCATGCGCCAGAACTTCGATTCTTTAGCAAGCTGGTCATCATCGATGCATTGAATGCGACCTGCGATTACCTGCATGAGTGGGGCTTGCTCGACAAGATTCGAGAACTCGATTTGGCCTACGGACGCATTACCGACAAGGGTGCGATGGTGCTCGCCAATGACAAGTCACTGAAGAAGCTTGCAGCGTTAGACGTGACTGGTAATCAAATCTCTGAGGAAGCAATTGCAGCCCTCAAGAAGGCGTTCCCGAAAGTTGGCATCGACGAACAGCACATCCCGATGGTTCCAGGTAGCCTCTCGCGAGCGGCTGGTGGTGCCCCGGTGCCACGAGCGGCCGGTGACGATGACGACGAAGACGAGTGATTCCCAAAATTTTCTGAAGTGCTGAGTGCTGTCCAAGTCCGTTTCGGACATCGATTCGGAGAATCGAATTCATCGCAAGGAGGCGGGGATGAAGCGGCAATCATTGCTTATGGCCGGATGTTTCGCGGCCACATTAACCATCGGGTGGTTGATCGGTCGCAATGTCGGCATTCAGCGTGAGCCAGCAGCCGCTCATGTGGTGCAGCTCGACTCGCGGACGATGCAATTGTTACTACAGCGGGACTCAGGTTCGGCAGCCACCTCGACTCTGCCCAGTGGCAAAGTGAGTCTCACGGATTCGGAAGCTAAGCCATCTGAGAACTCTCCCGACATCGAATACTTTCCACAGGCGATTGAGTCTGCCGGAGCGCGCTCAATTTCAGAATCAAAGGTCGAACAAGAGAAGGTCTGGGACGAGTCGCTCGCTCATCTCGAACCACAAGCTGCTCACGAGATTCTGGCGTTGAAGAGCAAGTTAGGTTCGGTCGCTGCAACCTCATTTGGATTGAACCATTTGCAGCCGACCGGCGTGGAACCTGCGGTCCTTCAGCTTCCCAATGACGGAACCATTAAAGCCGTCGAGCCATCGAGACCGGCTCTGCAATTGGCCGAAGCACAGCCATCTCTTGTGAAGCTCGAAATCCCGCACGTTGGCGATTCCGACATCACACTTGAGCAATGGCGAGACATTGAAAGACATAATGCAAGGCACGCCAGTCTGCCCGGCTTCAAACGGTCACAGACTATCGATCTCCGGTCGAGTGGAAGGACGACCTTCGAGCAACGCTTGGATCTCAACCCCGGAATCATTGAGGCAACCAACAACCCGTTCGACATCGCGATCGAAGGTGAAGGTTGGTTCGTCGTCGTAGATGCTGATGCCACTCAATACTTAACACGGTGTGGCTTGATGGTGATCGACGAGAAGTCGCAATTGGCGATCAAGACGGAACGAGGCCCCCTGCCACTCGCCCCGGCCATCGTTGTTTCGATGAAGGCCCAAAAACTGATCGTTGATAAGGACGGAACGTGCCGCACGTGGAGCGAAGGCCAAGACACCCCCACGACGATTGGCAAAGTGAAATTGGGAAGCTGTCTAAATCCAGCCCAGCTTCGTTTTAACGATGATGGACTCTACGTCGCTAACAATGCGTCGGGTGCGGTCTGGACTGCAAATGCTGGCGAACGAGGACTTGGCACATTCCGCCAAGGAGCGTTGGAACGATCGAACGCAGAATAGAAGTTGAAATTTCAGAGATGCTCTCAAGCGAGCCTCTCTAAAGTCAGTTGTCATACAGCGCCAGACGCCAATCCCGCGTAACGCCAATTAGATGAACTCGAACGCTTCACCCTTCCCTTCAATGATTATTCGACGATGCTTTCAATCACCTGACCATGCACGTCAGTGAGACGCCGCTGAATGCCGTTGTGATAGAAGCTCAATCGCTCGTGATTGAGGCCGAGCAGATGCATCGTTGTGGCGTGTAAGTCATAGGAGTAAGTGGGATTCTCAGCCGCCTTGAAACCCAGCTCGTCCGTGGAACCATGGGCTGTGCCCCCCTTAATTCCGCCGCCAGCCAGCCACACAGTGAAGGCACCGGGATTGTGATCCCGACCTTTGCCGCCTTGACTCGCAGGCTGACGTCCAAACTCCGTCGTACACATGACGAGCGTGCTATCGAGCATCCCGCGTGACTTCAGATCTGCCAGCAAGGCACTGGCCCCGGAATCAAGCACCGCTCCCCAGTATCCATGATCGCGTACCAAGTCTTCGTGACTGTCCCAATTCGGACGAATCTTTCGCGCGGTCGTATTCTCGGCGCCGCAATAGATCTGCACGAACCGCACTCCGCGTTCGACCAATCGTCGAGCGAGCAAGCACTGACGGCCAAACGGGCCGACGTCCTCATGATCAACGACATACAACTTGCGAATCGCCTCTGACTCGCGCGAGATGTCAGTCACTTCAGGAGCACTCAATTGCAAGCGAGCAGCCAGCTCATAAGCCGCGATTCGTGCTTCAAGCTCCGAGTTCCCTTCGCGCGTGACTGCATGTTGCCGGTTCAGTGACTGTAAGAAGTCGCGGCTTCGTCGTTCGTTCTCACCTGCTAATTGAGAAAAGGACTTCGGAGGAAACAAGTCCGCGATCGGAGCCTTCTCTTCATTAGCATCTGCGTTGAGCGTCGTGCCTTGGTAGATCGCTGGAAGAAATCCTGCACCCCAGTTGATAACGCCGCCCGGCGGAAGACCTCGCGGATCCGGCAGCACAACGAACGACGGCAGGTTTTCGCTCAGGCTGCCCAGGCCATAGGTCACCCACGCTCCCATGCTCGGGAAACCCGGCAAGATGCAGCCACTGTTGGCCATGAACATCGCGGGACCATGCAGCGCGGTCTTGCTCTGCATCGAGTGAATGAAGGCCATGTCATCGACGCGACTTGCCAGCTTGGGGAACAAGTCACTGATCCAACGACCGCACTCGCCATGCGGACGAAACGGCCAATAGCTGCCCTGACAATTCCCTGGCTTGGACGCAAAGAACTGCAATTTGCCATCGGGGTCGAATGGTTGTCCCTGTCGACGCGCAAGCACGGGGCGATAATCCCACGAGTCCACGTGACTCAATCCACCGGGACAAAACAGATGAATCACGGCCTTGGCGCGAGCAACATGATGAGCCGCTTTAGCCATCAGCGGATTCGATGCGGCCTCGGCATCCTGCAACATTGCCGCCAAGGCAATGCCGCCAAACCCACCAGCCATCTGCTGGAGAAAGTCGCGTCGCGGAGTCGACGTTGCTGCCTGCTGAGAGTTCGCCATCAGAGCACCCCGTAAAGAAAGTGACCGACAGAACTCGCACTGCTGAGTCGATCTCAGCGGCGGAATGCTGTCGGTCACATCCAATCGAATCAGCCAACTGCGTCTTGAATGCTTAGTCTTCGGGGCGTCCATATCAGTCGCGGAGCGACTGAGCTACGTAGGCGAGTCGCTCCGCGACTCGCATCACCACAAATTCAAGCACCGCATCGCGTGCTCGCTCAACCAGAGCAAGCACGCGACCGACTGAACTACAACGCCTTCGTCACGCCAGGAACGGCGATCGGATAAACGCCGTCAGCGTTCGGCTGAACCTTGGGCATTGCGTCCCAAGTCAGTTTCTCAGGCAGCAAGTTCAGTTCGGACTTCAGAGCTTGCTCCCAAGTCCCGATCTTGCCGGAGTAAACCGCCATACGTCCCATGATTGCGGTGAGCGAGCTATAGGCACCGTTCTCGCCCTCCGAGTACGGAGTGTTGTTGCGGATCGCGGCGAACAGGTCGTCGTGCTCGACTTGGTACGGATCCTTACCGCGCCCTTGATGACGCCACTTCTCGGTACCGGCTTCGATACGAGAACCGCTGACGTCAGCCCAGCCCTTGGTGCCGTGAGCATGCTCAGAGACGCTGCTCCAAGTGTTGGCGATGTGACGGCATTGGCTAAACATCTTCGAACCATCGGCGAACGTGTACTCGCACGCGAAGTGGTCGTAGATCTCGCCGTACTTCTTATCGATGCGGACTTGGCGACCGCCCATGCCATGACACTCGACGGGGAAGGCGTTCTTCACCCAACAGCCGACGTCGAGATTGTGAATGTGCTGCTCGTCGATGTGGTCGCCGCTGAGCCATGTGTAGTAGTACCAGTTGCGAACTTGGTACTCCATTTCCGACTGGCATTGCTCGCGAGTCTTGCGTGGATCCCAAACGCCGCCACCGTTCCAGTAAACGCGTTGAGCCACAACGTCACCGATCGCACCATCGTGAATGCGTTTGATCGTTTCGAGGTAGTTCAATTGATGGTGACGTTGCAGACCTACACCGATCTTCAAGCCCTTCTCTTTGGCAAGCTTGCAAGCATCGAGCACCTTGCGAACGCCTGGTGCATCGACGGCCACAGGCTTTTCGCTGAAGACGTGCTTGCCAGCTTTAATCGCAGCTTCAAGCTGCATCGGACGGAAGCCAGGAGGCGTTGCGAGGATGACGAGATCAACGTCTTTGTTGTCGCAAAGCTTCTGGAAGGCATCGAGTCCGACGTACTTGTTCTCTTCAGCAACTTGCACTTTCTCGTTGGCAGCATCACCCAAACCGCTGCGAATGCCGCGCAAGCCACCTTCGAGCGAGTCCTTGAAGGCGTCAGCAACTGCCACGAGTTTGACCGAGCCTTCGGTTCGCAAAGCTTGAGTCGCCGCACCCGATCCTCGTCCGCCCGCACCGACGAGACCGACTCGAATCGTGTCATTACCAGCAGCATAAGCACCGCTGCTAAGAGCCGAATTCAGCAACGCACCCGCGCCGAGCACAGCGCTCGACGATTTGATGAAGTCGCGACGAGAAGGAAGTAATAAATCCGACATGCAACAGCTCCTAGAGAGGGAAGAGTGGGGTGAAAGGGAAAGAGGTCTACGGCGATAGGACCAATAGGACGCATGCGACGAATACGAGGAATGGCCTTTTCTATATATCTTCTCGCCTTCGTAGTTCAGCGACTCCGGTAAGAGTCAGTAAGACTCCGCAAAGGATTATGAAGAGGCCGCCAACTTCGGTGCTGTTCTTCAGAGAGAACAAGGTCGCGAACGCCGCTAGCACAACCCCAATAGAGACGTTGGCCCATGGCGACACGAACTTCGGCTTTTGCCGATCAGCGTTGTGTGAGTTAGTCACGTTCAATGTTCGCTTCGGGAGCGAGGTTCAGCTTCAGCTTCTCGTCTTCGGTTGCTGGCTTCAGAGGTCGCACCGAGCGGAAACCGACATGCAGGGCGTCGGTCATGTACCACTTGCTCTTCGGCACTTGCGGGTCTTGTTGCTTCCACTCCTTTGTCGAGAAGTGACGCTTCGCGCTGCGGAGCTCGTCTGGATCGTCGTCCCATGAGCCGCCGCGAACGATGCGAGGATAAAGCTTCGTTGCAGGGACAAGCGGACTCGTCTTGCCTGCGAACGCCTTGTAGGCATCGGCGGTGTAACCGTCGACACACCACTCGGAGACGTTGCCGTGCATGTCATAGAGGCCCCACGGATTCGGCTTCTTCTTGCCAACCGGGTGATACTTCTCGTCGCTGTTATCGAAGCACCAGCCGTAATCGCCGAGCTTCGATTTATCGTCACCGAACGAGTACGCGGTCGTCGTGCCGGCGCGGCAAGCGTATTCCCATTCGGCTTCGGTCGGCAGGCGGTAGTAATGGCCGGTCTTTTGGCTAAGCCACTCGCAGTACGTCTTCGCCGCGAGCTGAGTCATGCAGATCGCCGGATAGCCATCGTGCCCCATGCCGAATGTCATGTCGGTGTAAGGCTTCGTCGGACGAGTGACGCCGTCCGCAACCTTATCCAAATCCGAAATCGCGAGGTTCAATAACTTACGACGTTGAATGTCGAGGTTGTAACTCCAGATGTCATACTCGTCCCAAGTGACTTCGTACTTACCCATCCAGAAGGGCTCGATCTTCACCTTGGCTTGCGGACCTTCATCTTCTTTCCGATCTGCTTCAGAAGCCGGGCTACCAAGCAGGAACTCGCCGCCCTTGATTGAGACCATCTCATACGAGACTTCGGTGCCGGGGATGACTTGCTTGTAGTTCTTCATCTCGGCTTCGGTTTTAGCGTCCGCGTCTGGATTCTTGACGGGATCAGCAGCGAAGGACGTCGATGCAAGTAACAATGTCGTGAGGAACGACGACCAGACAGAGGCCAGCAGCGTTTTCATAAGCAAAGCGTCTCATTGACTGGGTGAAACAAACTGGAAACGGTGGGACTGATGATTGGTGTGTTGCTCGCCGTTGATCGTCCATCTCAACGGACTGCCAACTGCTTACAACCATCGATAACAAATGCCATCGGGCCGCGACCTTTAAGTCGCAGGACGGCTCAACCGAGCCGTCCCCTAGGAGCACATGATGACGCAGCGAGGTTTCGGGCGGATGCTGGATGTGTTGCTGATCGTGTTGGGATTCAGCTTCAAAACCACGAGCGTGATGAGTCAGGACAGCCTTTCGCGCTATGAATTCTCACGCGTGGAGATGGCTGTTGATTTCCGCATCGCACTATATGGCTCGACTTCTGAAGCCGCAAACAAGGCTGCGCAGTCGGCTTTCGATCGCATCAAGCAGCTCAACGACATCATGTCTGACTACGACTCCAACAGCGAACTGATGCGGCTCTGCTCTGCTTCTGGTCCAGGAAAACCAATCGTCGTCAGCTCTGACCTATTCACAGTTCTCGAACACGCTCAGCAAGTTTCCAAACAAAGCTACGGAGCATTCGATGTCACAGTTGGTCCACTGACGAAGCTTTGGCGGCGTGCTCGTCGTCAAAAGGAAATCCCACCAGCAAACGATCTCAGCGCCGCTCGCGAACTCATTGGCTTTCAATTCGTAAAGCTCGAAGCCCACAAGCGAACGGTTGAACTTCTCAAGGAGGGGATGCGACTCGATCTCGGCGGCATCGCCAAAGGTTATGCATCCGACCAAGCTCTGGCAGTACTCAAGCAACACGGCATCACCAGTGCTCTTGTTGCGGCAGCCGGAGACATCGCGGTCTCCAGTCCTCCGCCCGATAAGACTCATTGGGAAGTGGCGGTTGAATCGCTGACGCGTCGCAACGAACCCGACTTATTCTTGAAGCTCGCGAACCAAGCCGTCTCAACGTCGGGCGACGCTTATCAATTCGTTGAAATCGACGGCCAGAGATACTCGCACATCGTCGACCCGAAAACCGGTATCGGTTTGAGCCATCGATCGAGCGTCACAGTCATTGCATCGACCGGCATGCAAGCGGACGCATTGGCCACTGCCATGTCAGTCGTTGGTCCTGACCAAGCCCTAAAGCTGCTCACTCACGAGCAATCCGTTTCATGCCAGGCATTGATTCTGTCTCTCGACGACACCGGATCAGTTCAACGTCGTCAGTCGCCGGGCTTCGAAAAATTCATTCGCATGAAATAATCGAGGAATCACTGGCACCGCATTTGAGCGTGTAATACGAGCCACTCATCGGACGCCAATCTCTGGTCCGTTACCAGCCCAGCGACATATTCGTTTCGATCATTCGCTGCGCTTGGTTGAGATCAACTCCAGTCTCGTGCATGTAAAGTCGAATGGCGTGAACCTTGTCGCCCTTGGCTTTGGCGAGGCAGTCCCGAGCTTGATCGCAGGGTTCAGCCGAGCCTTCAAGTCCCAGCAAACGCTTCGAAATCACCCAACAATCACGGGGACGTTTCGTAAGCCGCACGACCGCTTCATCGGGGTAGTAAGTCCGAGCAACTTCTTCCGCCCCCTCTTTAGAGTCGGCCCAAGCAATCATGATGTGAGCATTGGTCTCAATCTCGAATAACGCCATAACGAGAACTCCACGGAGATGATTGGAAGGCGAGTATGAGCGGTGAGGGTGAGTGTAGTCGGCTCGCTCACATCCGCCACACGTCGAGCAACTTTGCGACGAAACCGACGTCAGCTCTAGATAAGAGTCACGCAATGTAAATGATCGCAACTCCGCAAACTCAACGAACCCGCGAAAGCGTCATTCGCGATCTCTGGTTGCCAAACCTCTATGAGAGGTGCGACGAACAAGTCGAGTGGCCGTCATCGAGACTGCGGCTGAAGGCTGATTGTTGTTACTCGTCATGACGGCCAGTTTCAGGCGCCCTCCCACAACTTAGTCAGAGTTGCTTTTGACAGGGCTCGCAGAAGTCGGCACTCGGACTCTTTTGGAAGCTCAATTACCAACATTCTGCAATCCGAAATCAATTAAGGCTCCACCGCCATCCTTAATCCCGCGAAGTCGTTACTTCAAGCCATGCTCCCTCAAGTGCTAAGAAACATTTCCCTTCTAGTGGCACCTCAATCGCTGGTACCACGTCCCATCATTTCGAGTCGCACAGATTAGGAGATAGCATGATGCTGCACTCACAGCTTCTAAGTCGGTCGCGGATGCGTGGTTTTACGTTGATCGAGTTGTTGGTTGTCATCGCGATCATCGCCGTGCTGGTGGCACTTTTATTACCAGCCGTGCAACAAGCTCGCGAAGCGGCACGTCGCTCTCAATGCCGTAACAACCTGAAACAGATTGGCGTGGCACTCGCAGCCTATGAAGAATCGTTCCGCTGCTATCCCATGGGCTTTTCGGATCACATCACAGGAAATGCGGAGCGCAATACGGGCGGCTGGGCATGGTCGGCTCAGCTTCTGCCGCAACTTGATCAGTTGGGAATCTTCAACCAATTCGACTTCAACACCACACCCTTCGCGCTCACCACTCCAGCTGGCGCTGCAGTCCAAAACCAGTCGGTCGTGAAGACTCCGTTGACCGCGTTCTCTTGCCCGAGTGATGTGCGTGATAACGCGATTGCAAATAACTCCGGCAGTGCCGCCACAGGAGCTGGTGCAGCACTCGTTGCAGTCACGAGTTACCAAGGTGTGCTTGGCCCGTTTGACGGAGCTCCCTGTGCCGATAATGGCACAACAATTTTAGTAGATGCTCGCAACATTGGTCTCTTGCCAGTGAACGGCTCGGTCAAGATGCGAGACATCACAGATGGCAGCTCGAATGTGTTTGCAGTCGGCGAAGTGCGATTCATTCGCAACACTACAGATCCAGCGGGCAATGCAATCGGGAGCGAGCGTCAATTCATCTACGGCAACGTCACAACCGGAGGCGGGCCCAAGTGCGACAACAACGCATACAACAACAACGGCGCTCACAATCACATTCGCTCGACTCGGCATCAGCTCAACGGAGCGATGCTCTCAGGTTCGAACTTGCACCGCGCGTTCCATAGCTATCACACAGCTGGAGCGCACTTCCTTTTGGCCGATGGTGCGGTGCGATTTGTGGGCGACGCGATCGATCACTCCAACACCGATTATACTGCCGCCGTGCTCAATGGTCCGTATGGCACTTATCAACGTCTCGCGGGAATCAACGATGGGCAAGTGGTAGGCGACTACTAACAGCTAGCCCTAACTATGGGATAGGCATCCAGCCTGGCAGTGTGGTTCAGCAAAGCGTCCACAACTCCGAAAGGCTGCATGTCTATCCCGCTGTTTTTTCAATCGCCTCTTAACCAATTAGCTCGCGCACTGGCTGATGCAGCTCGGTCAGGTACTGAGGCCGACCGTTGAGATCCGGGATCGTCGTCGAGGACACATCGATCCCGAGGTTGTGATAGAGCGTCGCGAAGACGTCCTGCACATGCACTGGCCGAGCGACCGCTTCTTCGCCGTAGCGATTGGTTGCTCCGATCACTTGCCCGGTTCTCATGCCTCCGCCAGCGAGCAGTCCGCACATGACGTTCGGCCAATGGTCGCGACCGGCGTTGGCGTTGATCTTCGGAGTCCGCCCGAACTCGCCCCAGACGACGACCGTCACGTCCTTATCGAGTCCGCGATCATGCAAGTCGCTGACGAGTGCCGAGAGTCCCTGATCGAGTAGCGGGATCACTTTTCGACCGTTGACGAAGTTCGCGCCGTGCCAATCAAAGTCGGCGAACGCGACTGTCACGCAGCGTACCCCCGCTTCAATGAGCCGCCGGGCCGCGAGGAACTTCGACATATGCGCCTGATAGCCGAGGTTCGAGTACGGCAAGCAATTCGGACGTCGTGCCCGTAGCGTTCGCGGACCTTTGGATCTTCACGCGTGAGATCGAGAGCCTCGACGAGCTTGCTCGAAGTCAGAATGCCGAGAGCCCGTTCCGTGAGCTGATCCGTCTGCCCTGCCGTAACGCGAGCATCCACTTGCCGCCGCAGTTGCTCAAAGCTCGACAGCAACCGCCCGCGATCTCCGAGCCGATCCACCGTGACGCCATTGAGCACCATGTTCTGCATGGCCTCGCCCGACGGTTTGAACGGCGAGTGCCCCGCTCCCAGAAACCCTGCTCCCGGCAGGTTGTAGGGCAGATGGGCCATGTGCATCGAAAGGTCGACGGACGGAGGCACCGACGCATCTACCGGCCCCTGTAATCGCGATAACACCGAGCCAATCTCAGGAAACGCTCCCTGCGGCTGACTACGAAACAACCGCCCGGTGACGCACTGATACGACGAGTGCCGATCCTCTGCCCCGACGATGGACCTGATGACGGCGAACTTATCTATCATGGCCGCACAACGCGGCAGCAGCTCAGAGACCTCGATGCCGGGCACATTAGTGTTGATCGGTTTGAACTCGCCCCGAATCTCGCTCGGCGCCTGTATTTTCAAATCCACGAGGTCCTGATGAGGCGGTCCTCCGGTCAAATAGACCATCACCAGAGCCTTATGCCCCAACCGTCCCTGAGCCTCCTCCGCCTGTAACAACTGCGACAGAGACAACCCGCCCATCGCCAGCGCTCCGACCGCGAGAAAGTCGCGCCTCGATCTTCGGTTCTTCTTCTGAACCGGGCTTCCTGGAATCATCAGCATTTGGACTTACTCTCCCAGTAACGGGGATCGAATCTTCCTCATTCGACGTGCAGCACTCATTTGAATGGTGGAATTGAAGAAGGCAGTCCGACACGCATGAAGAACCGCGCAAAGGCTTGCGAAAAGTATTCTAAGAACGGCGATGTCAATCGCCATCGTTCCCCCATCGCTACGGCGTGCCGGGAGAGATACTCGACAGGCACGCTGACGATATGACCAAAATCGACAACTAATGCCTGACGATTCTCGTTGGGGAAATCGGGTGAAGCGATCAAGTGGAGGGCCGGCTGTTCGCCTTTTCGAATTCGCTCCCAACACCCCTTTTGCCGCATATTCGGATTGGCTTCTTCAAACTCTGCCAGCCGATGAACCGGACATAGAGCGACGAATTCCAGCTTCTTATTCACGAGGTCGCAGGTCTGAGACATGACGATCAACCTCGCTTTTTTCACATCAGCGAAACTCGGTTCGCCGTTTGGCAGAGGAATTGGCGCCTCGATAAATGACGGCATCAAGCAATCTGGCAAGAGGTCTCCTTGCGCCAGAACGGGATCTGGCTCCTCGATTTTGGCCCACCAAGACATGCTCACTCGCTCTCATCGTCAAAGCTGAAAACACGAGGGCGAAGCTGCTGAGCTTCGCGATAACGAACAGCGATCCGTCCAACGGACTCGAAATCAACCGATCGATATTCGATGTCTGAGTTCTCAAGAAACTTGCTCGTCACGTTTCGTGACTCGAGGTCGAGCTTGAAGGTTTGCAACCTCGCGTCGACCGCGCGTCCGTCATTGCCTTGCGCGGACTGCGAATGTTCGCGAACGCAGATCACCGCCGGTGCTGGTGACTGTGTTTCTTGATACACGGGCGTCAGAAGGATCATGAGTCGAATAGCTCTCGTGTCTTATCGGTAATAGAAGCTTCGAAGATGTCATTCTTTCGGACATGGAGTCGCTCAAAGAATGCCCAGATTTCATCTTCAGTCGTTGGAACATCTCCACCGCTCATGAGGTCGATGTCTAACACGATCGAAGTGACGCCTTCTCGCGGTGGCGGGACGATGGTCTGGTTGATCAAAGCTTGGCCCCCAAAGTCGCTTTGGGGTAATACCAATTGCATGAGATATCCGCAAATCTCTTGCGGAAGGTCAGGCGAGATCTCAGGAAAGGTTTGAAAATACGCCTTCAAGTCGACTCGGGTAGAGGGGATATCGACTCGATTGATGTAGCGAACTGCGAGGCGGCAAAGCGATTGCGGAGATGTTTTGAGACGAAACAAATTCCAGAGCCTTCGGCCTTCACTTCGAAACGCCTCCCATCCCGGATACGGGGCCAAACGACTGAACGACAATCTGTCCCGTTGAAGCTGGACGATCGACTTTCCATCGTCGCTGTTGAATCGCCAGCCGAGTTGCTTCCGCGTTGCAGTCGACTCCGGAATGGAATCTTCGTTGAACTTAAAGATGCCTTCGGCCTGCACAATCTCCGACTTTTTCCAATCACTAGCTTCCTGCTCCGGCAGGAAATTCTCGAAGTCTTGAAGCGACAATTCGGATCGAGGAATGACTCTCAGGTCAATGATCGCTTCGGTTATTGGCGGTCGACGGTATGGGCTTATTTTTGTCATGAATGAGATTGCCAATTCAAAGTCTGCTATGGCCCGCTTTGTTACGAGGTGCTTCAAGTTCAAGTACTGAGATTGAACGTTCCGTCTGCATTCTCGAAGCGCCGAAATCCTATCCCACATGCGACACAAAAGTCTCTCAGTCGCGTCGGCCGCTAATGACCGAGTGTTGGTCGCAGCATCAGCTTCAGCCTGCGGATCCCCCGAGGGAATGATCGCGATCGGCAGCGAAAGCCAATGAAGCGCGAATGTCGTCGGGTGTGAGGTCCGGGTACTCGTCGAGGATTTCTTCGTTCGTCATGCCAGCAGCGAGCCAACCCAGCACGTCGTAGACGCTGATTCGCAGTCTGCGAATGCAAGGACGACCCCCTCGTTTGCCAGCTTCGATCGTGATGAGCTTGCGATAGTCCATAGCGAGACCGCGTTTCAGGTCGTTGTGTTGAAAAACTACATCCATCAGGCAGCGGCGTCGCGCAGAAGGGGTCGGGTCTACGAGATTTCGCTGTTGCGGCTTCTCAAACGTTTGACTCAACAGCGAGAAGGAAAGCAGCCTCAAGCCAAACCGCTCTGCCGTAGCAGCGCTTGCGGGTCGGGGTCTCGGCCTCGGAAGGCGCGGAAGACTTCCATGGGGTGCAGACTGCCTCCGAGGGCGAGGACCGTGTCGCGGAAGCGGCGGCCGGTTTGGGCGATCTCGGCTTCGTTTTCGAGGCCGGCTTCTTCGAAGGCTCCCCATGCGTCGGCGCTTAGGACTTCGGCCCACTTGTAGCTGTAGTAACCCGCTGAGTAGCCGCCGGCGAAAATGTGGCTGAAGGTGCAGAGCATCCGGTCTTCAGGCAGCGGTTGCAGGATTGAAGTGAGTTGTGCCACTCGACGCTGAATGTCGCGGACGCTGTCGCCCGATTGGCTGGGCTCGGGCGGGATGTAGCCGCCGTGCAGACGCATGTCGGTCATGCCGAACGTGAGCTGCCTCAGCATCATCGTCGCCGCGCGGAAGGTGCGCGAGGCGGTCAGCTTGGCGAAGAGTTCGTCGGGCAGCGTCTCTCCCGTCTTGTAGTGCTTCGCGATGCCCAGCAGCGTCGAGCGGTGATAGCACCAATTCTCCATGAACTGACTGGGCAGCTCGACCGCGTCCCACTCGACGCCGTTAATGCCCGCTGCGTCGGCTTCGTCGATCGTCGTCAGCATGTGCTGCAAGCCGTGACCGAATTCATGGAACAACGTTTCCACCTCGCGGAACGTCATCAGCGACGGCTTATCGCCCACCGGCGGCGTGCTGTTGCAGACGAGATGCGCGACTGGAATTTGGATTCCATCACCAATCCTGCGGCGGTTGAGGCAGTTGCTCATCCATGCTCCAGGCCGCTTTGTTTCAGGACGGCAGAACGGGTCGAGATAGAAACCCGCGATGAGTTGATCGGACTCGTTGAAGATCTCGAAGTACCGCACGTCGTCATGCCAGACGGGCACTCCCGACTTCGCTCGCACGCGGATGCCGAAGACCTTCTCGACCAGCGCGAACATACCGTCGAGCACTCGTTCGAGCGGGAAGTATGGACGCAGTTGCTCGTCGCTGAAGTCGAAACGTTGCTCGCGCAATCGCTCGGCCCAGAACGCGGCGTCCCAATGCAACAGCGGCTCGCTTTGACCGCTCGTTGCGGCGAGTTGTTGGATCTCGGCGAACTCACTTTGAGCGGAGTCCCATGACGCGGACCTCAGCGTTTCGAACATCGTTTCGACGGCAGCAACGCTCGGCGCCATCTTGCTCGCTAAACTCAGATCGGCATACGACGAGAACCCGAGCAGCGTCGCCTTCTCATGCCGCAGTCGCAGGATGCGGTTGATGAGTTCGGTGTTGTCGAACTCGCCGGACGACGCCCGCGTGATGAATGCGCGGTACATCGTTTCGCGCAAGCTGCGGTTGCGGCAGTGTTGCAAGAACGGATTGAAGCTCGGGATATCGAGCGTGAAACGCCACGGCCTCGCGTCTGGTGTCGCCGTTGTTACAGCGTCCTTCTTCGACGCGTTGTAAGACTGAGCAGCCATGCTGAGCGAACTGCCGGGCAAGCCCTCGACATCGGCTCTGTTCTCGACGATCAGCTCGAACGCCTTCGT
Source organism: Planctomycetaceae bacterium (assembly GCA_900299185.1). Classification (GTDB taxonomy): domain Bacteria; phylum Planctomycetota; class Planctomycetia; order Planctomycetales; family Planctomycetaceae; genus AM-0621. Next base: position 29,068 of record OMIV01000019.1, read on the forward strand.
CGCATCGAGCACGTTGTTCGAGAACTTTGTTTTGATTTGCGATAGCTCGGACACGATGGCGTTGAATCGCTCGCGCTGCGGACCATCGAGCCCGATACCGGCTAGCTCAGCCGATTGAATCCGCTTCGTGACGATTCGCTGCTGAGCACCATTGAGCTTGCTCCACTCGGCCCCGTCGCGAATGCCGATGCACGCGTCGTAAATCGGTTTGCTCTGCGACGCTCGCAGTCCGAACTTCACGACTTCATCAAGCACGGTCTCGTAAGCCTCACGCCGCTCGTCCGAGTTCATGACGCCAAACAGGTGCGTGACCGGCTCCCACGCATACTCAAACGGGCGGTCGATCGCTTCGAGCTTATCAAAGCACCCGGCCCAAGTCGGAGCGATGTTCGCTTCGAGTTCCGTGAGCTGCCGCTCGGCATTCGCGAGACAGTGCCGCACAGCGGGAATGACATGCTCGGGCTTGATGCGATCAAACGGCGGCAAGCCAGTTGAAGTGAGCAGAGGGTTATCGTTGAGGTCAGTCGATGCGGTCATGTGGTGGGCTCCGTCCCAGAGGGTGAATTGGCAATGAATCGGGCGGGAATGTAGGCGCGGCACTCAAAATTGACGAAGAGGCGATTGGTCAAAGTCGGGCTATCGTCCGAAGTTTTTGACGATCATGTCTGCGTTCGACTTTGAATCATCGAGTCCGCTGTTGCTTGTCCGAAAAGAGACTCGGGTAGCACGAGAGGAATCGAGCCGGAACGGCATCTTGCCGTTCGAAGGTTCTCACTTCGGCGTTCCGTCTGCTTCTTCTGGTCCAGCCTGATAAAGCAAGACTTTGAACAGGAGAGAACGAAGGAAACAGAGAAGGACAAACAGAGATTGAAATACGCCTCGTCGCGGCTCGTCACGGTACTTCAATTCTTGGAGAAAGCAGCCGGGGTTCGACACTCACGAGACGTTGATGGCGATAACTCCGTCTGAAAAAGCGAGCCTTCGCACATCTGCAGATTCTCTGTTTGTCTTCCTCTCCGTTGCCTCTGTTTCCTTCTGTTCCAACTCTTCTTCTGAAAAGCTGGAACAAGCACTGCGGTAACAATTCTGACAGGCTGGAAGACGTATCCTACGGGGACTCGGCTAGCTTCGGGCGGCGAGCACTCGTTCGTAGACGGCTCGGATTTGCTCGGTCATGACCTCGTGCCGGAAACGGTCGACGCACAAAGCTCGGCCTGCTTGCCCGAACTGCTCTCTCAGTTCCGGTCGGCTGATCAAAATCGACAAGGCTTGAATCAGCTCGGAGATACTTTCCACCGGCAGCAGGTAACCGGTCTCTCCCGATAACACGACTTCACGCGCTCCGTCGACGTCGTAGGACACCACGGGCTTGCCCGAGATCAACCCCTGCGGCAGCACTCGCGCCAGTCCTTCCCACACGCTTGTGTGTACCACGATGTCGGCGGCATTGAGCAGCTCGGGAATGCGAACCGGTGGAACGAGCCCAGTGAAGATGAAGTGTCGCTGTAATCCCAGTCGCGCGATCTCGGCTTCGATCGCTGGTCTTAAGAGACCATCGCCGATCAACAGAAAGCGAACATTCGGATGTAGCGTTGCGACGTTGCGAGCGGCGGCCAGCAAGTACTCGTGACCTTTGAGATGGAATAATCGTGCCACCTTGGCCACGACCACATGCTGAGGTTCGAGATTCAATTCGCGACGCACATCACCTCGCGATCGAGGCGGGCTAAGAAATGGTTCGACTTCCATACCGCTGTAGATCGTCGAGAACTTGTTCGCAGGAGCGATGCCTGCTTCGACGTACTGCTCGGTCAGGGCGTCGCAGACACTGATGATGGCATCACACCACGGTGCAGCGAGTCGTTCAGCGAGTCGATAAGCATTAAAGGCCACGCTGCTTTGGCCGCGATGAAAGGCTGCTCCATGCACCGTATGCACGGCGGGAATGCCCAGCTTGGCGGCGGCGGCTCGACCAAGAATGCCCGCCTTCGAACTGTGAGTATGCACGATGTCCGGCTGCAGCTCGCGCAACACGCGAATGATCTCGCGATAGCTGCGCCAATCTCGCCACGGATGCAGGCTGCGTCGCATGTTGGGGATCTCGACCAACCGAAATCCGGCCTGCCGAGCTCGTTCCATCAAGCTGCCTTCTGGCCCCAAGCCCGGGCCTGTAATCAGCGTTACTTCATCGCCATGTCGACGCAGCAAGTCTTCGCAGTTGTAGAGCGTGTTCTCCTGAGCCCCGCCGATGATCAATCGCGTGATGATGTGCGCTACGTGCATGGCAGAGGCTCCTTCCGCTGACTCAATGCCGGTGGTTACGTCCGAGGCAGTCGCTCGATGGCGTCCTGTGTGCCAATCAACATCAAGATGTCGCCCGCCTGCAACGCGTCGTCCGGGCGAGGCACGCTAACGATCCCCAGATGAACTCGGTCGCCTTCGGTCTTCGGACGTTTGATCGCCACGAGATTCACGTCGTGCTTCGTTCTCAATTCAAGCACTCGCAACGTCTGGCCGACCCACGTCTCGGGCACGTCGACTTCCACAATCGAGTACCCATCCGCCAGCGGTATGACATCTCGAAGTCGCGGATTGATGAGCCGTCGCGCGAGCATTTCGCCGAGGTTTGATTCCGGCTGCACGACTTCATGAGCACCGATCTGCTTGAAGATCTCAGCATGCATCGCGGTTTGAGCACGACAGATGACTCGCGGCACGCCCAGCTTCAACACAGCCGTCGTGGTGAGCAGCGAGTTCTCGAACTCTTCACCGATAGCGATGACGCAGCAATCAACCTTGTCGATCTCTTGCGATCGCAAAGCATGCGAGTCGGTCGAGTCCATTCGCACGGCCACATCGACTTCGTCTTTGATCTGATTGATCAGCTCAGGAGCAGAGTCAATCGCAATGACTTGAGCACCAAGCTTCGTCAGCGCCTGAGCCAGCCGATAACCAAATCGTCCGAGTCCAATGACAGCGACTCGTTGCATGCCGGAATCCTTTCAAGCGGAGAAAGTCAGAGATCGCGGTATTGGGCAAGAGACTCCAGAGTCAGGCAGCAGTTGAAGACGGAAGACTTCGACAGACCAAGCTTGCCATGCTGCAGTCGACTCGGAGCTCTCTGACAGAACCATCGAATTACGTGGGGTACGTTTCCAACGTGCCTAACTTTCAAGAGCAATTAGCTCGTTGGAAACGTGCTCCACGAGGACCGCCGCGACTTAGTCACCTCGATCCAGTAACGCGTCCACAAAGTTGTTGGGATCGAAGACTTCGAGGTCGTCGATTTGCTCGCCGACTCCCACGTACTTCACCGGAATGCCCATCTGCTGACGGATCGCAACAACGACACCACCTTTGGCCGTGCCGTCGAGCTTCGACAAAATCAGGCCCGTGCATTTGACGGCTTCAGAGAAGTGAACCGCCTGGCTAACTCCGTTCTGCCCCGTCGTGGCATCCAGCACGAGCAGGCTTTCATGAGGAGTACCAGGCAGTCGCTTATTGATGACGCGATGAATCTTGCCCAGCTCTTCCATCAAGTTGGCTCGGTTCTGCAGTCGGCCAGCCGTGTCGATGATGACAATGTCTTTGCCCTTGTTGGCGGCCTCATCGCAGCCAGCATAGGCCACGGCCGCCGGATCTGTGCCACTCGGACGAGTCACGATCTCGCAGCCCAAACGCTTGCTCCACATATCAAGCTGCTCGACCGCCGCCGCGCGGAAGGTGTCGCCAGCGGCTAACAAGACGGACTTGCCAGACTTCTGAAGTAGCTTCGCCAACTTCGCAATGGATGTCGTTTTTCCGACACCATTTACTCCCGCTACTAAAATCACAGTCGGCTTGCTGTCGCTTAGATGCAGCGGCGAAACTGGATTGTTGACGTCGTATTGCGCGTCTCCTGCACCGGCCAGCAACGACCGCAGCTTGGTTCGAACCGTGTCCCAAATCGCGTCGAGATCAACGGTGCGACCGAGATGCTTCTCGCGCAATTCGCCGACGATTGCCTGAGTGGCTGCGAAGCCCATGTCCGTGAGCAACAGCCGCTTTTCGAACTCGCGGAGTTTGCCTTCGTCGAGCATTTCGCCGGACTTGAAGAGGTCGCGAATGTCCTTCTTCAATAAGGCGGTGGTCTTTTGAAGTGCTCCCTTGAGCTTGGCGAAGAATCCCATGTGACGATTTCCAAATCGAACGCGAAAGAGGTCGTAGCTGGGCTCTGAATGCCGAGCGATTGCGGAGTACTGACGAGTCGAGAGTGTGTTCGAGACTTGCTCTGCGACATTGGCCGAATTCTGGGACACGTTTTTTGTATGTCTACAAGGCAGAGATATCGGGCTGCAGTTCTCAGTCGCGGAGCGACTGAGCTACGTAGGCGAGTCGCTCCGCGACTCGCATCACCCAAAATTCAAGCCTTGAAGTTGCACGTCAAACCCTGCCCGTGACGGGGCGGGAAGCTATTCGTTTAACCTTAGATTTGCCAACAGGCACTCCCTAGCGAGCAACGCGAATCAGCCTTACGGTTCGACACGCTGAAGAGGATCGCCGCGATCGAAATTTGGAATGTGATCACCCGCCTGAAGCCACAAGCACAAGCTCGACAAACATGGCGAGCTTGTGCTTCGGGATTGATCTCTTCCACCGGCAAAACGGTATGACTGCGACGAACTTTTAGGGCTCACGTGCACGACGCGCGTGCCACATCTGAATTGAACAATGGAGTCTGACTGTGAATTTCACGCCTCACGATTTGTTGTTGGTTACCGGAGCCACGGGCCTTGTCGGGAGTCATGTTTGCCAGCGAGCTCGCGAGCTCGGCATCCGCACGCGAGCCCTCGTGCGTGAGAACAGTGATAAAGGCCAGCTCGCCCAGTGGGGCGTCGACTTCGTGAATGGCGACCTCAACGATTACGACTCGCACCGCAAAGCAGCAGAAGGAGTCACCGCTCTCGTGCATTGTGCGGCCAAAGTTGGCGATTGGGGACCAGTCGACTCGTACCGCCGAGTCAACGTGCACGGCACTGAGAGTCTGCTCCGGGCCGTCGAAGCCAATGGCACCTTGAAGCGCGTCGTGCATATCAGCTCGCTCGGCGTTTATCCGGCGCGCGACCATCACGGCACGGACGAAACCGAACCGCTCTCGCTCTCGGGTATTGATGGTTACACCCTGACGAAGGCCGAATCCGAGCAGCTTGTCCGTGAGCACATCGAAAAGCTGAAACTTCCCGCCATTATCTTGAGGCCCGGTTTCATCTATGGACCGCGCGATCGCACTGTCTTGCCGAGGATCATTGATCGACTCCGCACTCGCAGCTTCAAGTTCTTGGGAGATGGTCACTCGCTGCTCAACAACACCTATGTCGGCAACTTGGTCGACGCGATCTTCTTGGCGTTGGACCGAGACGATTTGATCGGCGAAGTCTTCAACATCACCGACGGCAAGCTGGTCACCAAACGCCAATTCATTGGCCGCATTGCCGAACTCAGTGGCCTGCCGGTCCCGACGAAAGCCGTGCCTTTGGCCGTCGCCAAAGGACTGGCCAAAGTTCTGGAGTCCATCTGGAAAGCCTTCGATGCTCAAGAAGCTCCGATTCTGTCGGGTGCTCGCATCAAGTTCTTGGGACTGAATTTGGATTACAGCATCGAGAAAGCACGGCGCGTGCTCGGCTACCAACCGCGCGTCGACTTCGAAAAAGGTATCTCCAACGCCATCGCGTGGATCCGCAACGCCGAAGCCGAAGCGAAGAAGGCCGCCGGCTAATGAGGCAAGCGACAAGTCCTGGATGAATCCCTACACCCA
>OMIV01000020.1 GCA_900299185.1 Planctomycetaceae bacterium
GCTGATGCATTCTCTAGCGAGCCCAAGTCGGTGATATTCGCGATTCCGATGCCGCGCATGCGCTCAGCTGCCTGTGCCGAGCGATTGCCCGAACGGCAGTAGACGATGTACGACACAGACGGGTCGAGGTTGGCGATCTGGGCGTCGAATGACGGATTCTTGAAATCGACGAGCAACGCACCATCGAGGTGTCCGGCTGCGAACTCCTCGGGCGTACGTACGTCGATAATCATCGGGCAACGCCGACGGGGCACGACACGCCGGTGCCGCCCAGACCGCAATAGCCGTTCGGGTTCTTGCCGAGGTACTGCTGGTGGTAGTCCTCCGCGTAGAAATAGTCGCCGAGCGGTGCGATCTCTGTAGTGATTTCGCCGAATCCGGCCTTAGTGAGTTCTGCCTGGAATGCGTCGCGCGACTTCTCTGCGGCCGCACGCTGTGCGTCGTTGGCGTAGTAGATCGCGCTGCGGTATTGCGTGCCGACATCGTTGCCTTGGCGCATCCCCTGGGTCGGGTCGTGGTTCTCCCAGAACACGCGCAACATCGACTCGAGCGTTGTCTGCGTGCGGTCGAACACTGCCATCAGCACTTCGGTGTGGCCCGTCAGGCCGCTGCACACTTCTTCATACGACGGGTTCGGGGTGAAGCCGCCCGCGTAGCCGACCGAGGTGGAATACACGCCGGGTGCCTGCCAGAACTTGCGCTCTGCACCCCAAAAGCAGCCCATGCCGACGACGAGCGTCTCGCAGTGCTCTGGCCAGGGGCCAACGAGCGGCGCGCCGTTCACGAAGTGCACTCTGTTTCTATGACTTATCTTCACCTCGGCCCTCTCCTAACCATTACGAGGAAACTTCTTGGGACTTCTCACTACGGAATCTAAGCCGCCGCTCGGTGCTGAACGCAGCTCTACTGTAAGACCTGCTGCGCGTGCCAGCTGCGCAACAATTGCTAATCCAATTCCAGATCCTTCATTGCTCCTCGATGAAGGTGCGCGCCAGAATCGCTCGAATGCGAGCGCTCGGAATTCCTCACTGAGACCTGGACCGTGGTCCCGAACAATCACCTCAACGAACTCGGCTTCGTCGGTTACGAGTATTTCAATTGTCGAGCCATGTGGCGAGTGATTGAGGGCGTTATCCAAATAATTACTGATGATCTCGCGCAGCGCGCTCTCGTTCGCGAGTACCTCCACTGCTCTCTTGGAGTCGACGACCACAGCGAGCCCTGACTCGCCTGCCAAAGCCGCCCACTCGGCGGCAAGTTCGTGGCACAATTTCGTCACATCCACAAGCTCTGCCGGAAGTGGCTTCCCCTCCGCCCGGGCGAGCTGAAGCATCCGTTCAGTAAGAGTCGAGAGGCGATCAGTTTCCCTAAGTGCCGCCTCGATCAACTCGCCAACACTCGAGGGATCTGACTCCGCAACTATTTGGGCTTGTTCCAATCGCAAACGCAGGGCGGTCAGTGGAGTTCGTAACTGATGAGCCGCGTCCCCAGAGAATCGCTTCTGAAGTTCAAGCATTTGCCCCACGCGTTCCGACATGCGGTTGAACTGAGTCGCCAGAGATTTGAGCTCCCTAGGGCCCTCGGGCTTCACGGAAGCCGTCCGCCCAGCCGCCATGTCATCAACAGCGCTCTCGAGACGTCGGAGTGGTGACGAGACGATGCCGGCAAGCAGGACACCGGCGACAACCGCCATGAGAAGTGACACTGCCGCCGCTACGAGCAACTGCTGAATTTGGGAGTCAACAACTTGATTAATCACGGTCTGCGAACGCAAAAGTCGCACCACCCCTGCAACCGATTCGTTGGCAAAGATTGGAATTGCGGCATAAACAATCACATCATTCTCGGTCTGGGACTGGCGGCTTCCCAGCGAGACGCTTCCCAGGAGCGCAGACGCGATCTCGGGTCGATTCGCATAATCTTCGCCCACTCGACCAACTTCCTGACTCGAAGCAATCAGCCGACCTCGCTCGTCAGTCACCACTGCGAGTGCGTCGCTTGTCGTCGTAAAGTCATCGACTATCGCCTGCGCTCCGGCTTGGCTAATCGTGCTTTCTCGCACCGAGAAAGCACGAATCTGTCCCGCAATCACATAGGCGTCGCGCTCGAGCCGAGTAATTTGGCGCTCTTTTTCGAGTCGAGATAAATGTGCGATAAAAGGTATGTCGCGCACCAGAACAACTAGACCGACAATTCCAACAATCACCAAGATGAAATTGCGTCTCATTTCTGCTCGACAAACCTGAAGCCGACACCTCGAACGGACTCAATCCAGTCAGGACTTCCCAATTTTCTTCGCAGAGATGCAATATGGACGTCGAGCGTCTTGGTGGGTCCATACCAGTTCATATCCCAGACCGACTCCATGATCTCTTGTCGTCTATGCACTCGACCTGGATCACGAACGAGATATTCAAGGAGGTCAAACTCCTTCGCGGTAAGGATTACTTCGGATCCGCCTAGAGTCACGCGTCGCGATGCGGTATCCAACACGACTAAACCACACTTGAACGTGGTTTGACTTGACTGAACCACTCCCCGCCTAGTTACCGCTTTGATTCGGGCCAGCAACTCCCGAAGCGAGAACGGCTTAGCAAGATAGTCATCCGCGCCAGATTCGAGGCCGATTACTCGGTCGATTTCGTCATTCCGCGCAGTCAACATGATGATTGGAATTTGCGATACTGCGCGGACCCGGCGGCACACATCGAATCCGTCGATATCAGGCAGTCCAATATCGAGGATCATCAAGTCATAGCCGTCCGCGGCGAGCGCAGCGCCGCCCGAACCAACACACTGCGCGCCGTGGCCAGCAGCAACCAATGCAGCCACGATGGACTCGGCAATCGCATGATCATCCTCGACTACCAGAATCTGCACTCTCCCATTCTCGCTGACTGAGCCGTATCCGCCCCCCGAAGTGACTGGCAGCACATAGAGATTTACCAAATCTTGTATGTCACCTAGACGCTCTTTATAAGGCGGATTCCTATGGTGAATTTCATGAAAACCTCAACAGCAACCACCCTTTCTGTTGCTGTCGTCATCTCGGCGGCAACAGTTGCAATGGCCGTAAATACCAATCTCTTCTCGACAACTACTGCCTTGGCAGAGACTCAGGTGACCGTACCGATGGCACGGATGATCGACCAGCAAGCGAATGCAGAAGTATCGCCGCTGCCCGACAGTGCCGCCTCCACATCCCCTGCGCTTACAGCTGCTACTTCTTCAGAAACTGACTTGCCGAATCCAGCTGACGTAGATGCTTCAAGTCCATCCCTGCCGGTCGCCCCACCCGCGTTAAGCACCACCACCGCGAAGTCAACGACGTACGACTTACCGGGCATCGGCTCTGTCACTCTGCGACAGAACGAAGATTCGTTAACCGTAGAAGCTGTCACAACTACGAGCCGATTTGAGTCTGAGATACAGATTCAGACGGGTCCCCGAATTCAGGTGGAATTTCGGACGACTGAAGCCCACTACGAATTCAAGGCGATGACAGTTGATGGCCGAATTCTCACTGACATCTCAGTCCACGGGTTTCCGAAGCCAGGTGGCTTGGTGTCGCCGAGTCGCTCTCGATATGAGGACGAAGACGAGAACGACGAGTACGAGAAGGAAGATCGCGACGACGACGAGCATGAGGATGACGAAGACGGAGTTGAAAATGACGACTGACGAACGACTAAACGCACTAATCGCTCGACCCAAGAGAGACCGTCACCCAGCGCGTTCGGCGCGCATCCTCACAACGGGGTTGTCAATTGCGTCAACGCTTGGATTGATGTCTGCCTTGCGAATTGAAGCGACGGCATCTGCAGCGAATTCAACTGCACTATTGCCACTCAGTGCAGACTCGACCTCGAGTAGGTCATCCGGACTTGCTGAAGTAGGTCAGGTTGCGGGTAACCCGACTCCACAGGCAACTACTGCGACTGGTGAGCTCACGCAAGCCAGCGCGGCAACCCCAGCAGCCACATTGAATCCACAAGGTTCGTCGGTACCAGCCGAAACTTCAGAAATCACACTCCCTCAGTCGCTCGGCCCTGCGACACCGGCACCATTCAACGGACCAGCAATTATTGAGCCGGCGCCAGCAAACACATCAACAATTACGTTAGGCGTGCCGCTCGTCCCTGCGGTCACTGCCCCCTCAGCGACAACGAGTGGCTCGAAGTGAACAGGACTGTCGCTCGCGGAGAGTTCGCGGCCATGGGAGCTACCGCGCGTGTAACAGTAACAACCACTTTTAACGTGGAGCAGTCACAGAGCCTTATTCGTGCGGCACAAGACGAGATCGAGCGACTCGAATCGTTATGGAGTCGCTTTCGCCCAGACAGTGAGATCTCAGGGCTTAATCACGGCAGGCCAGCTGAAACACTCAGCCAGCCGACAAGATCGCTTCTTGAACTCGCCGAACTCGCGCGACACAAGACGAATGGCCTGTTCGACCATCGACTGGGTGACGAAATTGTTCTGGCGGGTTATACGAAGAGCGTTTCTGCATCCAGACCCGGCACCACGAGTTCAACGAGCCACGACGTTGTGACTTTCTCGAATGATTCACCGACCGGCTTTGCGACTCCTGCCACCAGAGTTGATGTGGGTGGCATCGCCAAGGGCTTCGCGGCTGACTATGTCGCGGAGTTCCTCATTCGTCACGGAGCGTGCGGCGTCTTGGTGAGTCTCGGTGGCGACATTCGCTGCCTGGGCGCATCTGACCACGACCGTGGATGGGAGATCGAAGTCGAGAGTCCCGATGAAACAACTGCGCTGGATCGCATCACGATTGCAGAAGGCGGCATCGCGACCTCGAGCCTTACGGCTCGACGCTGGAACGGCATCTCACCGACCGTGAGCCATGTCATCGACCCCCGGAGCAGGCTGCCCGTTGATCCGACACGCGCCGAGATCGTCCAGGCCACTGTGCTCGCATCGACGGCGGCGTGGGCAGAGGCATTCGCAACGGCGTGTCTCGTCGCTGATCCGATCTGCAGTGTTGCGCTCTTGGATCGCAATGGTCTCGCGGGCTTGTTGGTCCGGGGAGACGGTTCAACAATCACGAACATGAACTGGGGGACATTCGAGTGATAACAAATTCGCAATTTTGGTGGCATCTCTCACGCTCAACAGGTGTTGTGGCATGGATTCTCATGGGTTTGAGCGTTCTATGGGGTCTTCTACTTACGACCCGAGTGATGCGAGCAGTCGACCGGCCAGCTTGGCTCCTCGATCTTCATCGATGGCTTGGCACCTTGACTTGGTCAACTCTTGCCGCCCATCTCGTGAGCCTCTATCTGGATAGTTACGTTCAATTCTCGGCAAGAGACTTCTTCGTTCCGCTCACCTCAACGTGGAAACCAGCCGCTGTTGCATGGGGAATCATCGGAATGTATCTCATACTCGTGGTGCAAATAACTTCACGATTCATGAAGAAACTTCCTCGCCCACTTTGGCACGCCCTTCATTTGCTCAGCTATCCAGCATTTGCCACGGTCACAGTTCACTCATTTGCAGCCGGAAGCGACTCGGATAAGAACTGGTTTTTCGCCTTGGGCGCCGTGCTCGTAGCACTCGTATTTGTCTTAACAATCGCGCGGGTGCTGATCGCCCGTCAACCCAAGGATGCGCCTCAGAGGCGGGCGCGA
>OMIV01000021.1 GCA_900299185.1 Planctomycetaceae bacterium
AGTTCTCTGCAGCTCCGCGGTGAGTAATTCTTTCACCACAGAGCCGCAGAGAGTTCAGAGCAAAGATACGGAGGTCACAAACGACGCCATGCTTGGCTTAGCCGCTGCTTCTCGCTCTCAAGAAACGCACGCGCGGCAGAGAGCTGTTCTTCGAGATCGCCGAGTCTTAAGCCTCAGATCGTGGGGAAACTCGGGCAGGGGGCGAGGCGAGTTCGCCACGATCGAAAGAATGGGAACGTTTTCTGAGTCAACCGCGATCGAACATCGAGTCCTCAACGGTCATTGCTCGACATCTGAGGCTTTTCACAGCAGGGAAAACACCTGAGGGATGAGACCTCTCACCTGATCACCATTGGGAAACATCGCCACGCTCGCCAACCCGTCCACCTTTGCCTGATTGTGTCCTAGGTTACCGGTGTGAGCGGAAGTCGTGAGGCTCGGGCGAGTTCTCAAGACCAGGTGGTGAATGCGAATGGTTAGTGAAATCCAAATCCCTCTAGTGCGGCGGCAGCTTGAAGTCCTGTCGCTCGCGCTCGGTGCAGCCCGAGCAACAATGCCGGAGACTCTTCATGAGTTAGCCCGGCGGTGTCGCAATGGAGCGGCGATCCTGATGAAATCAGGACTCCAGTCTTCCGCTCAACGGCTTTCAGAAGCCGGTGAATTGTTGATCGAAGTACTAAATCTCGCCCAGCCATTGGACGGAGCGTTGGGGCTTGTTGCCCACATCGTCGAGTCCTTGAATCGTGACCCTTCGTTCGATGAGTGCTCTCAGTTTGACGCTGAGTTCCTCAAGACTCGTCAACAGATCGAGTCTGCGGAACTCACAGCGTGGCTTCCGCTTGACCAAATCAAGGCTGCCCTTGGTGAATCTGCCGAGGACATTTTTGAGATCGGTGAGCGGGTCACTGATGCAGCTCATCATGACTCTAAGACAGCTCGAGATATCGCGTTCCTTGATGAAGTGACGAACCAGTTGCAATTGATCGATGCCGATCTTTGCAACCTGATTAGTGGTCATCGCAGTCTGCGGACTTACCAAGAACTCCTGCGTCATTGGCACTCACTGAAAGCTCTCGCGAGCTTTGCGGGCCAAGCCGAGATCACTCGCGTTGCACATGCATCCGAGGAAGTGATGCAGTTGGTTTACAGCGGGTTGAAGACTCTCGATGAAGAGTCGATCAACGCCATGTTGCAGTCTCATGATTGGGTTCGTGAGCAGATCACAGCACTGCAAGTGGACCTTCTGCCCGAACACGCTGACGATCGACCTCAACCTCATAGTCAGATTCTTGATCTGATTAGTTGCTGTGTTCCGTCGTTGTCTCAACGAACAACAGAAACTTCAACTCCGGCGACCGCAATGCCGGTCGACATACCAGAAGCTACAGCATCTGCCGAGGGCTTGATCAAAGCGGACCAAACTTCTGATCCGCAGAATTCGAATGAAGTACCGACTGTTTCACGCCAGTCGGAGATGGGCACGGAGTCCGTTTCTTCGACTGACCGAGTTTCCAATACAGGCGTAGAACGCACTCCAACTTCGAGTGCTCCACCAACGACTGTGGCTTCGTCGTCAGCAACTGCTGCGGCTGCTCCTGCCGTCAAAGTGGATCGTCGCAAACTCGATGAGTTGGTGGATCTCATCGGAGAACTGGCCTTCGCAGCGACCATGTTGGAGGCCGAATGGAAAGAACACATGCCGGCTGAGTGGCGTCATTCGCCCACTTTGTCGCGCGTCAGAAAACACACCAAAGAATTGCAGGCTCGAGGACTGGCACTCCGAGCCGTGCCGATTGACGGTGTCTTCAAACGCATGAGTCGAGTCGTCTTTGATCTCGCTCGCAAGATTGGAAAACCGACCGAACTGGTCATTGAAGGGGGAGAAACGGAAATGGATAAGACGATCGTCGATCAAGTTGCCGATCCACTCATGCACTTGATTCGCAACTCGATGGATCACGGCATCGAAGCCAGTGCTGAGGAACGGCAACAAGCTGGCAAGTCTCCACAAGCCCAGATCACGCTGCGAGCCTTACAGAGAAACGGCAACGTCTTCATTGAAGTCGAAGATGATGGTCGAGGATTGAACCGCGCCAGGATTCGTCAGAAGGCCATCGAACGCGGTCTGATCGAACCCGATCGTTCTCTCTCCGACGGAGAGACTTGCCGCTTGATCTTTCATCCGGGCTTTTCAACGGCAGAGAAGCTCACCGAAATCTCGGGGCGAGGCGTCGGCATGGATGTAGTGAAGCAGAACATTGAAGCCTTGAATGGTGCCGTTGATATCCACAGCCAATAGGGCAAAGGCACGACAGTCTCGCTCCGCTTGCCGCTGACGCTGGCCATGTTGGATGGATTGGTGACTCGTGTTGGCAACGAGCGATTCATCATTCCGATTGCTCGAGTTCAAGAGACGATCATTCTTACTCCCGAACAAACCGAGGCTGCCATTCGTGACGGCAATCGGCTCGACTATCGCGGAGTAACAGTCCCTACATATGAACTCGGTGAGCTGCTCGAAGTTCCAATTGATCCCACGATGCGACGCATCGGTGTGATCGCGGAGACGCAAATTGGTTTGGCATGCTTGCTGGTCGACGATGTCATCGGACGCCAGCAAGTAACTCAGAGACCGCTCGGCATTGACTCGCCCAACAGCGATCGCTTCGCGGGCGGAGCAGTCCTGGCAGATGGACGAGTCAGTCTGATCCTTGAGCTGGATCAACTACTCAGCGCGACCTAGGAATTAGTCGAGAGATATTCTTCACGGCTTCACGATTGAGGTGGCTACGTTCGCCAGAACGTGGCCGTGTCACACTCAACTCCGGATTCGCCACGCTCTGGCGAGCGTAGCTACGGAACGCCTCAAGCCTAGCCGCGAGAAGTTGGACTTCCCGATTAGTCTCCTAGTGCATCTTTAAGTCTTGAATTTCGAGTTCAGCGAGTCACGGAGTGATTCGCCTACTTGGCTTCGTAGATCTGCCTAGGGTCAGCGACCAACGGAAACGCCGCCCTGGCAACAGGTCGTAGAGAGTCGCGTCCTGAAGGACGCACCGGAGTATGTCACAATTATTCCGGTGCCTATGCATGGCACGACATCAGATCGTTTTTTCTCTCTCGGGCTCGTCGCCGTTTCTGTTGGAACTAGTGATTGATCAGCCGATGGTCGTTAGCCCCTGGTTCAAGTTGTTTTAACTGTGGGCGAGTCCCCGGCGGCTCATTCATGCCGTCCAACAGGAATGGCGGAGAACCTCTTTCATAAGTCTCCAACGTTACGTCAGATCAAAGTAAGCAAGACTCGGGCTGTGGTGTGTTTCGTATCAATTCACAAAGTCGTCGTCGTGATTCACATCGAGAGCGCTCATGTGACATGACACTGCGTAGCAATGCTGCGGGACATAGTCCCGAAGGAAGATGAGAAATGAGTTTGGCTGCTTTCAACGTCACAAAGCCATTCTTGCTGGTGGCAACATGTTGTTTGATCCCCTATGCGGGAGCTTTGGGGTTCCTGTACTGGCAATGCGATGTGCTGGCGGAAACTCAACCGTCACTGGTTAATTTGCTGACCGAAGTGCGCGACACCACGATTGTTGGTTCGCTGGTGCTCGCCTTAGTTGCGACGTTTGGCTGCTCGGTCGTTATCAAGCCATTCTTAAAGGACATCCAGAGTCAACTGCGGACGATCGATGAGTGCGAACGACTAATGTCGAGTCTCCGCGATGGAGACTTGCGAATTCGACTTTCGACCAATTCCAACGAAGGCTTCACGTCGTTTCGGGAAGTCGTGAATGCTGCCATGCAAAACCTACACGGCACCATTTGCACGGCGGCCAATACCAATGATGAAGCGATTCGAGCGGCGCAACTCATGCGAGAAGGCAGTCTCACAATTGCCGATGAAGCCTCGCATCAGGGCGCGGCACTTGAGCAACTGGCAGCCAGTCTTGAGCAGATGACGCAGATGACATCGCAAACGTCTCAGAACTCGAGTCTGGCGAGTGAGCTTGCGAACGAGGCTTACTCGTGCGCTCAACGAGGCGATGAAGCGATGTCCAAAATGGTGGCCGCGATTGCTCGCATTAAGAGCTCTGCCGATCAACAAGCTCGCATCGTGAGGACGATTGATGAGATCGCTTTTCAGACCAACATCTTAGCTGTGAATGCAGCTGTGGAGGCCGCTCGCGTCGGCGAAGCGGGCCGGGGCTTCGCGGTTGTTGCCGATGAAGTTCGAGCACTCGCTCAGCGTTGTTCGGAAGCCGCTCAATCAACGGCTGCCATGATTGAAGCTGCTCACAAACACTCGGCGGAAGGCGTGCAACTGACTGATGAAGTGGGCTTTGTCTTGAGCAACATTCAGGAACGAGCACGCCGCGCGAACAACGTCATCTCCAGTATCGCCGCTGCCACACGAGACTGCGCCGCAGGGATCGAGCAAGCGAGTGACGCTGTGTATCAATTGGATGAAGTCACCCAAAAGATGATGTCTAGCAGCCATCGCTCGGCTGAAGTTGCTGATGGTTTGAAGCAGCAGGTGACGACGCTGAATACCGTTGTCGAACGCTTCCAGCTCGATCGCCAATTGCGACCGCAGGTCATCGTGGCGACGACCACTACTAATGAAATCACGAATGCCACCGCGACGACTCGTCGAGTGCAACGCATTCGCCGACCAGCGGCTCCGGTTCCATCGACTTCGCATCTGGCGACGTCTGCCACTTCCTTAGATCAAGTCTTTGACCATCTCGGACGCGAACGACTACCTGAAGCCACTGTATCAAAAAGTACGGACATCGATGTCGCTCAATCCTCGATCGACGCGATGTTGTCGGCGGCTCGAACATCCGTCTGAGTCTTGCCAATCACATTCGACGTGACGTGAGGCAAGTGCGTGCCGTCAGACATCGATGAGCACGCACTTGCATGCGATCATCGCGAAGATGGCGAGCGACGTTGCCGACAGCACCTTGAAAATCACGTGGGGCAGGTTTTCAACCTGCCTGTTTCGTCGCAGTTTCGCTGCTTGAAAACCTGCGCCACGGATCACGCTGCGCGACCGCGCTGCTTATGCCAGAAGCGATCGAAGTAGGACTGCATCGTGCTGAGCGATCCAGACATGCTCAGCAATCGCCGCGCGAGTTGATGCGTATCCGTAGCCGCCGGAGAGTTCGGTGCCGAGATCATGTAGGGCTCGCGCTGCGCGACCGAACGCACAACGGCGGGGGCGCGGCTGATGTGCCCAGCGAGGGAAATTGCGGATCTCAAGAATGTCCGCGACGTTTGTTGAATGCGATTGGCGATGGTCTTGGCCTGCATGGCCGAGTCCGCTTGATTCACGATCAAGTCGATTGGTGGCGCGTCAGGAGTCCCCAGCGCTTTTACCGTCGCGTAGGCGTCGGCGATGGCCGTTGTCTCGGGCATCGTGACGACCAGCACTTGATCGGCGGCGGTCGCGAACTGTCGTACGGTGCGATGAATTCCGGTGCTCGTATCGACGATCAAGATGTCGTGCGTGCGTTCCAATTCTTCCATGCGGAAGATCAACTCGCGCTGCACATTCTCGGGCACGTCGGCCAGGTCAACGAGTCCACTGGCGCCACAGACGACATGCACGCCTTCTGGGCCCTTCAGCAACACATCGTTCAGCGACCGCGCTCCCGTCACGACGTGCGACAGATTCCAATAACCATTGAGCCCGCAAAGCAGATCAATGCTGCCCAACCCCAGGCAGGCATCGAGCACGCAGACGGACTTGCCCAACCGCTGCAGAGCGATGGCGAGGTTCAATGAGATCACGCTCTTGCCGACACCACCTTTGCCGCTGCAAATCGCGATGGTGCGAGCTCGTTGAGCACCCGCCGAAGCTGCAGTGATGCGCGGTGCGGCTTGTCGTTGTTCAACAAGTCCCCGCAGGATTTTGGCTTGGTCGAGCATGGGTTGGATTCGAAGTCTGATGGAGTGAGGTGGGAGTGGATGTTTTGGTTGGGGCCAGACTCAGTCGCGGAGCGACTGAGCTACGTAGGCGAGTCGCTCCGCGACTTGCTGCGATGTGTTACGCCAGCAAGCGGTCTTCGCCCAAAACCAGCCGCGACAGTCGACTGGCGTTGGCGGGTTCGATGTCGTCAGGGACGTCTTGCCCGGTGGTCACATAGCTGATGGGAAGCTGCACTTGCCGCGAGACCGACAGCAAGCTGCCCATGCCAGCGGCCTCGTCGAGTTTGGTGAGGACCATCGCAGTGGGGTTCACGGCTTTGAATTGCTCGGCAGTCATCAGAATGCTGCGGACACTGGCGGTGAGACTCATCACCAGATGCACTTCATCGACCGAAGCTTCGCCCAGCAGCGACTTCAGCTCTTGAATCTTCAGATCGTCGCGCGGGCTACGTCCGGCGGTGTCAATTAGCACCAAGTCCAGCCCCGTGAGATCATCGAGTGCTCGTCGCATGTCTTGAGGACTGGTCACAACCTTCATGGGCAGATCGATGATCTCGGCGTAAGTACGCAGTTGTTCGACAGCGGCGATGCGGTATGTGTCGACGGTCACCAAACCCATGCGGATGCCATCTCGCAGACGGAAGTTGGCGGCGAGCTTGGCGATCGTTGTCGTCTTGCCGACACCAGTTGGTCCGACCAATGCCACCACTTTGCGACGGCCGGCCATCGCTCTGATGGGGTTCGCGCACTTGATGTCCGACTCGACCAAACCCGACAGCGTGGCCAACGTGGCCGTCGAGTCTTGAAGTTGATCGGGCGAGCAATGTTCGCGGAGCCGAAACACAAACTCGCGAGCCAGTGCGTCTTCAATCTCGGCGTCGATCATCCGCGTGTAGATGTCGAACAGCTCGGTGGGCACTTCATCGTGATGTCGGAACTGAGTCGACTTGGTCAGGTTCTCGACCATCTTTTGCAGTGCATCGAGCTTGGCTGTCAGCTCGTTGACGTGGGCCGATTGTTGCGGCGCGTTCGACTGCATCTGCATCGCGGCTGCGAGATGAGCAGCTTGATTTGGCGGTTCATCCGATGTCTTGGGGGCAACTGCCTCGGCTGAGGTTTGCCGATCGATTCGTGCCGCACCGTTATGACGTTGCGAGTTCGCGGGCTTGGGATACGGCGACGAAGAGTTGTCTCGATGAGAAGCTGGTGGAGCCTTGGAGGCTTCTTCTCGATCGGTATGAAACATCGATTCGCTGATGCGCCGAGCGGCATCGCCAATGTGTGAGTCGACATCAAGTCCGACATCGTTGGGCATGCGGTTACGAGGTGTCGCGGTTGGCGGCGGCGAGTTGCGAGCCGTCATGCGTTCGAGTGATTTCAGGCTCTCATCGAGCTTCAATTTGTCGGCTTGGCGGCGTTCGAGTTCGGCTGCGATTTGAGCGGCCTTTGAAACACCGGTGACGATTTCAGATCCAGAGTTCGCTGGTCGCGGTGCGCTAACGGGGGCTGCTTGAACTTTGGGAGCTGCCGCTGTTCGAGCTGCTGCGGCTGGTCGAGTCTCGACGGCTACTCGCGCTGGCTCGGCTTTCGGTTGCAGGCTGATACCTGCGGTGATTTCAACTTCCTCGCGCGGCTTCAAAAACGGGATGAGTCGCCGATGAGTGATGTGTCGCGTATTCAGAATCACGGCTTCCATGCCGAACTCTCGACGCACGATGGCGAGAGCTTCAGACATCGACGCTGCTCGGAATGTCTTCACTTGGTTCATGGGAGACTGTGGGCTTGAGGATGAAAGGGGATTCGGCGAGTAATTGGTGTGCGTGGCTTGTCTGGTCTTCTGGCTTCGCGTCGAGCGGATCTTCCATCAGCGTTAGGCCGATGACAGAGCCGCGCGGAGACATTCAGCTCGAACATAGCCGCGACTGGTGACTTGGGTTTCGGCGGTGATTTCGTTGATGCACAGCACCGACAGCTTGGGCATCGAGCGGCTGGTGATCTGTCGCAAGCCGGCTCGGACTTGAGGAGCCGTAGTGAGCACGATCGGCTGCATGCCCATATCCATGAGCTTTTGGAGTTCGACCTTTAGCGCTCCCTGCACAGCTTCTGATTCTGCCGGACTGAGCTTGCTATTCACGCCCTGAATGTCGAAGTCCATCTTGCTGCGTAGGAAATCTTCCAGCACGGGGTCGAGGCTCACGACATGAATGCGCCGCATGTGGTCACGGTGCTTCATGCAGATGGTGCGAGCTAACGCCGTCCGCACGTACTCGGTCAGGATCGCGATGCTCTGCACGCGGTCCGAGTTATCGACGATCGTCTGTAAGATGGTTTCCAGGTCGCGAATGGGGATGCGTTCCGAGAGCAGGTTTCTCAGCACGGTATGCACCGTCGTGATCTTCAACTTCTCTGGGTTGACCTCTTCGATCAGTTTCGGAGCGACGTCCTTCAAACTGCCAATCAGCTCATGCAAATGCTGGCGAGTCAGCAGCACGTCAGCGTTGCGTCGCACGATTTCGATCAAGTGCATCACGACGAGCAACGCTGGCTCGGCACACGAGTAACCATTCTCTTTGGCGAGATCGACCGATCGTGGTTCGATCCAAAAGGCAGGCTGTCCGCTGAGTGGATCGGTCGTCGCCAGTCCCGGCAAGGAACCTCGCGCTGCACCCCGATTCACAGCTAAGACGTAGGTCGGCCAGACCTCGCCTCTCGCAACTTCTTGATCGCGCAGGCTGATCGAGTACTCGTTCATACCCAGCCAACCGTTGTCTCGGACTCGTACTTTGGGCACCAAAATGCCGAGCTCATCGGCAATCTGATGGCGGATCTGACCGACTCGGTCCAGCAGATCTCCGCCCTTGGTGGGGTCGGCCAGCGAGACCAATTGAGCTCCCAGTTCCAGCATGATGGGCTGCACTTGCAGACGATTCTCGGGTTTATCTTCAGGCTCGGCTTCCGCTTTGGCCTCGGCTTCGACGGCGGCCTTCTTCGTGGTGGCTTGCTCGGACTTCATCAAGTACCAGCCTGCGAAGCCGCACGAAGCCGACAACGCAATCAGCGGAGCCTTCGGTAGTCCGGTGATCGTGAGGAACATCAGGAAGCCCGCCGACAGAAACATCGCGCTGGGGTGTCGGAATAACTGCCCGACGACATCGCTGGGCAAGTCACTGTCGGACGACGTGCGCGTGACGATCAAACCGGAGGCTAGCGAGATCAAGAACGCCGGAACTTGAGTGACCAGTCCGTCGCCGATCGTCAGCTTGGTGAAGACTTCGGCTGCTTCGCCGATCGCCATGCCGTACTCGACCGTGCCGACATACAGCCCGCCCATGACGTTGATGAGCGTGATGACGATGCCCGCAATGGCGTCGCCGCGGACGAACTTACTCGCACCGTCCATCGATCCATAGAAGTCGGCCTGAGACGAAATCTCGTCGCGCCGAATCTTGGCGGTCTGTTGATTGATCGCACCGGCGGCCAGCTCGGCATCAATCGCCATCTGCTTGCCCGGCATTCCGTCCAAGAAGAAGCGAGCCGCAACTTCGCTGATGCGCCCGGCACCTTTGGTGATCACCAAGAATTGAATCGCCACCAAAATACAAAACAGGATCAGCCCCACTACGAGCTTGTCTCCGGCCACGAACTCGCCGAAGGCTTCGATGACGTGCCCGGCAGCGGATGTTTTTTCGGTGCCACCGTTGGTCAGAATGAGCCGCGTGGAAGCGAGGTTAAGCACCAGTCGCACCAGCGTTGTGCCCAGCAGCAGTGCCGGAAAAACACTGAATTCCAAGGGCCGCGAGACATAAATCGTCGTCAGCAAAATCAACACGGCGATGGTGATGTTGCAGGCCAGAAACAGGTCGAGCGCAATCGCGGGCAACGGCAGGACAATGACGCCCACCGACGCGACGATGAGCAGTGGAAACACCAGCCCTCGCAGCAAACTGCCCCAAGATCCGCGCGTCCCTGCGCCATCCATGCAACCACTCCTCCATCAGCCGCCCGGCATCCTGCCTGCGACTTTTACGTGCAAAATTCCCTGGTCTGAACGAACCAAAGTCACCCCAAAGCAACCTCAACTCGCCAGCTCCGCAAACGGACCGAGATAAGTACCCCAGCCTCGTCGAACATGTCCAGATCACTCCGCCAGGGTCGAGCTGCTCAAGTCGAAGTCCGAGCCTGAATCTGTTCGAACAAAGTCACCTTCCTCGCTTCGATGAGAGGAAAGGCATCAAGGGACTCGTTGATTCCTGACTGTTGGGGTCAGCCGCCGGCGACGGGCTCTTTCTGTCTGTTGAGTGGAGAGATTTTTACACGGCGAGAGTTAAGCTCGAGCACACGGTTCGATACTCCCACGTTCCACTTGCGGGCTTCGCTCTGTCCTACTGCAGGCGTAGTAAGTCGGTGGGGTCGACAAAGAGGCGGTCGTAAATGTCGTAGCGGATCGAGTCGGCTCCAGTGTCACCTTGCAGGGTGTCGCTGCCGGTTCCACCGATGAGTGAGTCGGCATCATCACCGCCGCTGATGAAGTCGTTACCGGCTCCGCCGTTGAGCGTGTCTTGACCGGCGTTGCCGATCAGAGAGTCTCGGCCAGAACCGCCGATAAGCAGATCCGCGAAACGACTGCCGATCAACGTGTCGTTGCCGAGACCGCCCTCGATCGTGATGGGACGCGAACTTTGCGAAGCGTCGATCTTGTTGGCACTCGCGCCGCCGATCAGATGTAGGGCCTCGATTGTGGACGGGATCGCAAGTGACTCGGTTGGGATACCGTTCAGGCCCAGCACGGCATTCGATGTGACTACGACAACCGCAGAATCAGTGACTTCGAGCAGGGTATCGAAGCCTGAGCCGCCGCCGATCGTGTCGTTTGCCGGTCCGCCCGAAAGGGTGTCGTTGCCCGATTGGCCGTAAACAGCATCTTCGCCGTCGCCGCCACTGACCCAGTCGTGACCGCCGTCTCCGTTCAGGGTGTCGTCGCCGCTGTCGCCAGTGAGCCGATCGTTGCCTAACTCGCCGCTCAGAAAGTCCGCACCCTCGTTACCAGTTAGCGAGTCGTCGCCGACTCCGCCGAAGATCCAGTCGGCCAATGATCCTCCCAGCAACGTGTCGTTGCCCGAGCCTCCGTAGATCGTGCTCGGTATCGTAAGTGCCGAAAGATCAAGCACGTCGTTGCCGCTGCTGAGTTGCGCGGTGACGCTCGTGATCAGGTTGCTCGCGAAGTGCAGGCTGCTCGATGGCACGTTGTCCGCGAGAAAGATCGGCGTCGGCGAGGAGAGTGTGTATTCAGAATTACTCAGTGAGTAACTCACGGTGATCTGCGAGTTCCTCACGTCGGCGTCTTGAATCGTCAGCGCTCCGTGATCGACGAAGGCAATGGTCGCGTCGTCGTCTTCCAATGTGACTTCGACCGTTGGTTGCGCGAGACTGCCGGTGCTCGGGTTTGAGAGCGTGATGACGAAGCTTTCATCCGATTCAACGCTCGCATCGGCACTCGGCCAGACGGTGATCAGCTTCGTCGTTTGCCCGGCGTCGATCGTCACCGTGCCCGAGGGAAACGTGCCGCCGAAGTCAGCCGCATCGGCAGCAAAGGTTGCTCCACCACTGAAGGCGTAGCTGACGGTGATCGGCTCGGTCGTATCTCCATCGCGGATGATTGAGAACGAAAACGGCGAGGCTGCTCCGGTGCCTTCGAGTTGTGTGTTCGAGCTAGCGACGACTCGCAGCGAAGCCGGATCGGGAGTCGGATCAACCGGCGTCGGATTTATGATCGAGTCGATCCAATCGAGATACGCATCGACTCGCGTGTCATACGACTGATCGCCGAGCGACGCGTCGGGCAACTCTCCGCCAGACGTGATGCCGGCGATGAAGTAGCTGCCATCAATCGAGAGCAGGGCAGGGCCGCCCGAGTCACCGGCGGCCGTGTTGCTCTCGGAGTTGTTGTCGAAGTTCCAATGCAGCAGCGTTGAGCTGACTCGATCAATTGGCGTCGTCCCAATGCGCTTCGTGCCGAAGTCACCGGTTGATCCGATCGTGCCCGTGCCGCCTGCTCCGAAGCCGATCAGCGTCAGCATGTCTCCGACTTGCGGCGTGCCTTGAAAGAGCGGCAGCGGATCGAGGTTGGGCACGGCCTCAGACAGTTCAAAAATCGCGATGTCATCGGCACCGTCGTCTCCAAGACGGCTCGGTTCATAACCGGGATGCAGGTAGATGTGACTGGTGTGATAAGTCTTACCGCCGACCGTGAAGCGACCGGCGGTCTGGGAGACATCTTCGGCAAGATGCCCCGCCGTCAGCACGAATCGCTCACCAATTAGCGTCCCCGTGCCGCTATTGCCGAGGCTATCGCCAACAATGCCGACCATCGGAAATAGCGCCGTCGTCGTGCCGTTAATAATCGGCACAACGCGAGCCTCAAGCCGCTGAGCGACCATCGGCAAGCGAGTTCGGGAACGGCGTGTCTTCAAGATCTTGATGCTTTCATAGAGACACCCTGGAGTGCTTCGGCTCGACGAAGCCCTCCGACTCTTGTCGTCGGGCATTCACGAGCCGTAGCAGTCAGATCGCAGGTAAAGCTCTCCATTCGATGCCGTCATTCTCCTGTCAGCAATCATCCTGTCTTTCAACATCCCGAAGTCGAACGACAGGAAGATTTGAGACAGGAAGTTTGCATTGCTTTGCCTGCGGTCAGGCCGGCAATTCCTATTACATTCAAGCGACAAGATGATTGGAGGTCTTCGGCAAGTCGGAGCACTCCAGGTTTAGAACCGCACGTTGACGTCCTTGACACCTTTCGGCATGCGGATGCTGAAGCCGGTGCGGTTGGCGGTGAAGCCGATGCCGATCGACACGTTCTTGCCAACCAGTGGCTCGAAACCGCCTTCGAAACGGCCGCTCGCGTTGAAGTTGCCAGAGACGTCGAAGTCGAAGTTCGCGCCGAGGTCTCCGTAGATCTTGCCGATCACAATGTTCGCACTTACTGAAGCCGAGAAGCCGCCCTTGGCGTAGAACGGCACGACGACGCGGCGGCCTTTGGCATAGACCGTCGGATCCCATGTGCCGAGCCCGAGCGTTGCTCCCATCGACACGCTGAAGGGACCGAGGTCGATGCCTCGACTGAATCCCGCCACAACTAGGAAATTCCCGTCGAAGCCGATCGAGCCGATGATCGTTCCTTGACCGAAGCCGGGGATCACGGAATCGAGCTTCGCGTTAAAGGCAACCTCCGAGTTATTCACGGTCAGGCTGCCGCTGAAGGTCGCTCCATTGAGCTGCATGTTCTTGACTTCGAACGTCGTCACGAACGAGCCCGTACTGTCGGCGAAGCCCGAGATGCCGATCGTTTGATTCGATTGGAACCTCGACAGAATCGTGTCCTTGAAGGCATCGACCGTGCCGCCGGCAAAGGCCACTCGGGGGTTCGTACCTTGATCGGTCAAGCCCTTGTACATCATGGACGCCGAGCCGACGGGCACTTTCAAACCGAAGTTCTTCTTTCCGAAGTCGAGGCTCACATCTCCGTTGAGACCGATGCTCGCATCCAGCAGCGCGAGGAAGACTTCAGTGGTTCTCTTGCCGCTGATCAGATCTCTGAAGCCCTGCTTCGAGAATGAGCTGCCGACAGCAGAAACGCCGAAGCTGCCGTCGTTGTTCGCGTCGAGGTCGATGACCGCTGAGCCCTTCAAGCCGAGATCAATGCCGGGCACGACCGGGATCGCGATGTCGGCTCGCGTATAGACGTTGCCGAAGAGTTCGCCGACGCGACTGTCGAGCTTGTTGTTGGCTTCATACGGTATGTGTCCGCGATGTGAATAACCGAGTGCCACTTCTCCGACCGCTGAGGCCGCGCCTTCGAAGTAGAAGAACGGGTCCGCCGGATCGAACAGCAAGCCAAGACCATTCGTGCTGCCGAACGAAAGCTCGATGCCGCCTTGCTGAATCTTCGGAGCGCGGGACATCGCATTGAGATAGATGTAAGGCACTCCGTCATTGATCGGAGCGTCTTCCATGATCCTGTTCTTGATGTACTTCCCGAGCGCGATGCCGAGCCCCATGTTGTCGCCACCGAACTTCATGCCGACCTTATCGAGCGCGTCCTTCACTTGAGCAAAGTTGCCTTGCGCTCCCGAGAGACCGCCGATCGAACTTGCGTTCGTCAGGAACGAAATGCCCTGCGCTTGCCCGTTATAAGTGCCGTTCGCGATCTCGAACTTGTCGCCGTCGAAGACGCCGGCATTCGCAACTCCATCAGCCGTTGTATCGAGCTTGAAGGGCGGCGCGACGATCGGGATATCGCCCATTGCACTCTTCAACGTCATGCGACCGCCGCCGAAGGAGAAGACATCCGCGACGAGCGTCGTCTTCAAATACAAGCGATAGCCGCCGCCGTTGTCATTGAAGAGTTCGACGCGCGCATTGGAACGGGCTAAGTCGATGCGGGCGAGCCTCACGAAGATGCCGGGGTTATTGACATAGTCAGAGGCTTTGACGGTGTAGACCAGCACTTCGCCGGTGCCCGCCGTCTTCTCTTCACGCTTTCAATTGCCGACCAATTGGAAGCCGTAACCGGCGACTCCGGTGAGGCTCAAGGTGTCGCCATCCAGTCGCAGGTTGAGTGCGTTGACGTCGTCTTCTTCGAGTTGATCCGGAGTCAGTCGGAACTGCATGGATGAGAGATCCGGTGCTCCTCGCGCGACACTGCGAACTTCGACATTGTCGTCGCTGATGAAGGCATCGCTCGGCGCCGCGCCATAGATCACATGCACGAGATCAGAGTGTTCGGGAGCAAGCTCGATGACATCGCCATTCGCTGCGGCATCGCCGGTGATGAGCATGTCCGCGTCACCAACAGTCGCATCGCTCGACGCTGAGCCGCCGCCGACCAATGTGTCGACGCCGTCATTGCCGCTGAGTACATCGTTGCCGCCGAGGCCATCGAGATAGTCATTGCCATCGCCGCCGATGAGCGTGTCGTCCTGCAAGTTGCCGCCGATGAGAGTGTCATTTCCGTTACCTCCATCGAGCCGCAGAGTTCCAGTCGCATTCGCATTCAGACTGCGTTCGCCGAGCACGGTCAGCAAGTCATCGCCGCCTCGACCATAGATCGCCATGAAGGCATCGACGGCTTGCGTCGTTGAGACAAGGTCGTCGGTCAGACCGCTGCTGAGCTTGCCGACGTTGACCTGAATGTCATCCGCTCCATTCGTGCCTTCGATGACAACGCTACGCACGCCAGCGGCAGTGAAGGTCTCGCGGAAGATCTTTGTGCCGGGAGTCGATTGACCGGGCACGGCGTAATTGACCGAAGTCAGCAAGACGAAGTTATTGGTCGCCTCATCCGACGTCAGTTGGAAGCCGGTGTAGTCGAGTCCGTTGCCGTCGCTCGGCAACGTGATGACGGTGAGCTGCCCGCTCGTGACGATCGACACTCCCGACTCTTGCGGCGAGTTATCGACAGCATTGCGCGGTCGCGATCGCTGCAAGATGCGCGGGTTCGCGATCGGGCCGTGACGATGATTGCGGAACTCTTGCGTGCTCAGGATCTGCACCGCGACGTCGGTGAGCGACTGCGTCCGAGCACGCAGATTGTTGATCGCGGTCTCCATTTCAGTCGTCGTTGCGTTGCGGCCGAGATACTGCTGATACATCGGTCGCACTTGCGCTCGCAGATAGACGCGGCTCCGCAAGAACGAGTCCATAAAGCCGCTGCGCGAAGCGCTGCCATCAACATTCGCGACATACGCAGTCAGCTCCTCAGGCAGTGGCGCGCGGCCGATGAGATCGTTGAAGAGATCATTCACGAACGACGTCGATGTCTGATGCGCGGCGGTGTATTCGACCGATGTCGCGAGCGACTTCGTCAGCGCGAGCCGGATGTCAGTGTCGGCGAATTGTTCGAGGAAGGTCTCAACTTCATCTTCGGTCGGCTGACGATCGAGCAACGCTGAGTAGACCGATCGAATGATGCGGCTTTGGTTGGCCGAACCCGCAACGAGCGTTTGCGCGAGCGACGTATTCAGCACGGCGTCTGCAAGTTCGAGTCGATCGGGCTCTCGACCGAGTACGGTATGGAAGAGTTGTGACGCGCGGCTCGACGGGCTGCCCATTCGCGGAATCGACACGAAGAGCGTCTTGCTTGTCGCAGCGCCGTCGCTGTCGCGCACGGTCACGTTGACGACGTAATCGCCGGGCAGCTCATACGAGTGGGACAGATTCACTTGTCCGTTCGCAACAGTCGGAGTGCCGACCGGTAAGCCGTCGCCCCAATTCACGGTCGCGGTCAGTCCGGTAGAGTCACTGTCGCTCGCGGCTCCATTGACGAAGAGATAACCGCGCGGCGAGAGCGTGATGTTCTGCCGACCGAGATCGACGACGGGAGCACGATTGGTCGCCGTCAAATTCATCGTGACGCGATGCGACTGGAGAGAGTCGCCGCTGCCAGTGGTGTAGTTGAACGAGTCGACGATGTGCTGACCCGGACGGATCGAAGCAAAGGCGGAGACGTTGCTGGCGTTGTAAGAGAAGCTGCCGTCGGCATTGACGCTGACGGTTGCCCCTGAAGCGCTGACGGCATCAAAGCCGGTCACTGTCGCAGGCTGTCCGTTGACCGGCGGGTCGTTCGCGAGCAAGCCGGGAGCCGCGACCGTCACTGCTGCGAGCGTGCCGCCGAAGAAGTCATCGTCCGAACCTTCGTTCGCACCGAGGAAGCGAATCGTGACGGTGCCGGTCGACTCTTTGCCGAGTGCATCGCGAACGGTGTAACTAAAACTGTCATCGCCCGATTGACCGGTGCCGAGCACTCGCAACGTCGGCGAAGTCTCGGGGTTGTAGACCAGTTCGCCGGTATGCGAGACATGCACGCGAGCGCCTTGCCGACTGACCGCATCGAACGCGACGACTTGCTTCTCGCCGTAACCGCCCGTGTCGTTGTCGAGCAAGTTGTGTCGCACGAGAGCGGCGGCGAACGCTTCCGTCGTGCGAGCGGAGCCGGCACCAATCGTGAATTGATCGTGATTCGCAACCGGAGCAAAGGCATCGCCCGTCACGTTGACGCGGACCGTCGCTGTCGACGTCAAACCGAAGGCGTCGGCGACGGTGTATTGGAACTCGTCGCGCGCCGGCACGCCGGGTTCAAGAGCCCGTAACGTTGCCGATGCTTGCGGGTCATAGAAGACCGCTCCGTCAACACCGATCGCGACCTTCGCACCGAGCTTGCTCGTGGCGTCATAGCTGACGACTCGCAGATCGCGACCGAGCACGCGATCCAACTTCAGATCAAGGTCGAGATCATTGTTGAGCAGCGCCGAACCCGGTGCTCGCAGCGTTTGAATCGAAGAAGTTGCGAGTTCGTCGTCGCTCGCAATCGGATTGTCGTTCTGACCGACGACGATCAACGCAACGTTGACCGTGACCGGCGCGTCGCTGCCTGTTTGAGCGACGTAGTCGAAGTGGTCGATCAAGAACTCGTCGCTAGCGAGCGAGAGCACCGCGAGTGATGAGGTCGGGTCATACGAGAAACTGCCGTCAGGATTGACGGTGATCGGCAGGCCGAGAGTCGTCGTCTCGTCGGCAGAAACAACCGTCGTGCCCGCCGCGTCGTTCTCGAGCAAGCCCGGCGCGTTCGAAGTGAGCGGTTCACTGGCCGAGACGGTGATGACGTCTTCGGCTCCGTCTGCGGCTCCGATGACGATGACGTTAAAGGTCAGCTCGGTCGTCACGTTGTTGATGTCGACCGTCGTGAAAGTGAACGAGTCATTGGCCGTCTCGCCGTATTTCAAGGCTTGAAACTCAGCGACTCCGCGCGGGTCGTAGTAATAGGTACCGTTCGGAGTGACGACGACCGATGCTCCGAGCTGACTCGTTGGCGAGTAGCTCACGACCGTGACGGGCGGGTCAATGCGATAGTCGTCGCGATAGACGAGCAAGCCGGGAGCGTCCTCATGCAGCACTTCATCTTCGCTCGTGCCCTTCAAGAGATCGGCACTGTTCGGCACGTCGTTGCGGATCGTGACGGTCGTCGTTGACGTCGCACCGTGCGAGTCCGTGATCGTGTAATGGAAGCGATCGAAGACCGTTGTCTCGGGAAGCAATTCAACCTTTGTGGTTTCGGTCGGAGTGTAAGAAAAGCTGCCGTCGCTATTGAGAGCGATGATCGCGCCGAGTTCCGACGTTGCTTCAAAGTCGGTGATCGTGATCGTGTCGCCGTCGGCAGTCGGGGCATCGTTCACGCCGCTGATCGTGATGCTGACCGTCGCGGTGCGCGTTGCATTGCTGGCGTCCGTGATCGTGTAGTTGAAGCTGTCAGTCGTCGTCTCACCGGCAGCGAGAGTCTGCAATGTGTTCGGCGTCTCGTAGGTAAAGCTACCGTCGGCGTTGACGCTGACGCTCCCTCCGAGCGCGGACTGCGCATCAAACGCGGTGACGCTGATGCCCGTGCCCGAGTCGTTCGCGAGCAGTCCCGGTACGTCGCTCGTGACGTCGCGCAGAGCGGTCGTCGTAAAGCTGTCGTTCGCCGCGTTGATCTGATCCGGCGGGAACGGGATCGAGTAACGCACGGTCAACGTCGATGTCGCCGAACCGCCGTTACCGTCGCTCACGGTGTAATTAAAAGCGTCCTCAATGAGCGTGCCCGGAGCCGTTGAAGAGAGCGTGCTGCTCGATGGTGAGTAAGAAAAACTGCCGTTCGCGTTGATGCTGAGACTGCCGCCTTTCGAACCCGTCGAGTCAAAGGTCGAGACGCTCAGCGTGTCGGTCGTATCAACGTCCGAGTCATTCCCGAGCACACCCGGAGCGGCGACGATCTTCGATTGTGGAGTGTTCAGGCTAAGAGCGTCCGCTTGCGCGATCGGTGCGTCGTTCACGCCCTTGATGACGACGTAGACCGTCGAGTCGAACGTGACTCCCTCAGAGTCGGTTGCTTGATAGTGGAAGAGGTCGACTCCGGCTTTGCCTTTGCCAAGGGACTGGAACGACGCCGGTGGTGTGTAGGTGAAACTTCCCGTCGGCAAGGTGCTGCTGACGGTGCCACCTTTGTCTGTGGTGGCGTCGATCCGCGTGACCGTGAGACGGCGGCCAATGTCGTTGCTGAGCACGCCAGGTGCGTCGACGGTCAACGCCGCATCGGCGTTTGTGGCGTAGAAGTCGTTGGCAAGTTCCGGCGTCGCGTAATGCACGACGACGGCATCGAACGAGTCCGTATGCGATGTGCCGTCAGCATCGGTAATCGTCACGGTGACGGTGTAGCGACCGTCAGCCGCATAAGTGTGATCGAGACTAAAGCTCCGCGCGGCTTGATCGAGTTCAAGATCCTCATCGCCGTTGCCGTCGCCGTAGTTGACGGTCCCCGTCCATGAGCTGACATCAGGATCGCGGAACGTCAGCGGGCCTCGTGCGAGCACACCTTCGAAGTTCGGATTGACGTCGGCATCACCGCCGAGTTCGAACGTCGGCACGTCGTTGATCGCTGCAACATTGATGCTCAGCGTGCTCGGAGAGCTGAAGTCGTCACCGTCTGAAACAGCGAAATTGAACGACGCGTAGTTTGCTCCGTTCGCGTTGGCTGCCGGAGTAAACCTCAGCTTGCCGTTTTGAATGAGGCTCGTTGCAATGATTGTATTGGCTGCGACATGGATGCCGTCGAGCCGCAGCCTTGAGCCGCTCGGCAAGTTCAACGACGTGACTTTCACTGCCGCCAGTTTGCCGCCGTCAGCGTCGTTGAAGGCAAAGTCGTTCTCGCTGAAGGTGTAGCTGGAATCCTCGTTAATCGAGACCGTCTTATTTGACGTCGTTGGGATCGCGTTTTGATAGATGGTGACATTGAAGGCCGCGGAATCATTGCTGGCTTCGAAATTCGCGTTCGAGGCGTAAGCCGTCAACGCGTAAGTGCCGTTGCTGAGTGATGTGCCGGTGTAGTCAAAGCTCCATTCACCATTGCTGTTCGCGGTTGTCGTGCCGATCGGAGCGCCGTCAAGCAACACATTCACTGTCGCGTCAGCGGCGCTCGTGCCCGAGATTACGAGCGTGCGATCGGTGGTGATGCCGTCATGCGTATTCTAACCATTGTCGGTCGAGATCGCGGTGATGAATGGGGCCGAGATCGCTCCACGCTTCAGCAAAAGATTGGTCGGCGCGCTCGTCAAGAATGGATCTGCGTCGACAGCGCCGACATATCGAGTGCCGCTGCCGCCGAGAGTCGACGGACCATCAGAAGCGTTCCAATAGTTGTTCTCGGCGTTGATCTCCGCACTGCTGTTATCGACGGCGGTCGCCGATGCCAGGAAGGCGTTGTTGGTCAGTCGCGCGGTTGAATTAACGACGGTAACGCTGGTGATATTGGCACTGAATAGTGAGTCCGTCACGACCGCTCCAACATCGTCGGCATCATCTGCATCAGAGACCGAGCGCAAGTAAATGCCAGTGTCTGAACCAACTAGGTTGTTATGAGTGAGAGTGACGTCGCGAGCCCCGTCCGCGACATACAGACCGATGCCGCGATTGCCAGCAATGACGTTTGAAACCCTCATGTTCGTGCCGGATGAGGCCTGCAGTCCGAATCCGTTGCGAGTTGGTCCGCTCCATGACAGATCGAGTCCATCAACAACGACATTGCTGATCGCTGCCATTTCAATTGGTCGACCCATCGCGTTCAGCGAGCCATCCGTTGGCAGTTCGATCGTCGCCCCCGATCCCGCAGCCCCGATCGTGAAGTCCGTCAGGTTGTTGAGATTCAAAGCCTGACCACTGCCCGTCATCTGATTGTCATGCACGACGAAGGGGAGCGCGTCCGCATCCGGCGAGTCGAAGACCGAACGCAGCAGGA
>OMIV01000022.1 GCA_900299185.1 Planctomycetaceae bacterium
AGTGGGCTCTCATCTGCCTAACGCACAACCTGCTGAAACTGTTCCGCGCCCAAACGGCCTAACCGGCCCCCGCCCCGACAAAATGTCCGCCAATATCAACCTACTCGGACAGGCTCCTAGGTGACGCCATGTGGTCAACCATGTGATGCCCCTGTTGCAACAAACTAAGAGCATTGGGCAACGCGACGACTCTCTGAATGCAGCCTCCCATGCAGAGCTGTGATGAATGAGCCAGTCTTTGCTCTACTTTGGTGTTATCAAACACGGTGGTGAAAGAAGTGACCCAGCGCTGGAACCGATAGTTGATGCGGTTGAGTTCGAGAAACGCTTCTCTCAACCTTGCTCCCGGAAACCACAACGCCCCTGATACCCAAAACTTATTATCGCGGAATTCCGGAAGTCGCAGACCGGCGGCAGCGCTGCGGTCGGCATCTACGACGGGACGTTTCGCAATCGAGCGATCTCGCACAAGTAACGCATCGCGCCAACGGGTGCTGTTCGCTGGATAGTCCGTGAGACAAATATCGTCGGGCCAGTACTCAACCGGACCAATCAACGGAAAATGCAGGACAAATTCCCGCCCGTCTGAAGCGAAGTCATCGGGGAAAGTCGACATGCCGAGCACTTCGGCCTTTGCCTCGCGTAACCAATCAAGAATGAGCGGCATGTCTTGCGAAGTGGCAAACCATGTATGTGACTTTGCCATTTCCGCTTCCGTCGTCGGATAGTTTCGTTTGCCCCATCACCGTTATCCACGCACGTACCACCAGGCGATGGCAGCTAGCAGCGGGAACAGCACGAACATGATGACCGCTGTTGTCAGAGTCGATCGTGAGCTATCCGGCCATCGTCCCATGTGTGTCTCCGACGCTTAAGTCCTGAAGTGCTCCGTCGAGCCGGAGCACTCCAAGTTCGACGTTTCAAACTACGCCTGCTTCGTGTCCTCTTCAGGAGTTGCACTGCTCTCGGGATCAAACCATTCCGACTTGAACTCGATGCGGCGACGTTGAGTCATCGCAATGTTCGAGGTCAGTGCCATGATCGCATCAGCCATCGCGACGGGACCGGTACAACGCAGAGACTTCGCCTCTTCCGGGTTACGGATGCAGAACGCGAGATGCTCCATTTCCTCGGTGTAGCCTCGGCTGACTTTGGCATGCACACCGGCTGCACCAGCCGCGTTGGCCGATGGTGCCAAACTCGGGCTGGCGTCGAGCACTGGGCCGTCGGAGCCTTCGCTGATGACGTGCAAGCGTTGCTCAGGTCCACCACCACCCGTTGTTGGGCTCGCTTCTTTGAAGAGCATTGCTTCCTGCTCTTCGACCATCAACAAGGTGCCTCGGCTACCGAAGACAGTCTCGCCGTATGGCTCGAAACGGTTCGTGTTAATCGACGAGTAAGTGACGATGACGATGTCGTCTGGTGAATACACAACCGGCTTGCCATCGCGAACGACAATCTTTCCGGCATCGTCTCGCTCGTAGTAGTGAGCACCGGGGAATTCGAACGTGGTGTAGACGTGATCGAAGATCTCACGGTTGTCCGCTTGCTTGTCCTTCGAACCGACGCCTTTCACTCCGTAGAAGTTGCGTCCGCCGTAACCACTCACAGCCAGAGGCTTCACCTTGCCCAGGAAGATGCTCGAAGCGTCGAGTTGGTGACTTCCGAGTTCGGCCATCAGACCGCCGCCGGTCTCGTTGTAGAGACGCCAGTCGATGAGCTGGCGCAAGTCCTTGTAGCCGAACTTCGGTAAGTCGAACTGCTCCAACGCATCACGGTCGACCTTCGGAGTTTGATCGGGGTACTTCCGCCAGCTATCGCGACCAGGGAAGCTGTTGTTGCGATGCCATTGAGCTCGAATGAACTTGATGTCACCCAGCAGACCGCGACGGATCAAGTCATTGGCGTTGTCGTACAGCACGGAGTAATGCCGTTGATGTCCGACTGTCAGCAGCTTGCCCGAATCTTTCTGGGCTTTGATCATCTCTTTGCACTGAGCGATGGTCTTCGCCATCAGCTTCTCGCACAGCACGTGCTTGCCGGCCCTGAGTGCGTCGATCGTAACTTGCATGTGCTGATTGAGTGGCACAGCAACGATGACCGCTTCGATCTCGGGATCAGCGAGCAGATCGCGATGATTCTCATAGCGCTTGATCTTCTTGCACTTGGCCTCACCCAACTTCTTGATGAGCCCCACACGATGCTCGTTGCCATCGCCGATAAAGGCTCGTTCGCGATTAGAAGGTCGCAAATCGGCAATCGCTACAATGTCCATGTACTCTGGCGGATGCTGAGTCAGCAGGACACTGCCTTCGTCACCGCAGCCAATCCAACCCACTCGGACCGGCGCACCTTTGAGTTTGTCGTAAGCGAAGTATGTCGCGCCTAAGCCCGCAGTGGCGGCGGCGGCCCCCTTCAAGAACGAGCGACGGTTCAGGCCGACGGCCTCATTGAAATTGTCCTTGCCGATCTGCTTCTGCTCGGGTGTGAGATGAAGTGGCATGTTTGAATCCTCTGGAGAGATGAACCGCAGCTTCCCCGCACAACGCGGTTAGAGCGGTGATGAATTTGAGAGTCCGTTGTTTGTAATTTTTCGTCCATTGCTAGCGGCTGTCATCGACTGGCCAAACTCGAACACGCTGTGAATTGTTTCTAGATCAACAGCGGCGTTCGGCGACTCAGCCAACTCGTTCGACCTAAGCCGTTGCTGGTTTCACATCCGGTGAAGTCGGTGCAGGAGCGTCGCAGGCACCGCCGCAACAACTCTTCTTCCGACAGCAGAATCGGAACAGCAACGCGTCGACTCCAAACCATTGGCCTGTAGGCAAGGCAGCCACAAGCAGGAGTCCGATGGCTTCAATCAAATTCTTGTTGACGATGAAGCTGTGCTCTGGTCCCGGTGCTTCAGGGACTCCGGGCCACGGTGGCATCGGCAAATAGAACATGATGAGCATGACGGCACCAGCCGCAGCGGCAGGGCGAGTCAGCAAACCAAAGACCAAGCAGATTCCGATAACGGTAAGCCCGAAGATCGTTTGGTTGTTGATCGAATCAACCGGACTGGGGACCGTGACTGGCCCGAGTTGCAGCTGCTCTGCAGACAGCAACTTGCGAGCATCCTCTTTTAGCACCGTGTCCATCGCTCGCACCGGTCCCACAACCTTCGACTTCAATTCTTGGAGTTCACTCCACTGTCGCTTGAGGTGCTCGTGATTGAAGTCTTGCTTGGCGGAAGCCAAGTTGCGGTTGTAGCGTTCGACCTGAGCCTTATAGAGCTCGATCTCTCCCAGTCGATGACCGTCAACAGTACCCGCTTGTTGCTCGTTAGTGACTCCGGCACGATCAGGATCGCCAACCAAAGAAGCCCGCAGACGTTCTTTGTAGGACAGCTTGGCAGTCGCTCGCTTGTAAAGGTCGAGGACAGCTTTTCGATAAGCGACCGAAGCAGGATCATCGCCCGGCGCCAGCTTGAGCAGTGCTTCGCGCTCCGTTGGAATCATCCGCAGCTCGCCAGGACACGTCAGTCGCTTGGCCTTCGCATCAAACTTCGCAACCTTTGCCAGCGAACCTTTGATTTCAACTCCGGCAGGCAATGCTGCAAGTTCGACTTTGAATTCCTTCGGTCCATCGAGGATCTCGCCCAGTCGAGCAACTTGCTTTTCATCCAGCCCGTAGTGAGCGATGAACTTGTCTCGCCATGTGTCCCACTTGCCCGAGACCTTCGCGGCATCGAGCCAATCCAAGTCATCGGGATCACCGGTCATACTGCGGAAGTAATCGCGAAACGGACCAGCCGCATTCTTGAGATAGCCTTCTGCCGTCCACGGCTTCGCAGTCGACAAGGAATCGATCTTCCACAATCCCTCGTACAAGAATTGCCAGCCTATCGACATGCGCAGCAGCACGACGAAGACGACTCCGGCAATTGGAAATCGGTAGGAGTTGCTCACTCAGTTATCTCCACGGATCACGAAAACAATGTCAGAGGGATGAATCGAGGGGAGCCTCAGCAAGCGGCAAATGCGCGTCTGCTGGAAACCTCACGGAGGGATCGAGCCCGAAGGCAAGACGTTCGAGGAGGGTGCGAAGAAGAGGTGCTCTGCTGGAATGCCGCAGTTCACCGGTTCCAAAACTCGGCCTGCTCGCGGATAGGGAACGAGCAAGGCTTTGATCGCGGGCCGATTCTGGCAAAAGCGTTGAGCGTTTTCGAGTCCCATCACGAAAAACGCCGTCGAGAGCGCATCTGCCTCGGCGGATGTGGGGGCGATTACGGTCGCTTGCAAGAGCTCGTCCGCAGGCCAGCCTGTTCGGGGATCCAAAATGTGTCCAAACCGACGGCCATTCCACCTGAAAAACTGCACTGAGTTGCCGCTCGTGCCCATTGCCTCGTCTTTAAGAACAACCGTCGCCAATCGCTCTTCGGGGAACAACGGATTGCGAATTCCGACGGGCCAGCCGCCCTGCCCACAATGCTCGCCGCAAGCGATCACACTGCTATGCCCACCATGCAAAAGCCAATTCGCGATCTCATGCTCAGACATCACATCTGCAGCTCGATCGAGAGCGAAACCTTTGCCGATGGCATTGAGCTGCAGCTCGATACCAGCTCGTCGAAATCTCACGGTTCGAGCCAGCTCATCGAGTTCGACCTCATCGAATCCCGTTAGCGACTTCGCGGCATCGATCTCGTCTTGAACTGGCACTCGGTTCTCGGCACGTACTCGGCGCCACAGTCTTACGAGCGGCATCGCCGTCGGATCGAATGCGCCTTCGGTCTCTTGGGCGATCGTTAGCGCGAGCTTCAAAACATCGAACAGAGATTGTTCGACGACAACCGACTCCGCGGCAGCTCTCTGATTCACATCAAGCAACGGGCTGTGCTCTCGATAGACCGTCATCAGGTCTTCCATGCGATGCACCACATCAAGCGCATCCGAGGCATGCCACGCCTCGACGGAACTCTCCGGGCCGGCATTGAGCATGACATGAAACTCACAAGCCATTGCTCGCGTGCTGAGCTTCACCATCGGTCCAGAGACAGGCGCTGATTGAACTTCGGAACCGTCGAGCAGCGCGTCTCCCAAAGCTCGCGCCCGCTGCTCGACTTCGGAGTGCAATGCTCGTCCGGTCAGAAAATCACGGCGATTGGATTGAGCTTCATCAGACACTGCACAACGCTCATTTCCGAGTGACACCCGCTCGAAGAGATGAATCATCCGATGCGACCAAAACTCGACTCACCTCGATAGGCGAGTCGAGTTCCTGATCTCTGCAGACGTCCTACGAGAGTCCGTAGAACTTGACGGCGTTGTCGTGGAACAGCTTCTTCTGGAATGACTCTGACCGGCCTTTGACGATCGTCTTGAGCGCGTTGAGCCAGCTTCCAAAAGGAGCCGTCAACGTGCAGACGGGCCAGTCGCCAGCGAACATCACTCGGTCTTCTCCGAAGGTGTCCATGCAGTAGTTCGTGTTGGGCGCGAGATCATTCGGCGTCCATGACTCGCGGTTCGCGGTCACAATGATGCCGCTAATCTTACAGACGACGTTCGGTCGCGCGGCCAGCTCTTTGACGCCCTTTTCCCAAGCAGACCTCAATGCCGCGTCCTTGTTTTGAACGCTCAGGTTTCCGCAGTGATCCAAGACGAACTTGGTCTTCGGGCATTGATCAACCAGTTTCGCAGCGTCCAGAAGTTCGCCCGGTCGCATACAGAGATCGAAGCACAAGCCAAGCTCGCCGAGCAGCTTGATGTTGTCGACGAATTGCTGCTGCAAACACATGCCCGGTTTTCGGTCTTCGTCATGGAGCACGGTGCGAACGCCCTTGATGAACTTGCTCTTCGCAAACCGCTCGGCATACGCCTTGAATGATGCCAGTTGAGGAGAACCACCAATCACGGCGCCCTTCATGGGATTGTCGCCGCGCTGGCAGAGATCGATCACGTACTCGGCCTCGCCAACTTGGTTGTCCGGAGCAACATTCACTTCCATGTAGACAGCCTTCGAAACGTTGCCGCCCTTCGAGGCTTCCAAATAGTCGGACATGACGAAGCTGCGATTGATCCGCTGCACGGCATCCCCGCCCAACCACGGCAACTTGAACTTGTTCAAGTCCCACAGATGCAAGTGCGTGTCGCAAACAGGCAGGGTCGATTGATCCACTTTTTGATCTCCAGCGAGCAGTTCCGATTGAGAAGCCAGCGAGCCAGCAGCCAAAGCTGCTGCAGAAGCAGCCACGAATTCACGTCGAGTCAGCGAAGTCATGCGTCGTTCCTTGAGAGTCGAACAGGACGAGATCGAACAGGCCCGGCAGCGTACTTCTGCCATTCCCGACTTTGTAGGCTCCGCGCCGCTGTTACAGCTCACGCCATAGGTTACGTTTTGTGATACTCCCGCCCGCTTCCTACCGACCGCCAGTCCCATCGAGTGCAGCACATCATGCTTCGAAATCTTGCGTTCCTTGTCGTGCTTGTTGCGACCTCCATCACCTTCGCCGACGAACGAGAAAACTTCTTTGAAACCAAGATTCGACCGGTACTGGTCGGCAAGTGCTTCAAGTGTCATGGCGGTGAGAAAGTCAGCAGCGGCCTACGAGTCGACTCGCGAGAAGCGTTGCTCAAAGGTGGCGACAGCGGCACATCGGTCGTCGTCAACAAGCCAGAGCAAAGTCAGCTTTATCTGGCACTGACTCACGACGGTGACTTCAAGATGCCACCGGATAAGAAGCTGCCCGACGATGTCCTCGCTGACTTCAAACAGTGGATTCAAGACGGCGCGGTCTGGCCGAAGATTTCAGGTCCGCGAGATCTCGCGTTTGATGCTGGCCGGCATTGGTCGTTCCGTCCGGTTCAAAAGCCAGCACTACCATCAGTTCGCCAATCCGATTGGCTGCGCACCCCGATCGACTCGTTCATACTCACTGAACTCGAGAAGTCACAACTCGCTCCTTCGTCGAATGCCGACCGAGCAACGCTGATGAGGCGACTCAAGTTCGATTTGCTGGGGCTCCCACCGACTTTTGAAGAGACGCAAGCATTCGTCGCGGACTCAGATCCAGCAGCTTATGAGCGACTCGTCGAGCAATACTTGGCAGCACCGCAATATGGCGAACGATGGGCTCGATACTGGCTCGACATCGCGCGATATGCCGACACGAAAGGCTATGTCTTCCAAGAAGACCGCAACTATCCCTCAGCCTACGCCTACCGAGACTGGGTCATTCGCAGCCTCAATGAAGACCTGCCGTACAACGAATTCCTCATGCGTCAGTTGGCGGCTGACATTCTCGTGAAGGAAGACGGACTCGACCGTAACGAGCTCGCGGCGATGGGATTTCTGACCCTCGGACGACGCTTCCTTAACAACATTAATGACATCATTGATGACCGACTGGACGTGACAATTCGCGGAACGATGGGCATCACAATTGGCTGTGCTCGTTGCCATGACCATAAGTTCGATCCCGTTCCCGCAGCAGACTACTACTCGCTGTATGGAGTCTTCGCTTCGTCGCATGAACCGAAGGACGTTCCCAACGCGATGCCACTGGCCGAGAACGACAAACCGACGCAGCCCTACGTCTTCTTACGCGGCCAAGCAGGCAATCGTGGCCCCAATGTGCCTCGACAGTTCTTGCAGGTCGTTGCAGGCAATGACCGTAAGCCGTTTGAAAAAGCAAGCGGTCGCCGAGAACTCGCTGCGGCCATCACAAGCGCTTCGAATCCACTGACACCGCGCGTCATCGCGAATCGAATTTGGCGTGATCACTTCCATACGCCCTTGGTTCGATCCACGAGTGACTTTGGACTTCGGGCAGAACCGCCCACGCATCCTGAGTTGCTGGACCATCTCGCCGCGACGCTAATTCAGTCGAATTGGTCGCTCAAAGCTCTGCATCGCCAGATCGTGTTATCAAACACCTACCAGCAAGCAAGCACCGACGATCCAGCCAAGCGAGCCATCGACTCAGAGAACCGACTCTTCTGGCGCATGAATCGAGGGCGACTGAATCTTGAAGCCATGCGAGATGCGATCATCGCGACCTCTGAATCGCTCGAATCACAGTTCGGTGGGAAGTCCGTCGACATCGTCCCTGCCAATGCCCCGCGCCGTCGTTCGGTTTACGCCTTCATCGACCGCCAGAACCTGCCTCAGTTCTTCCGCACGTTTGATTTCGCTGTCCCGGATACTCACAGCCCCGGTCGGTTTGAAACTTCGGGACCGCAGCAATCGCTCTTCTTGCGAAACAGCGGCTTGGTTCGAACGGAAGCGACCCGCCTCGCCCAGCAGTTACCGGATAGCTCGCTCGAAGAACGAGTCCTCTCGCTCTATCGCCGCGTGCTCAATCGCGAGCCTGTCGCCGAAGAGATGACTGCGGCCGTTGAATTCATCCGCAGTGGAACGAGCGACAATGCTCCTCCATCTGGCCCAGCCATATGGAACTATGGCTACGGGGAGTGGGATCAAGCACTGGGCCAACTCAAGAGCTTCTCGTCGCTCCCGCACTTCACGGGTGACCGATGGCAAGGCGGTCCACAACTCCCAGATCCTCAAACGGGATGGGCCATGTGGCATCCGAAGGGAGGACACCCCGGTAATCGACAACACGCGGTTGTGCTCCGTTGGGTCGCTCCGCGCGACGTGCTGGTCCGCGCCGCCGGCAAGCTGACGCACCCTGCAAAAGAAGGAGACGGCATTCGCGCGACGGTCCTTCTGGCAGGGAAACAAAAGTTCGGACAATGGACCGCTCAAGGTTCAGCCACCGACACCGGCACAGTACCCGTTGCGGTGACAACGGGCACCACGGTCGACTTCGTCGTGGACTGCCGCGACAACGAAAACCACGACTCGTTCCAATGGGCACCTCGCATCGAAGAAGTCGGGCTCGGCAGTCAGCGTTGGGATTCGTCGCTGCAGTTCCGAGGCCCACAACCAAAGGGCCTCGGCGTTTGGCCGCAGCTCGCTCCAGTGCTTCTGCTGTCCAACGAGTTTCAGTTCGTTGACTGAGCGAGACCAGTGCAGCATCACTTCTTCAGAACGATGTCATTCTTCGTACTGTCGACGATGGCAAACAACTCCTGCCGTTCAACGGCGGGAACGCCGAACTTGTCGAACGTCTGATTAAGGTCATCCAGAAACGCTTTCCACTCTGACTCCGAGATCTCCAGGTGCGCGTGCGAGTCGTACATCGAACGGCCGGTGTAGCGTTGAGGCCCGCCAGTCGCATGGCAAACCTGCTCTGTCACGAGGTACTTGAACCCGGCTTTTGAGACCTTGTGATGAGCATCGTCAACCTTTGGATTCACGTTCAATCTCGAGTCGACCATGATGCGATCGATGAAGTCATCAACTACAGCGGCAATCGCGAAAACTCCCCCCAGCCGTTCGTAAAGCGATTTCGTCTCTGACACGCTGCCTCTCCTTGTGATTGGGCTAACTCGATCACGGTGAGTGCTCGCAGAGTTGCGAGAAGTACGAACCAGAGCAATTGACTTCGCGACTGGCCCGTCTAGACTTTTGCCAGCGATTGAGATTCAATCTCAACTCTGACGCAAGTTAGTCAGACATTCCCGCCGATCAGATTCGACAACAAGGTGCATCGCCGTCATGTCGACTCTCCACTATTCCGCTGCAGAGAACAGTTCCGATTCCGACGCTCTCGGACTCGATGCCGTTGTTTGTCACTGCTTGAAGGTTACGGCTGCTGAAATAAAAACGGCTGCCAGCCTCATCGAGAGACCGACAGCCGCGTGTGTGATGAACTTGACCGGCGCTGGCGGCGGATGCACTGCTTGTCACCGCCGCATTCGCCAGATGGTTGCGAATCAGTGCCCGGCGGCGTCTTCTTCGCCAATCATTTGCGCCAAGTAGTTCTGAATGCCGACCTTCTCAATTAGGTCGAGTTGCGACTCCAGCCAGTCCACGTGCTCTTCTGATTCAACCAGAATCGTCGCCAGCAACTCTCGGCTGCCTGAATCGCCTTCCGCCAAGCAAACCTTGATGGCCTCGTTGTAGGCATTGACGCCACCCGTCTCGAGCTTCAGGTCATTCTCGAATTGCGTCTTCACGTCCGTGCCAACTCGAATGACGTCATACCGAGCAATCTCGGGAACACCTTCGAGAAACAGGATTCGATCAATCAGCTTCTCCGCGTGCTTCATCTCGCCGATGGATTCGAAATAGTGCTTCTTAGCGAGCCGCTTGAGCCCCCAGTTTGCGCACATTTTGGACTGCACGAAGTACTGATTGATCGCAGTCAGCTCGATCGTCAAACCACGATTCAAAGCGTCGATAACTTTCTGACTACCTTGCATGAAGCATCTCCTTCCAGAGCATGAGTACTGCCAGCATTTCAAACTGAAGTGAGTCCCCAAACCATCCGTTGATTCGAAGGACTCACTGTGAACTGGCGGCGAATCAGCAAAACACCATCGACCAAAATCATAGAAGCGAGCCGCACAGCCACTAGGCCGTGCGGCTTCATTCGTTCAAATCAGACTCAATTGAAATCGGCTCGCGTCATGGCACTGCGTCTCAAGTGGGACGTCGTTCCCACATCAAGAGAACGACGAGATCTCTTTGCCACGATAAGCAACTCAATCAAGCGGCCTACTTCTGTGCCAACTTTTGAGCGACCCGTTCCAGCAATTCTTTCGACTTACGAATGCCAGTCGCTTCGTCGACCTTCGAGCCTTCGTACTCGATGCCAACATAGCCGTGATATCCGGCAGCCAAGACGATCTGCATCATCTTTAGGAAGTCGGTTTCCTTCTCCCATTTGGTGTCGGTCGTGATGAACGGCTTGGCGTCATCGAATTCATAGGTCTTGGCACTGACGGCTTTGGCAAATGGCATCAACTCCGTGACGCCTTGGTAACGGTCGTACCACTCGCCTTTTTGGCGATCGATCCCGAAGTTTCCAAAGTCAGGAAGCGTGCCACAGCGCGGGTGATTCACCAGCTTCATCACTTCGGAGAGCCACTTGCCGTTCGAAGAGAGGCCGCCGTGATTCTCGACGATGACATTCAAACCATGTTGATCGCCGAACTCACTCAGGCGACGCAGTCCGTCAGCCGCGAGCTTCACTTGCTCTTCGTAGCTTCCGGAACTCGCAGCATTGACCCGGATCGAATGGCAACCGAGGAACTTCGCCGCCTCGATCCACTTGTAGTGGTTCTCAACAGCCTTCGTTCGCTTCTCGGCATTCGGATCACCCAAATTGCCTTCTCGGTCGCACATGATGAGCAGGCTCTTGACGCCTTCACCTTCCGCTCGCTTCTTCATCTCGCCGAGATACGACTGGTCTTTCGCCTTGTCGAAGAAGAACTGATTCACGTACTCAACCGCTTCAATGCCGAAGTCTCGCTTAGCTGTTTTGGCGAAGTCGAGGTTATCGAGCTTCTTGTCAAAGATGGCCTTATGCAGAGACCACTGAGCCAACGAAATCTTGAAGAGCGGTTTTTCGTCGGCAGCGTGGGAAAATCCACCCATTCCAGACAGCATCAAACCTGCACAAGCTAGGGAACTTTGACGTAGAAACTCCCGACGATTCACACCGCGCATCTGAAGGCTCCTCAAGTTAGAAATTGGACGACACCGCTTGCATCATAACGGCGAGCGGTGTTGACGAAACATGCTCGCTAAATGACCGAATAGGACTCCAGCATGACGACAGCAATTGGCGAATTGATCCCGATCGCAACCCTGGCCAGCGAAGCCGAAGCCGACGAAGCCATTAAATTGATGGATCAGCAGAACGTCGTATCAACCGTCGAAACGATTGGTGAGATCCGCACCGA
The DNA here is from genome assembly GCA_900299185.1 of Planctomycetaceae bacterium. Classification (GTDB taxonomy): domain Bacteria; phylum Planctomycetota; class Planctomycetia; order Planctomycetales; family Planctomycetaceae; genus AM-0621. The sequence goes on from OMIV01000022.1 coordinate 11,796, forward strand.
AGATGGCAGTGAGCCATCTCGCAGCATCTTCATGTTGAAGGTTGCCACGGAGCAGGCCGAAGTCGCTCGCGAGGTTCTCCGAGCCGCCGGGCTGTTGCACAAAGAGGGGCAAGGTTGGCACTGCTCGACATGTGGCACATCAGTCGAACGAAGCTACTCCGCGTGCTGGTCGTGTGGCAGCCCTCGTGAGGAAGCGGCTTACTTCGAGATGCCGGTTGTTGGCTCAGAAGGTGGCAGTTGCGGAAGCGGTGGCTGCTCATCGGGCGGTTGTGGTTGTGCTCCGTCGGCATCGCTGTTCGACATCGTCATTCCACCAGAGTTCGCCGATGAAGTCGCCGAAAACGACAAGCTCGCGAATCGAGCCTGCGTCACTGCAGCCGTCAGTTTGCTCGTGCCGCCAGTCGTTCTGGTCTCAACGTGGTTCATCGGTAAGGCGTTGATCCGACCATTGAGCGCTCAAGGTACGAAGAACTTTTATGCGGCCATCGGCTTATCCGTCGCGTCAGTGATCGAGGCTAGCGTGTTGTGGAATATTTATGGCACATCCCTGATGTCTTGATCCAACGATCGATCCTCAACAACCACCGTGGCCGTGAACTCACACTCGAGTTCACGGCCTCTTCCATTCCGTCGTGCGCCGAGTGACATAGTTATGACACGTGTGCTTGTGATTGCAGCGAGTTCTTTCATTGGTCGACACGTCTGCGACTCTCTCACCCGAAGGAAGATGCAGGTCTATCGCACGCGTCGAAGCCCAAACGACGACTCCTATCTTGCCTGCGATCTGACCGACATCGACTCGATCGCCGCCGCACTCAATATCTCTCAGCCGGAATGGATCATTCAGTGTGGTGCCGCCACTTCTTCGCGAGACTTGCGCGAGCTTTATCAAACGCATGTATTCGGCACGGCAAACTTCCTCGAAGCGATCGAGCAGCACGCGCCAACCGCGCGCGTGCTGTTGATGGGCAGCGCTGCGGAATATGGCTCGTTGCCACTGGAATGGTTGCCGCTTACAGAAGATCGACTGCCACGTCCCTCATCTGTGTTTGGTTCGTCGAAACTCGCACAGTCCGAACTAGCTCAGGCGATGGCGGCTGAGAAAAAACTGCGGCTCGTTTCGATTCGCCCCTTCAATGTGATTGGACCTGGCCTGCCGGAGATCTACTTCGCTGCATCTCTGTCCAAGCGGCTCAGAGCGATGCTGTCAGATCCAACATCGCCGAGAGAATTTGAAGTGACGAATGCGAACGCGACGCGCGACTTCGTCGATGCCCGAGACGTCGCGGAAGCCTGCGTCGCATTGCTTGAGCGAGCCCGCTTCGAACCGGGGACATGCGACATCTTCAACATCGCGACATCTCGGGAGACGACGTTGCTTGAGATGGCCACACGGTTGGGCGAACTTGCCGGAAGCCTGCAACCGCGAGTCGGCGGCGAACATCAATCTCGTGGCGGCATCAGTCGTAGCGCCGGAAGCTTCGAAAAGCTGCAACGCACAACCGGATGGCAGCCGCAGATTCATTGGTCAGCGAGCCTCAACGATCTCTGGAACGAATTCGCGAGCCGCAATGATCGTTGAATGACCTTCGACTCAATGTGATTCGCGATTTCGCAGACGTCACTCAACCAAGCTTCGCGCTCACCCCATGACAAGAGACACCTCATGCTTCGTTATGAATTTGTCGCTGACGGCTCTGCCTATCGCCTTGATTGCGTCGATCGTCCGATACCAGAACCGGCTGCGGGCAATGTCGTCGTTCGTGTTCGCGCGGCATCGTTGAACTACCGAGACCTCGTGCATCTACGTAACAAGGCGGGTCGAGATGTCGCAGGCCGAGTCCCGCTATCGGACGGAGCCGGTGAAGTTGTCGCAGTTGGGTCTCAGGTTTCGAACGTGAATGTGGGAGATCGAGTGCTCGGCTGCTTCTTCCAAACTTGGAGCAGCGGTTCGTTCGAGATGGCTCATCATCAAGCCGCACTTGGAGGAACTGCTGATGGCATGTTGGCGGAGTACGTAGAACTGCGAGCTGGCGGAATTATTCCAATGCCAGAATCCCTGACCTTCGAAGAGGCCGCTTGCTTGCCATGTGCCGGACTTACGGCGTGGACGGCTCTCGTCTCGCGAGGTCAGTTGCGAGCCGGCCAAAGCGTTCTCGTGCTCGGGACCGGAGGCGTGTCGATCTTCGCCACACAGTTCGCCGCCGCGATGGGATGCTCCGTTTTTGCAACGTCCAGTAGCGACGAGAAGCTCGCGAGAGCGAAAGAACTAGGGGCCACGCATCTCATCAACTATCGCACCACTCCAGATTGGGATAAGGCCATTTGGCAACTCACGAACAAGCAAGGCGTCGATCACGTGATTGAAGTCGGTGGCCCCGGCACGTTGGAGAAGTCGATCGCAGCGGTCCGCGCGGGTGGCCACATCGCGTTGATCGGAGTCCTGACTGGATTTGGTTCATTTAACGGCAGCTTGTTTCCACTCGTCGCCAAGAACGCGACACTCAGCGGCATGTATGTCGGATCGCGCGAGGACTTCTTAGCCATGAACGATTTCATCTCCAGGCATGGCGTGCGGCCCGCGATCGACCGAGTCTTCACATTCGACCAAGCTGCCGCCGCCTTCGATTACCTCGAACGCGGCGAGCATGTCGGCAAGGTCGTCATCTCCATCGCCAAGTAAGTTCGAGTACACGCACTTCGATCGACAACAGATTCGGATAGATCTCACATGAAGGCATTAGTCACCGGAGGCGGTGGATTCCTCGGTCTCTACATCGTCGAGCAGTTGCTGGCCGAAGGTGCCGAAGTGCGTGTGTTTTGCCGAGGCCGTTATGCCCAGCTCGATGCGTTGGGCGTGGAGACTCAACAGGGAGATCTGCGCGATGCTGAGCAAGTCGCTCGTGCCTGCCAAGGAGTCGACACGGTCTTTCATGTGGCGGCTGTGCCCGGCATCTGGGGCTCGTGGGACATGTTTCACGGGATCAATACGCTCGGGACTCAGCATGTGATTGCAGGATGCCAGCGGCACGGAGTCGCCAAGCTCATCTATACGAGTTCTCCCAGCGTCGTCTTCGATGGTCGCAATCACCTTCAAGCCGATGAGTCGCTGCCCTACCCCGTTCAATTCCCATGTCATTATCCACACACCAAGGCATTGGGCGAGCACGCTGTGATCGCAGCGTCGGGGCAGCGAGGACTTGCCACCTGCTCGTTGCGACCTCATCTGATTTGGGGACCGCGCGACAATCAGTTGATCCCGCGATTGATTCGTCGAGCTCAAAGCGGACGACTGCGGCAAGTTGGGGACGGCAGCAATCTGATTTCGATGGCCTATGTCGAGAATGTTGCAGCAGCTCATCTGCAAGCCGCGAAGGCTCTCAGCCTGAATTCGCCTGTGTCCGGGCAGGTTTACTTCATCAATGAACCCGAGCCTGTGGGCTGCTGGGACTGGATCAACACGTTGCTGGCTCGTGCAGGTTTGCCGCCCATCCGCAAACGCATCTCGGCATCAGCGGCGTATCGCATCGGAGCAGTTCTCGAAGGTGTGTGGACATTGCTGCGGCTTCAAAGCGAACCGCCCATGACGCGATTCCTCGCGTCTCAATTGAGGTCATCACACACCTACCGCATCGACAAAGCCGTTCGCGACTTTGGTTACTCGCCGCGCTGTAGTGTCGAAGAGGGACTCCAACGTTTCGAGCCCGAGTTGAGAGCCCTGACGCAACGCTCGTCTTAAGTCGATCGGAGTCGCTGATTCTCCCCACAAGAGCCAGCGATGTCGTAAAAATGACACCGCTGGCAGTTGCGAGTCAGATTAGGGCAGCTCATGAATGCGGACGTTCTTGAAGATGACCGGTGCACCTTCAGATTCCAGACAGAGATAGCCTTCCGCTGGTTTGCAGTCGCTTCCGCCAGAAACCTCTTCGCCATTCACGGACAGTCGAACCTCTCCGTTCACAGCCCGAACGTAATAGTGATTCCACTGGCCAAAGCCCTTGCTGAGATTCTTCTTCGGAAATGACCGCTTGCCATTGGGAGCGGCTGGTGGGAACGGCTTCATATCCGAGCCACCCACTGGAAACACATCGCCATTGGTTGTGAACCAATCGGGCTTCTTGCCGGTGCTCTTCTCGTACTTCTCGGCGTAACCGTGATCGAGCACTTGCACTTCAATGCCGACCTTTGGCAAAGCATTGGGTTTGAGATCCTTCAAACCTTCATCGGTTGCCCACAAGAAGATGCCAGAGTTCCCACCAGAACTCAGATGCTGCCACTCCGCCACAAGCTCGAAGTTCTTGAAAGTCTTGTTGGACCGAATGACTCCCACGGGCTTGCCAGTGCAATTCACTTCGGCCCCCTTCCAAGTCCACGTGTCTTGGTTGCAATTCACGTTGACGAAGTCTTTCTCGCCCAGCTCAACCCAGCCGTCGCCCTTGCCCTCGACCAGCTTCGGCTTGTCATCGGCTGCTCGTGCCGCAGACACGAACGCCAGTGCCATCATCGACCATGCCATACAACGCCGTGCCCATCGACTCATCTTCATCCTGGTGACTCCTTAGTGAGTGCTTCTCAATGAATGTCGCCGCGATCCTCGACGTCAGATCGCTCGGGCCGAGTGTATTGAAGACCGCGTTGAATGTCCTTCAGTCGGAATCGGTTGTGTGTTGCCACTCGTGATGCCGAGCAGCAACGTCGCGTTGCCGAGACGCAACGCAGTGACGTTGTGCAACACGAGCGTGAAGAAGCCTGAACTGCTGGGGTTTTCGGGCTTTATCAAGCCGGTCCGGCACTTGATCAGTTGGCTTGGCACATTGGCATCAGATTTGAAACACAGAGGCTCAGACAACATCCCGCATCCTTCCCGACGAAGAGCATCAACATGCCAAAGCCTCTGGTCGCCGTATTCAGCAATCGCCCACAGTGGACTCAACAACTGCCCGCACAAATTGCCGATTACGAGTTCGTGAACTGTCAGAACTTCAGCGACGTCCTGCGACTCGTCTCTCAGACTCCGCCAGCCGCAGTGATCACAGACTTCCGAGGCTCGGTAAGTTCCGGTGGCCATCAAGAAGAGTCGCAACTTGGAATCTTGCGAGAACGACTCACCGCCAAGCCGCTCGCCATGCTGACGGATGAAATCTGTCCTGAGCCGATCGAACGACGCGCTCTCTACAGCGGCATCATGCATCTGCGAGGCGACTTCACCGTCGACAACTTGACGAAGTGGCTGCATGAATCAGCCCCTGTCGTTGAGGACGATCAACCAGCCCCCGAACCCGAGTACGTCACGCTCGTCGACAAAGCTCCTGAGAGTGGAGCGGTGCTGGCGGGCATTTCACGTCGGTTCGAGACCTTCACGCCTCAAGTGAAGCGCATGCTCGAAGATCTTGCGATCGCCGCCGAGAAGGACGTAACGCTGTTGCTCATCGGTGAGACCGGTGCCGGTAAGACCTATCTCTCCAACTTGATTCACGAAGTATCGCCGCGCCGCGACCAACCCTTCATCACGGTTGCGTGCGGAGCGTTGCCTGGCGAGCTGATCGAGAGCGAACTCTTCGGCCACGTGAAGGGAGCATTTACGAGTGCTCATGCCGACAAAGAAGGGAAGTTCTTGATCGCTGGTAAGGGCACGATTCTGCTCGACGAAATCGATGTTCTCAGTCCCGAGCAACAAGTGAAACTGCTGCGAGTCATCGAGACCGGTCAGTTTGAAGCTGTCGGCTCAAACAAGACGATGACATCTCAAGCTCGACTGGTTGTGGCCAGTAACCTCGCACTCGAACCACTGGTTCAAGCCGGCAAGTTCCGCCCCGACCTTTACTATCGATTGAGCATGTTGAAGTTCGACTTGCTGCCACTGCGAGCACGCAAGCCAGACATCAAGCCGATGGCTCGGCGATTCATCTTGTCGAAGTGTAAGAAGCACAACGTCTCGATCGCCCGCATCGAACAAGAGTTCTTCGACGCACTCTTCGCTTACCCGTGGCCGGGCAACGTCCACGAACTTGAATACGCGATCGAGAAGGCCGTCATCTATTGTCGCGACGGAGTGCTACGTCGCTCTCATTTGGCCAACCACATTGTTTCCAATGTGGCCGGTCCGACGAATGACCCGACAGTTCGATTGGAACCTGGCAAGGTTCCTGACAACGCCTTGGAATTGCAGCGACAGGTGGCGGCCACAGAGAAGGACGTCATCGCGCAAGCTCTGATTCGCAACAACTACAACCGCACCAAGACAGCGAAGGAACTCGGGATCAGCCGAGTAACGCTTTACAACAAGATGAAGCGTTACGGACTCAGCTAGTGCGAACCGAGATGCTCTCATCAATTCGAACTCGGACCACGGCGCGTTAATTCGATCGCCTCGATCACAGGAAGCTGGACGAGGCTCGTCTCGAATTCGTTGGGCTTTCAGACCAATGGAGTTTCTATTCCAGCAAGGCCGATCGGTTCGCGTGAAGCAAACGGTTCCCCAAACGCGCGTCCGATTGACCATCCCCAATAACGTGCGCGATCTCGAATGTCGTCGAGCACTGTGGGAAATTGATTTGACCGACCGCGCGATAACTGACTCTCGAAGCACGCCACCGCAGCCATCTTGGTTTCAATCGCCGAGCTAATATCGACGACGAATGCTGGCTGCGGATGTGTGCGAAGATGAATGCTCCAGAAGTAGTAGATGCGAGCGGGATAGAACGGCTCACCAACAAGCGGTAGCTGCCCTGGCTCATCAGTCCGAGTCAGCTTTGACCAGAATCGCGCGGCATCAACCAACTGACTCGCGACAACGTGATCCGGATGTGAGTCTTCCCAATAAGGTGCCAGCACGATGCGAGGTCGTAGTTGGCGGAACACATTCGCAAGTGCTTGTCTCGCTGCCAGCGAATGTTCGAGCTGGCGGTTGGGCAACCCGAGGTTTCCTCGCCAGTCTAACTTCAGAACATCGGTTGCAGCCTGAGTCTCTGCAGCTCGAATGGCCACACTTCCAAACGGAGTCGGTTCACCGTTCGTGAGTTCAACGACACCAACTCGCAGGCCACGTTGTTTGGAAACTGTAAGCGTTCCTCCAACACTGATTTCCGCATCATCGGGATGAGGAGCGACAACGAGGATGTCGAGTGACTCAGGCATACCGTTTCCTCCCAGTCCATGCATCTAGCTTCGATTCAAGCGACTCAAACCAGCACCATCAAAAAATAAACGCGGCCCTGGTGAGCCAGGGCCGCGTCTAAGATTCACTTGTTCGAAGCCGCTATGGCTTCGAGTTTTAACTAGTCAAGCAAGCCGAAGAGGCCAGCCAACTTGCTGCGACCGGTACGAGGAGCAGCCGCACTCTTCTCAGCTGGAGGAGCTGGAGCTGGAGCAGCTTCTTTGTGCTCAACCGGAGCCGCTGGTGTAGCAGCTGGAACACTGCAAGCTGGAGCACAGGCCGGGCCGCAAGCGGCTGGACCGCACTTAGGACCGCAAGCGTCACCACAACGTGGAGCACACTTGCTCTTGCAGCAATCAACCACCTTGTAACCGCAAACTTCCAGAGCTTCCTTCGCTTCCGCTCGGACGCCACGGTCACAGTCAGCCAAGGCCACGGTCAACGCGGCAACAACCTTGTCGTTCATGCAGCAGCAGCCGTTACGACGAACTTGATCGCCGATCTCGTCAGCAGCTTCATGACGAACACGCTCGTCGCAGTCATTCAAGGCATACACGAACGCGCACATAATCTCTGGGTTGCAAACGCAGTTGTAGCGATCGCCCAGCTTATCAATCGCACGAGCACGATCTTTCGCATAGCAAGCGGTCTGAGACTGATAAATCAGCTCAGCAATCTTGCAAGGATCATCACAGCATACTGGCTTGCTCACGCAGCAACCGGTGTTGCAAGGAGCTGCACAGCTCGCGTTCTTCGGACCACAAGCGGGACCACAGTTAGTGGCACATGGAGCGGCACAGTTCGCACCCTTAGGACCGCAAGCTGGGCCACAGTTTGTAGCACACGGAGCGGCACAGTTCGCACCCTTCGGGCCACAAGCGGGACCACAGTTCGCCCCCTTAGGACCGCAAGCTGGGCCACAGTTCGTAGCACACGGAGCGGCGCAGTTAGCACCCTTCGGACCACAAGCTGGAGCACAAGCAGCCGGGGCCGCACAAGCCGCAGCTTGAGGACCACATGCAGGACCGCAAGCAGCAGGAGCTGTACAGGCAGCCGCTTGAGGGCCACATGCTGGACCACAAGCAGCAGGAGCTGCACAAGCAGCAGCCTTAGGACCACAAGCAGGAGCACATGCAGCCGGAGCCGCACAAGCCGCAGCTTGAGGACCGCATGCTGCCGCAGGAGCTGCACAAGCAGCCGCCTGAGGACCACAAGCGGGGCCGCAAGCTGGACCGCAGTGCTTCGCAGCCGGAGCACAGCAGGTCACACTTTGCGGAGCACAACACGCTGGCTTGCAGCACTGAGCCGCTTGCCGCTGATACGTGAAGCACTGTGATTCACACGGACGTTGAATCGTTGGTTTGCAACATCGCGGCTGGCATGTCGATGCACAGCCGCAGCTCTTCTCGGCGCCACAATGGCCGCCGAAGGAGAAGAGAGCAGCTTGGGCGCTGACACTCATTCCCACTGTCGCGACTACTGCACTAAGCGTACGGATCCATTTCATTCGCAGCGTCTCCTTGCCCTTGGACATGTGCCTTTTTCCAAACATTCCCGGGGTCACAGGGATAAGCAAGTGGCGGCTCATTCGCGGGCAACCAGGAATCGAGCGCCACTTCTGACGCGCGTCACTTTTCCCGGCTGGACCAAATGCTTGGGTTAAAGGCGAAACTTTTTCATCGGAACACCCAAACGACTCACACGGCAGAGCCGCTGCCGATACGTCGTTGGACAACCATGCAAGGACAGCTAACACAGTCTTTTGAGCTGTATTGGGCCTTACGAGCAGAAGACCTATGCGCCATCCGAAACAAGCCCACTCATCTCACTTCCGTGTTGCCGACTTGTTGGCGAGTCGGCTTAGATGAGTCTGGTGCAAAGTATCGGCGGCAATGTTTTGAACCCTTAAGCTCTTAAGTCCTTATTTCACAAGGAAGTTGCGCCGTTTTGAGCACCGGTTATACCGGTCATTCCGACTGCGGAAGATGACGTGAACTTTGACGGCGCGCAGCCCTTTCTTCGGGCTCAATCCACGTCAAACCAGATAACCTGCGAAGACTACATAAGAATCCAGGGGGCTTTCTGGGCTATACCGGTCGATCCGTTGGCGACTAGTTGCAAGGGTTCTTCCAGCTCTCGCTGGGCATGTTGTGCCATCCCTAAAGTTGCATGAATTTTGTCGCAACTTCCGGCGAGCTTCTCCCATACAGCGGTCTGCATCGAACTCAAAAATTCTTCAAATCAGCCGAGTATTGCACAACGGCCCCTGAAGATGAGGTGAGTCACAACAAGCTTCAGCGAGTCGCCCCGCGAAAGCCTGAATTGCCGAAGTCGCTCTTGTCCGTCACATTCCGCGCCGCTGAGTCGACCACTCTTACCGTTAGAACCGTTTGCGATGCGAAATCGACTTCTCCAACTCGTGTGCATGTTGGCCTTCGCAGCGTTCGCGCTGCCGGGTCATGCAGGTTTGCACTGGGCATTGGGGGTCGAGCATCAGCACTCTTCAAAGTCCTCCGTCGGTGTTGGCAAATCCGAGCACTCCATTAAGCACGCTCGTTGTAAACACCATCACCATGCAGAGCAGTCGCAAGGACCGATCAGTGTCCCCGAGTCTCATGATGACTACTGCCGCCTTTGCGACTTCTTCGCACAGCCTTTGATCTGCACTGTCGCCGCTCCAGAATTGAGTGTCGCGACAGAGAGAGTAGCCCCACCACTCGCTGATGAAGTGGTCGGTGACATTGCCGAGCTGGGAACTCCGCCCGCTCGAGGCCCACCGGGCTGTTGCTAGAGATTGACTGAGAAGCCAAAGCATCTCAGCCCGTCTCCTCGTGACCATTGGCGTTCCGCACCATTTTGAATTTGAAGCGTCGTGCGTCAATTTCGCTTCGATGTCGCCGCCCAGAGGCAATGGTACCTCTTTGGTTCCGCGTTCGTCGGCGCGATCAGCATTGTCGTGGCCGGCTTGATGACCCGTTAGCCGTCGCCCTCAGTTCTTTTGGGGAGTCGATTCGCCTGACGAGCGACCAACGCGCCATGTGTCTTAATCGCCTGCGCGATTTCATCAGATCGAACTCCAATGGTCCTCACATTATGGATGGGCCATTGATTCATACATCACGGAGTGAAACCCCATGAATCACCGCAATTATCGCCGCGGTTTTACCTTAATCGAATTGCTTGTTGTCATTGCCATCATCGCCGTGCTCATTGCCCTCTTGCTTCCAGCTGTTCAACATGCCCGAGAGTCTGCTCGACGCAGCCAATGCCGGAATAACTTGAAGCAGATCGGCGTGGCGCTGAACGCCTACCACGAAAACTTCAACGTCTTTCCCTGCGGCTGGATTGCCGTGGACCCAGTGACCAAAGTCATGTCCTCGCACTCCGGGCACAGCGGTGCCGGCTGGGCCATGATGTTGTTGCCATATATGGAGCAGAATGGACTCTATGAAAGTTTCAATCCCAACCTAGCATTGAATGCCACCACCAATCAGCCAGTAATTCGTCGTTCTTTGAACGCTCATCTCTGCCCATCTGACTCGCATCCAGAAGTCTGGACGATCAATAGCGATGTCACTGGAGCCCCGCTCGCAACCTTGGCGACTTCAAACTACGTCGCATCGTTCGGCACCGTCGAGCTCGACGGCTGTGAGAACCCACCGGGAACTGCTCCCGTAAATCTCGCAGGTCAGTGCATTGGTGACGGAGCGTTTTACCACAACAGTCGAGTCGCGTTGCGAGACATCACAGATGGTTCGAGCAACTCGGTGCTGATCGGCGAACGACGAACTGATGCGAGCCAAGGTTGGTACTCCACCTGGGCGGGATCGGTGCCTCTTGGGGAGGAAGCGTTCATTCGAGTCATGGGGTTGCTCGACCATACACCAAATCACAGCGACACCCATTTAGACGACTTCAGCAGCCAGCATGTCGGAGGAACTCACTTCCTATTCGGAGATGGCCGCGTGCGTTTCATTACCGAAAACATCGATGAAACCACCTATAAGTCGCTGGGTACCATCGCGGGTCAAGAAGTTGTGGGAGCCATCGAGTAGCCAGTGTTTGCAACCGTTTCAGGCTCGGCACGGCATAGTCCCGCCGAGCCACTTATTTTGCATCGAACCAATCCCTACTGAGCAATGACTCTGCTGCTTCGCAGGCGAATCACTGAAACTCCACCAAGCCCCCGAAGCAGTAAGCAACCATCCAGATCCGCGGCCTAAGTTTGCCCGTGTTCCAATTGATCGGAATTGGATATTGGATGGACATTGTTTTTCGCAGGGGTTCCTCGACGTGACCGATTGGCGAGCAATTCGAGAAAGGTATTTAGGGCAAAAGTCTGATAAAGCCCTGCTACCCGACGTTCGACTTCCGGTCTTGCCGAAAGCTGTGATGGATTTCTGTCGTAAAGCAGACGATCCAAATGCAGACCTTCGAGAACTCGGCCGCATCATCGAAACCGATGCCGGCCTCACATGCCAGCTTCTACGCCAAGTCAATTGCGCATCATTCGGACTTAGGCAGAAAGCAAATTCGGCACATCAAGCTGTGATGGCCTTGGGAATACGTCGCACCAAGCTCACCCTCATCACCGTCGCGACCCAAAACGCGCTGCCAGTTCGACAACTCAAGCTGCTTAACCTCGCGACGTTTTGGAACACCAATCTCGAACGCGCGATTTTCGCCAGGCGCATTGCCAGACTCATGCGAGTTGATGAAGAACTGGTATTCGCCGCGTCGCTCTTGCAAGATTTCTTACTGCCGGTACTGACTAGGTCGTGTGGACGCTGTGCTGCATCGCCTGTGTATTTTCTATTTGAGCAGGATTATGATGGAAGCCAGTTGGACGAAGGCGAGGAAGTTTTGAGCCTTTTTCTCGTAGCGAGTGGCGACTCGGCGGTAATGCTTCAGCTG
>OMIV01000023.1 GCA_900299185.1 Planctomycetaceae bacterium
CGGCGACCACCGAGATCTACACCTAAGCCTTCGTCGGCAGCGTCAGATGTGTATAAGAGACAGCGATCGGAGTGAGTAACGGAGCCTTGCTGAGTTCTGCTCCGGCTTTCGGGAGCGATAGTTCAACGAGCCCATCGAACGCTTCGGGAGCACCATCGGCCTCTGAAAGAGTGGTGGTCAGCGCTTCGGGAGGTTGATGCTGATTAATGACGATGACTGACAGAGCCAGGAGCGTCAGCACATGGAACAGCAGCGACGTGCCGTAAGCGCCGAGCACCGCGCGACGCAGGTACTGACGCCAGTTCGCCCAGAACGAAGGCTGTGGCTTTTCTTCTGAGTCGTCTTGCGACTGGCTTGCCGTGGACGACCGCTTGTTCTTTGCAGACTTCGAAGTGTGACGAGCAGACTCGTTTGTTGTCGTCCGAATGCCGTCGTCGGTTCGAGTCGTGCGTTTGGGTTTCGAAGATTGCTTCTGCCGGATGGTGCGAGCGGCCGGTGGTTCCAAAACCGGGCTCGAAACTTCGGGCTCAGCAACTTTTGCATCTGCCGCAGTTGAGACGTCGGGGGTCGGGGCCTCGTCCTTGGAACGGGCTCGCATTTTGAACCAGCTCGGGGCCGCAGCGGCTGGCAGCTCTGGATGATCGAGCGGCTCCTGTTGCACGTCTTCCGTGAATTCGGCGAACTCAATTTCGGCATCTGCCTGATCGGCGCGAGCCAGATCGGTGAGCGACGAATTGGTGGCCGATGGTGGCATGAGCAGTTTTCCGTACCGCGTTGCTCGGCGGACAAGATTGAGGACGTTCTACGCGTGAAGTGAGCAGCCGACGGCTCTCACTGCGAGAACGCACTCAACCCTATCGGATCAACGGCTCGAATGCCTGGCCAATGTGATGAAGTGACTTAGAAGTTCGATGCGCACAACCGTTGTGATTGGCGATTACAGTGCGATCGACACGAGCCGAACTCGTCGATTGTCCAAGCCGCTTCGAGCATCGCGAATCGACTGCTCGGCATCAGCGCGTCGAGAGAGCGAAGTCCCGACTTCGGGCTCTACTCAACCTTCAAGATCAGCCTATCGCTTCGGCCCCTGATACGGAGCAATCAGGTCTTCGAATGAAGCGTTCTGAACGCCGTTCTGCTGCAGTTCGTTCTTGCGAGACGCGACAAAGACAGTCGCGGCCACCTTCAAGAACTCTTCCTTCTGATCGGTCTTCACTCCGTCCATGCGCTGCACGACTTGTTCAACCCAACCGGGGTGAGTGTGCATCGCGGTCGACATGAACTCGACGAACATGCTCAGTTCTCGAAAGTTCTTGTCGGCGATTGAGTTGCTGACCGGAGCGATGACCTTCGCCACGGTCTCGACCGTCTGAGAAGGGAAGGTCACAAAGAGATCAACATCATGCACGATGTTGTGATTGGATTGTGCTTTGTCGGGGTAGTCCGTTCTTAAATGCATCACCGCTTGAGCTTTGATGGGCTTGGGCAGGACCGGGCTCTTGTATTCACCTTCGCAGAGCAGCAATTGGCGACTGGCGGTGCGATGTAGGATCTCGATCGATCCATTCGACCCGTCTCCGGCGTCGCCCTTCCATTGCATCGGGGCCGTTTGGTTGAGCTTGAATTGCGAGATCTCCATCACGCGCCACACACCGACTGCGGCTTCCGGGTTGCGTGTGAAATAGTGATAGACGGCGGGATCTGCTCCCATGCCGATCGTCGGCAGGCGACGGAAGAGGCTGCGATTCTTAAGAACGGTTTCGACTCGTTGTCGGCTTTCAGCAGGCAATTGATCGAGAGGCAAATCTGCAAGCGCTTGCTCCATAACCTTCGATGTCGATGCTCCCTTTTGGAGCACATCAACCTTGATGGGCGGCATCTGCTTGTCATCTGCTCGACTCGGCGAAACCAATAGCCAGCAAACGGCGAACAATGCCGAGATCGTCCCCATTGAGACGCGGAAAGAATGCATCCGGACCCCTTCGCTGATGTCAGACGAACTCAAAGCGCGGAATGTCCCTCGTGTAGGGGACTCGATACGACCCCTAGGATCGGCACAGTCGGTCCAGAGCCATCAGCTGAATTCAAAACCGCTCGGAAATTGCCTTAAGACCAGTGGGCTGACGGTGGCTGCTGGGGAAATGGGTGCAGGGGCGGACCGCTAATGAACGCTGATGGGAGTCTAATGAAGACGGAGTTGATGACTTCACTTGTTGGCCGAATCTTCGTCTTGGGCGATTGGTCGAAAGCACGACTGTGAGGGCTCGCTCTTGGCCGTCTTGATGAGCGTTCCCTCAGCGTTCATTAGCGGCCCGTTTCCTTGTTCTCTTCAGCAGCCTCTTAGCCGATGCGGTGTCGATGCGCGGTGATGTCTGTTAGGCTAATTGTTCGCTGCAGAGGGCATTTCTATGATCCCCGCCCCTCACGATGTTTGGCTTTCTCTGCCTGAGAAATGCAGTACAGCAAGGGGATTTTCTCGTCCCGTTCCCGCCTCTCCAAAGACTGACAATGACCGTCCGCACTCGCTTCGCTCCTAGCCCGACCGGTTACATGCACATCGGTGGGATGAGAACCGCACTCTTCAATTGGTTGTTCGCGAAGAAGCATGGAGGCCAATTCATCCTCCGCATCGACGACACGGACCAAGAACGCAACATCGAGTCGGCGTTGAACCCCATCTTGCAGGCGTTTCGCTGGCTGGGACTCAATTGGGATGAAGGGCCAGAAACGAACGGTCCGTGCGCGCCCTACTTTCAGTCGCAGCGATTGCATCTGTATCGAGCTGCTGCCGACCGATTGTTAGCAGAGGGCAAGGCTTATCGTTGCTTCGATACCCCCGAACAAATTCAGGCTGACCGAACGGCGGCTGAGAAAGAAGGTCGGCAGTACCTCAACATTCGCCGGTCATGTGAATTGAGCCCAAGCCAGATCGAAGAGAACTTGGCTGCAGGCAAGCCGTGGGTTCTGAGGTTCTTGGTGCCGCGCGAGCAGAAGATTGAATTGGAAGACGCCATCCGTGGCCACGTGGAGTGGGACGCCGGGCTCATGTCAGATCCGGTCATCATGCGCGCCAACGGGATGCCGCTTTATAACTTTGCGACGGTCGTGGATGACGGCGCGATGCAGATCTCGCACGTGATTCGTGCCGAAGAGCATCTGCCCAATACCGCCATTCAAATCCTGCTGCATCAGGCACTCGGAAATACTCTGCCGATCTTCGCGCACATTCCGTATGTGGCCGCGCCGGGCTCGAAAGAGAAGCTCGCGAAACGGAAGCTCGACAAGTACCGCAACAACCCCCAGTTCAAGATCTTGTTCGACTTCGCCGACAAGGTTTTTCCGCGCATTGGATTGGCTCAGCAAGGTGGACTCGATCCCGTCATGGTCGAGTACTACGAGAAGATTGGATTCATTCCGGCTGGAGTTTTAAATGCACTCGCGCGGCTGGGCTGGTCGCTAGATGACTCGACCGAACTCATGTCACTGCCGTTCCTCATCGAGAATTTCTCGTTGGAGCGAGTCGTCAAAGCTCCTGCCGGTTTCGATCCCGAGAAGTTGCTGAGCTACCAGGCTCACTGGATGTACCAACTGCCGATCGCAGAACGCGTGGCCGGATGCTTGCCGTATTTGCAGAAGGCAGGCTTTGTCTCGGCTGAGCTCTCTCTTGCTGAGCAACAATACGTGGCCGCTGTGGTCGCGGCGCTCAACGAGCGAATCAAGCTCTTCAGCGACGTTCTGACGTTCGACTTCTTCTTCAAGGACGAGTTCGCAGCCAATGAGAAAGACTTTGCGAAGATCTTCTCGAAGGCCGGGACGAAAGAACTGTTGTTGGCATTCCGCCCGGTCTTGGACGCAGTGACCGAATGGACGGCGGCCAATCTTGAAGCGGTAACGCGGGCCTTCTGCGATTCGCAAGGAGTCGGTCAGGGCACGTTGAACCAGCCGTTGCGGATCTGCGCGACCGGGTCGCCAATTGGTCCGGGCGTTTTTGAATGTCTCGTCCTGATCGGTCGCGATAAGACGATCGCTCGCATTGATGCCGCTCTCGTGAAGCTCGCGAGCGGGTCGTAAGCGTCGTCGCCGACTGACGCAGACTTCATCACGCATGGAGTTCGACTAGGTCGCGGTCATGCAGCACATGATCGCGACCGACACTTTGGCCGTCGTGGGCGCTGCTCCCCCAGACCTTGGCGTACTTCAGCTTGTCAGCGATGTCTCGATGTACTTTTTCTGCCAGATCCTCGACGGTGCCTCCGATTGGAATCGTGTACGGCGCGTCGTAGCTCGCAGGCTTGCCGGGAGCTTTGGTGTAAACGCGAATGACGCCCATCGCTTCATAGATTTGTTGGCGAAGTTCTTCGCAGGACTCCGCTCGATCGAGCTCCACTTTGACGATCGGCAGCGCATGCGGAGATAGCTCCTGTAGGAATTCCAGACGAAGATCGACGTCGGGGTCATCGGCGTGGGTCACCACCAACAGGGTCTTGACCTTCAGCTTGGAGAAGTCGTCATCGTCAAAGCCGGTGGCTGCGGCGAGCAGCGTTTTCCGAGAGGACAACTGCGAGATCACCGTTGCTGTCTCTTCGGGTGCAGAGTCGGCGGCTCCGTCAAAGACCAGCAGCACGAGATCCGCCGTTCGCACAAAGCTGACGATGTAGGGTTCGAAGTGCGAATCGGTGATGGGCGGCGTATCGATCAACTGCACGAGCACGTCTTCGCGCGGCATCATGGCCGGGAACGGTTCGCGAGTTGTAAACGGGTAAGGGGCGACTTCCGGTTCGCCGTTCGTCAGTTCTTTGACGATGCGACTCTTGCCGCCGTTGGGGGCTCCGATGATGACCGTTGTGCCGCAGCCTTGCCGAGGGACTCGATAACTCTTGGCGACCTTCTTCGCAGACTTCTCGGATTGAGCTTCGGCGCGGACCTCTTTGAGCTTGGTCTTTAAGTCCGCTTGCAGCTTCTCTGTGCCCTTATGCTTCGGAATGACCTGCAGCATCTTTTCGAGACAGATCGCTTGCTCTTCGGCGGTCTGGGCACGGCGGAATTCTTCTTCGGCCTTGGAGTACTGAGGCGTGAGATTGGCGGGCATGGGAGGGTTTTCCAGAGAAGCGGCTTGGACTTCGAGTTCCGCAAGTCGCGGAGCGACTCGCCTACGTAGCTCAGTCGCTCGGCGACTGAGATGGACTGCCCGAAGATCTCGCCTTGGTGCGCCCCAACGGCGTTTCGCGTCAGAAGCTCGTGCGTGTCCACCGAAGAGTGAACCGACTCGTGTGAAGAATTGACGGAACTGAATCGGCAGCGACTCATAACTGGCCTTCGACAGAAAGTCGCGTTGACCCAATTTGCAGATTTCACAAATACTCGCCCGCATTGTGAATTCGCTTCAAGTCCTCCAATTGGGTGACGGTCCACGCTGAATCTTTCGCTCTTACCGCGAGCAAGGATGCTCTAATGGTTTCTCTCTTCCGCTGGATCGGGGGCCTCGTCTTGGCCTCGACGATCGCATACTCAAGTGCCTGTTCCGCATTCTTCGACGATCAGAAATCCGATCCGATCGTCGAGACTCGACAACATCAGGCCGTGACTCGGTTCCTCGATGACTCGTTTGCCGATCGAGATGCCCCGATTGATCTGCCGTTGTTGACTGAGCGAGTTGACTTCACGGTGGCTGATTCGTTGTTCGTTGTCCGTGGTCAGAACTCGACGACTCGAGTCCAGGGGACGACTCCACCTTATGATCCGCCGGCGAGCAGCGGTGGCACGACATTCGGGCAAGGGCCCGTGTTGATGTCGCCTCAGCCGTTGACGCAACAACCCGTGATGACTCCTCAATGGCCCGTGATGCCGGGGGTTGATCCGTGGGCCGGGCAAGCAGGACCTGCTGGGCCTACGCAGTTTGGAGCAGTCGGGCCTCAGCCGTATCGCTACGGCTGGCAGCTTAAGTTTGATGTAGGAAACATCTTCAACGCTGGGACAGAGACAACGACCGGGACTAAGACCGGCGACATGAATGTCTTGGAGTTTAATGGCGAGCTGCGCTACACGGCTCCACTGCCTAATCACTGGATTTGGTCGCTGGCTCCACAGTTTGGTTATCGTGGCTGGAGCGGACCGCTGACTCCAAATCTTCCTGGTGCCGTGTATCGCACGGGCCTCGATGTAGGACTTACGACACCAGCGATGGGGCCCTATACGATCGAGCTGGGATTCAATCCGACGATCGGAACAGACTTTGATCGCAAGCCGGCTTCGAATGCCTTTATGTGGGATGGTCGAGGAGCGGTTTTCATTCGAACGGCTCCGCAATGGTTGTGGGTGATTGGTGCTCAATACTGGGACCGAGTTCATGACCAAGTCGTGCCTTGGGCTGGTGTGGTCTTCACTCCAGACGACCGCTGGGAGATTCGTGCTGTGTTTCCCAATCCGCAGGTCAGTGCGTTCTTGGGAACTCCATGGGGTGTCCCGGCTTGGCTGTACTTGGCTGGCGAGTACCACGTCGAGGCATATGAAATCAACATGGGCAAGAGCTACGACCAGATTGAACTCAAGGATTGGCGTCTCGTGTTGGGCTTGCGAACCGAACAGAACGGCGTGACTTCCTTCATCGAAGGTGGTTGGGTCTTTGATCGTCGTGCGCGCTTTAGAACGGCGTCGGATATCAACATCGACGACGGATTCATCGTTCGCGGCGGCATGCGGTTCTAGGTTGAAAACTCGCTAGGGATTACGGTGATTGTCTGAGATCACTGGCGATGAAGCTGCGGCGAGTTGAGTGCCACCATCAATCGAAATGCCCAGCCGCTTTAAGGCTGGGCTGTTGCATTGGTCGCCTTCTGCAATCGCTCGACTTTGAGCTCTGGTAATTCGACGAAGCATGAGACTCGCTGCGGTGCGTGGGCGAGTATTTCCAGCGAGATCGACTTCATATCAGCGGCTGGTCGCAGATAGATGGTGCGCATGTTGGAGTGCTGGTTGCCGTGCCCCACTTCGATTTGGCGTCCTTGATCGTCTTTCACTTTGAAGTGGCTGGTCTTGTTATTGAACGCCCCGCTGGTTCGCAGACTCAACCAGTGAAATGGTGTGTCAAATTTCACGGTCGCTCGTCCGCCACCGTTTGTTCGAACTCGCCATTCAAAAGACTTCTCGAAAACATACTGCCCCCATGTCATGTCATGAGCATGACCGCTCATACCGATCAGGCTGGAGTCGATTTCGAACGACTGCGGGCCTGGACCACCCATCGCGACGATGCTGATTTCTTCGCCGTCGACCGTGCCCTTGATCTCGGGCTTTGAGGAGTCGTGTTCTTCGAATGTGAGGTTCTCCAACAGCAGTCTTTCTGATTCGGGAAAGAAGGCGTTGGCTGTCTTGGCGCAATAGATTTCGGCTTGCCAAATCTTCTCGCGCTGAGACGGCAGTTGGCTGAATTCCCCAAGGCTAACTCCCAGTTGGTTCTTCAAGTTGCCCCAACAATGCCAATCGCTGGTGGGCTGGCCTTGCCAATTGAATTCGGCATCAGGATTGGCCCACGTGGAATACTGAATTCGACCATTCGATTCGTATTCATGCGCAGTCACGAAGATGCTCTTGAGTGTGACTTCAAGCTCTCCGTTAATCATCGTCTTGGGCAGCGAGTCTGCTTTCCAAACCGGATAGGCTGAAGGCGGCGTTGGATGAGGCAGGTCGAAGTTGGCAACGACTTCGCCTTTCGTGTTCTTCACTCGAAACTTCAGCCGACCACCTGCGGGGCGATTTGGGAAAAACGTGCTGTAGACCACCCAACTCGAGTATGTGCCCGGATCCGCCTTGAAGGGCCGATCCCCACTTCCGCCCGACATGCCGCCATGTGGGTGGTACTGATAGAACATCGCGCCCATGTCCTGGACCTCGTCGTCGAAGGCGTCGATGACGACATTGCCTTGCCACCAATCGAAGTCGAGGGGCATTCCTGATTGGCCATGCCGGCGGGTCATGTAGATGCCGACTTGCTCGTGCAAACTATGCATGTTGAGTGCATGTGGGCCAGTGGTCACAAACCAGTTGAATCCCGTTTGAGGCACTTGGTGCATGTAGTTGTGATTCTGGCCCCAGGTGACTGCTTCAACCTTGAGAATCGAACCATCTGGCAGTCGCTGCTCGTATTCCGTCAGCCCTTCTGGTGCAACGAATCGTTGAGCAACCATGAGCACGCCGAGCATGCCAACCATCGCGACAAGCGGTACGCAGATCATGAGTACTAGCGGACTGACAGAGCGTCGTTGAACCTCATGAGGTGCGGTCATTGGTAAAGACTCCGAGCGTCTCGATGCGTTGCGAACCAACTTCAAGTTTTGCAGCGGGAGAGTCTCAATTGCGAATCGACTTCGCTACTCGATGGGCGCCGAATTTCGGTTTCAGGTGGGACAGCAACAGCGAACTCAGGCAGTGACTCAGGGAATCAGTGGTTGAGGCGTTCCAGAGTTTGGTTGTCTCCGTGATCCCCGTGACTCGGTGAGACTTCAATCTGACCTGCAACATTTCTGATAGGTTGAAAGCCGATCCCACTGCTTGCTCGGACTGACTCCTTGGGACCACAAGTCTCGACGGCGCCTAATCGGAATAATCCGCAAACTCTTCCTAGATTCACTCAGATACGACTATGCGGTTGGCCGATGACTTGGATTGCGATGCGTATGCGCGGAGTGGGGTGAGCATGGATGCTCGCTCAACGCGGATGCGGACGCGATCGGACTTAAGGAGTGAGCCCATGCGAATGCTGTGGGGAGCCGTGGTCGCAGCCTGCCTGTTGAGTGCCGTCTTGATGACTCCGTTGGCTGCCGGAGTGTTTTGTAATGGGCTCTGTTCTGGTCCATGCACCTCATGTCGCCCAGCACCAACGCCATGTAATAGTTGCCACCTCAATCCTTGCGGTTGTGCGCCGGCTCCTGTTGCTGTTCCGCAGACGGTCATGCAGCAGCGAACCATCATGCAGCCTCAGCAAGTCATGGTGCCGCAGACGACTTATCGAGACGTCGTGAAGACCGAGTTCAGGACGCAGGCTGAACTGCAACAAGTGCCGGTTACTCGTTACCGCCAAGTGACCGTTGATGAGGGACATTGGCAACAAGTCTGGGTTTCGAAACCTGTCGCCAAGCAAGTTCCAGAAACGGTCATGGAGCAACGAACGGCTTATCGCTCGGTACCTTATCAAGTCACGCAACGAGTTCCGCGAGTCGTGAGTGAGCCCGTTCAAGTTCGCAGCGCGTGTAATCCTTGTGGCACTGGAGCCATCGGCGGTCCCGCGATCGGCTCTGCTTATGCACCACCGATTGCCATTGTGCCAACTTACTCTCCAACGTATTCGCCCATCAGTTCGACTTACGGCTACGGCCCAGTGATGGGGGCGATCCCGAATTACTCGACGTCACCGGTTGCGTTGGGACGCGAGCTGCAACCTCTGAACTCCGCATCAAGCACGCCCACGGAAGACCTGAATCCCGTGCCTGATCCGAGGCACCTCGACATTCCGCGCTCGACTCACAACGACTGGGCTCCCGTGCCTGCTCGGACATCTTCGGTGGAGCCAGTTCGCACCAGCTCCTCGTCCAGCAGTTTGTTTGTCCCGGCTCGCTCACGCTTCCGTTAATCCGCCGGTTGGCAAGCTCTTGATAAACAGTCGCGGCATTCATTCCCGCGTGCCGCGCTTAGCCCTGCTTGCGTCGATGAGCAATGCTCCATCGATGTTGGCAGGGCTTCTTCGTTGCTTGATGACTCGTGGAATTGACATGCCGTCTGGTCAACCTGATTGGTTCTGCTGCCAGCATTGTCGCTAGCATCGCGCTTCGACGAGTGGGCGGAATGCATGAAATCCACGCAGTCCCTTAACGGCGTCTTCACATTTTCTGCATATCAATCGCTCAGCAGGAAACTATTTGAGGCTCGATGGAAGTCGAGTCCCTTTCGAATTCGCTGAGGTCCGCAAGCGATGTCAAAGCAGCGCATATTAGTCGTCGAAGATGAGCACTCCTTGCTGGAGATCTTGGTCTACAACCTCCAGGCAGAAGGCTACGAAGTCGTTACTGCGATGGA
>OMIV01000024.1 GCA_900299185.1 Planctomycetaceae bacterium
AGTAAGGCGAATGACAAAACTCTCCCCTCTCCCCGGTAAGGGCGAGGGGAGAGTTTTGTCATTCGCCTTACTGTGTCGATGGAACTTCGCCGGGCATCGCCCACTCTTGGCGGAGCTGACGTGCTTGGCTGACGAGGTCGTTGGTTTGCGGGTCCGTGCCATATAGCTCCAGCAAGCTATCGAGCACGGCGAGTGCTTCGTTCAACTTGCCGTCGTTCTTGAGTTGGGTGGCTCGTTCCAAGTTGTTTCGGAACAGCGGCCAGTCGTCTTGGGCTTTGATGCGGCTTTGCTTCAGCTCACTCAAGCGAGCATCTATGCGGTCGAGCGTTTGCTTCTGATGTTCGTCGGCCACGATCAGTTGCTTGAGTGCAGACAAGATCCGCTCTTCACGCACCACATCACCGAGCCGCCGATAGCCGCGAGCCAACTTCCAGAATCGCTCGACTTCATCTTTCCCGCCTTCATTCAACGCGGCGGTGTCGTCGCCGGAATCCAGCTTGTTGGGATTGCTCAACTTCCAAGTCACACCGCCGACAATGGCGATCAGCAGCACGATTAGCACCACAGGGTGATCGAAGAACTTGCCGAGCGGCGTGCGTCGGTTCTGCTCTTCGAAGTCTTTGCGAAACTGATTGCGAACAATGGTGGCCGGGCCGGGACCGTGATTCAGTACTCGAGTTTCACCGACTTCATTCGAGGACTGACCGGCCACAGCAGTGGGAGCTTCCAGGCTCGGACCTTCGCGCACGACGGTCTCGTCATTGCGGCTGGCGAGTTCGACTCGTCGCACGACTTCTTTCAATCGCAGCATGACGACGTTGGCATCGGGGATGCGATTGTCGGGGTCTTTCTCGAGCAGCTTGCAAACCACTTCTTCGAGCACGCGCGGGATGGTGGGTTCATAAAGGCTGGGCAAGTCGAATCGATGAGTCGCATGCTTGCGAATGATGTCGACCGGCGAAGTGCCCGTGAACGGCGGTCGGCCCGTCAGCATCACATACAGCAATGCTCCCAACGAATAGAGGTCGCTCTTCTTGGTCGCTCGCTGCCCGCTGGCTTGTTCCGGCGACATGTACTCGGCGGTGCCGATGATGCCGCCGGTCACAGTCAGACGACTGGTGGCGAAGACTTGAGCGACTCCGAAGTCCGTGAGCTTCACGGTGCCATCGCGACCGAGCAGCAGGTTCGACGGCTTGATGTCGCGATGCACCACACCCGCTGCATGAGCCACCTTAAGCGCCGCACAGATCTGCAACGCGATGTCGACCGCTTGCTCCCATGGCAATCGCTTCTCTGCGCGAATGCGGTCTGCCAAGGTCTCGCCATCGACATACTCCATCGCGAAATAGAGCTGGTTCGTCGCCGTATCCGTGCCGCTGTCGTAGACCTCGACAATGTGCGGACCACCGAGTTGCCTTAGCGCCTCGGCTTCACGCAGAAAGCGTTCGATGGCTCCGTCTTGCTGAGCGTAGGCCGCGTTCAGAACTTTGACGGCCGCTAAGCGACCCGAGTCTTGATGCCGCCCCAGATAGACGGTGCCCATGCCGCCAGAGCCCAAGCGGCGTTCGATCGAGTAAGGGCCCATGTGATCGGGCAGGGTTTCATTCATGAAGCAACTGCTGAGTGATTACGGAGCGATAGATGTTGAAACGGCGAGCCTCAACAAGCTCGCGACGAGGTTTTAGGTCACGACTTATGACGGCTCCAACGCCACTTACTCAGACCGCATTCGCGTCTCGCTGCTCCCAACTATCATGCTACTTGAGCAACGCTCAGCGGCTCGCCACCATCCGCTCGTCTTCAGTCTTGCTCACATCGAAAGCGAATTCATGTCGTCTGTCCCGACTGACCCGTCGTCATCTGCGAAACCGTGGCTCAACGCGATTGGCTCGCGCTACTTCTTGGATTGGCTGCAAGAGCAGCGCTGCAGCTTGGGGTTCTCGACTTACCAAACCGGCAAGCTCTTCATGGTTGGTCGCAAGTCGGCGAGTGGTGCTCCTGCTCCCCTGAATGCCTCCGACCAAGCGCTCTCGATCTTCGAACGCACTTACAACCATTGCATGGGCATGTGCGTGACTCCTGACGCCAAAACGATTTGGCTGAGCTCGCGGTTTCAGATTTGGCGGATGGAGCAAGCTCCTGCCAATGCAGTGCCTTACAAGCCAGTCGAGTCGGCGGGCATCGAGGGCGATGAAGCTCAGCAAGTGCCTGCCTGGGCCGGTCGCGGTTACGACGTCGCCTACATTCCGCGCGTGGGTTACACGACAGGCCATGTTGATGTGCATGACATGGCGATTGATGGCGATGGGCGAGTGATCTTCGTCAACACGATGTTTGGTTGCTTGGCGACGTTGAGCGAGCACGCCAACTTCAAACCCATCTGGCGTCCGCCGTTCTTGAGTGCGCTGGTGCCGGAAGATCGTTGCCACTTGAATGGCCTCGCGATGCGTGATGGTCAGCCCAAGTATGTCACGGTCGTCAGTCGCTCGGACGTGGCTGATGGTTGGCGAGACCGTCGCAAGGATGGCGGTTGCATCTTGGATGTGCCGTCGGGCGAAGTGGTCTGCGCGGGTCTGTCGATGCCTCATGCACCGCGCTGGTATCGCGGTCAATTGTGGGTCTTGAATTCGGGCACGGGAGAGTTTGGTCGAGTGGACCTTGAGAGCGGCAAGTTCGAGCCTGTGGCGTTCTGCCCCGGTTACTTGCGCGGCCTGACGTTCCACGGAGACTACGCGATCGCCACCTTGTCGAAGCCACGACATCTGACGTTCCAAGGTCTGGCGCTCGACGATCGACTCGCTCAGAAGGGAGCCGATCCTCAATGCGGCTTGCAGATCATCGCCCTGCGAACGGGTTCGATCTCCGAGTTCCTCCGACTCGATGGCACGCTCGTCACGGAACTCTATGACGCCATCGTGCTTCCCGGAGTCCGCCAACCAATGGCCGTGGGCTTCAAGACCACCGAAATCGAGCGGCTCATCATGATCGATGATGAGTAAGTGGTCGGCTGGGTTCTGCGACCTCCAGCTTCAGGGTGAGTAAGAATCATTACCGCCGAGGAGCTGATGGATCGCGGCGATAAATCGAGTGCAGCGAGTACTCACGCCCCTTGTTCTCGTTGCAACTGGAGATTGAAACGCAGAGGACGCAGCGAGCGCAGAGATCTCCACTCATTGAATCGCATGGAAGTAGGGCGGGTCTCCTGGCCCGCCCGTTTTTGCTTTACATTTTCACGGTCGAACCGAGATACCCGACCTACAGCAACACAAACGTCGGAGATCCGAAAGCGCGTGCAAAGTCTCTCTCTGCATCTCCTCTGCGATCTTCGCGTCCTCAGCGTTTCAGTGACTTGATGATCGACGTGTCGAAGGATTTGAACCTGGTGTGTTCACAACAAGAACACGCTCACGACGATGTCAGCGATGCCCATCAAGCTCGCGCCGGCGATGATGCCCGCGCAGATGGGTTCGTGATTCTCGATCCACAAGTTGCCGTGCCCCTTCTCTTCGGGGATGCGGCCTACTCCCAACAGCCAGAACAAGAACGCGCCGAGCCACATGCAGAACGCCGACTTGAAGTCGATCACGAAGGCGAGTCCGATCGCCACGGGAGAAAGGGGCAAGCGGTTCTTCGTGGCGAGTCGCGTGATCTCAAGCACGAGCGCGATGCCGCTCGCAATGGCGACCGCAGTGACGACAGATGGCGGGAGCTTGTTCAAGCCCTCAGAAAGTAGCTCGGCGACGCCCTTCCAAACCGTGACCGACGGCATTGGGAATTTTTCTGACTGCAAGCCCGCCAATGAACCCGGCACGGTCGGGTCGATCTTCTGGCCGGTGATGAACAGCGGGAAGAAGAGCAGGGTGCTGGCGATCGCTCCGCTGAAGATGCCGATGATGTGACCGATCGCTTGCTGACGCGGCTTTGCTCCGAGCATGTAGCCCGGCTTGATATCCATCAGCAGGTTCGACGAGTTGCCGACCACTTCCGCCGTGATGCCCGCCGTCGCCAGATTGGCTTTGATGTCGCCCGGTCGCACGAGTCCGTAGAAGAGTTGAGTGATCTTGCTCGTTGCTCCAACAGGGGTCGTGCTGGTGAGCGCCGTCGAGTTCGCCGCCACGAGCGACAGCACGAACGTCAGCGGCAAGCCGACGAGCGATACCCAAATCTCAATGTCGAAGAACCACTTCGCGAGCAGGGCACACACGAGGCTCATTACTGGAATGCCGACGACTGAAATCCACATCGGGAATTCGATGTGCTTGAGGACGTCGTCGCCTTCGTTTTTCTTGCCGAAGAGGCCACGAAACGCACCGATGAAGATGTCGGGCTTCGCGAGCAGCGGCACAAACGACGCAACAACCATCGCCGCCACTCCCGGCCACAACGACCAAATGGTGATCTGCCGAAAGGTGATCATGCCTTTGGCGTTCGGCAGGATTTGTCGTGCTTCTACCATCCACGGCGCGAGCCACACAAAGTTGATGATCGCACCAAGCAGCAACGAATTGGCCGCTCGAATCCCCATCAGTCCGCCGGCTCCGATCATCGCAACGTCGAGCGCTGGAGTGACCGTGAGTTGCTCGACCGGGATGCCGCGAATCTTCGGCGACTTGTCACCAACGAGCCCGAACAACTGAAAGAGATCCTCTTGGAAGTGCCAAACTTTGTCGTGAGCTACCTTGAAAAGCTTGCGTTGAATCCACGCCTGAAGGCCTTCGGACTGCAAGAACTTGACGAAGGCAGCGATGCCCGCCGAGTACGCCAACACCTTCGCCTTGAACATGCCGACTGACGCGTCGGACGAGTGCAGCGACTCCATCACATAGCCCGCCGCCTTGCCCTCAGGAAATGGATGCTGTTCGTCGTTGATGAAGCGGCGTTTCATCGGGAAGGCGAAGAGGACTCCGAGCACGGAGATCGCCGAGTTCCACAAGATGATCTGCCACCACGGAACGAGTCGGTCATTGACGATCATGTAAGCCGCGAGTGACGAGATCAGCGGCGCGGTCATGTAGCCGGCTGAGGTCGCGATCGACTGCATCGCGTTGTTTTCGAGGATCGTGAATTCCTTCACGCCAAACTTTTGCAGGATCTTGAAGATCGCAAACGCAAGGATCACCGAGGTGATGCCGACTCCGAGCGACCAACCGGTCTTGGCACCGATATAGAGGTTCGTCGCGGAAAGAACTCCGCCCAGCAAGAAGCCCGTGAAAGCAGACCTCAGCGTGAGCTGCGGCATGTCGCCACGATAGACGTTCTCCAGCCACCAGCGATCTTTCTGCTCGACAGTCATGTCGCGGATCTGCTCTTCGGTGAGTTCCTTGATCGCCATGCGGGAGTCCTTCCTACTTGAGTGAGTGAAGCTTGGTCAGAGCCGTCAAATGCTCGTTACTGGAGACGGCTATATCTTGCGAAGAGCACTGCTACGACGAACGATTTCCTGTCCGTCTTACGAAAGTCGGACTTCGTTTCTCAAGAGATCCTCGCAGCGAGAGGCATGGGTTGAGATGACAATCTCAGTCGCATCACAGGGGAACTCATGCGGTCCCGCGGCGCTTCGTGAGCATTGAGACCACAATCAGCGTCAAGAAGCCCAGAGGGATGGTGATCAGTCCGGGTTGGCTAAAGGGCACGGGCGACTTGGTGGCGTCGATGCCATAGACCTTCGCGAAGGTCTCGCCGGAGAGCAGGATCCAACCCAGCGAACTGAACATGCCGACGAAGACGGCGGTCGTGACGCCTTGCTTGGTGGTGCCTTTCCAGAAGAGCAACATCACCAACGCGGGCAGGTTAGCCGATGCCGCAATGTTGAAGGCCCAGCCAACCAAGAAGCTGACGTTGAACTCACGGAACACGATGCCCAGTACCATCGCCAAGATCCCCAACGCGATGGCCGCTCCCTTGCCGAAGAGAACTTTACGATCGTCGTCCATAGGCACCTGGAAGAACTTCTCCATGAGGTCGTGAGCGACCGCACCTGCTCCAGCCATGATCAATCCACTGACGGTGCCCAGCACTGTCGTGAAGGCGATGGCGGAGATCACGGCAAAGAGGAACTCGCTCATGCTGCGAGCTAAGAGCGGTGCAGCCATGTTGCTGTCGGTCACGTCCATCGCACCGCTGGTCATTGCTCCCAAGCCCAGGAACAACGTCAGAACGTAGAAGAAGCCGATGGCTGCGATGCCCACCACGGTGCTCTTACGAGCGGCCGCTTGGTCTTTAACGGTGTAGTACCGAATCAAGATGTGAGGCAGCGATGCTGTGCCGCAGAACAACGCCAACATCAGCGAGATGAAGTCGAGCTTGTCAGTCAGCTTGGCCGAACGGATGCCCTTGAAGGTTGGGCTGGCTCCAGGAGTCAGCAGATCCGAACCCTTCTTCTCGACGGGGTAATAGATCGCGGTCTCTTTCCCTTCGGCGTCCTTCACCAGCTCTTTCGTCCAAGTCACGACCTTGGAGTTCTGCAACGTCGAGAAGAACTCGAATGCACCCAACGGCCCCGTCGAGTCCTTATCACCGGGCAGTTCAGAGACGGTTCCAACAGGGGCGAGATCGTTCTCTTTGGACTGCGGCTTGCCATTGATGATCTTCTCGGTCTTGCTCTTAGCGAAGACGGTTTGAGTCATGAGGTAGCCATCGGGAGTCTCTCGCCATACTCGACCATCGGCATCGCGGACGTAGGGCTTGTCGGCCCAGGGTTTCTCACCTTGAACAGTGGCCGGACCTCGGTACTTGCTGAAGGGAGTCTCTGTGAAGCCGCGGTTGAGAATCATCATCACGACGACCGCACAGAACGCGACGAGCAATGAGCCCTTAATGAATTGCCCCCACGTCGTACTGACCATGCCCGCCGTGACAACGATCAAGGTGACTGTCACTCCGACGATGAGCACTCCGGCATAGTGAGGCAGTCCCAACAGAGGCGTGATCAACGATCCTGCGCCCACCATCTGCGGGATGAGATAGAAGGTGGATACGACCAGCGTTGAAACTCCCACTGCCAATTGAATGGCGGGCGAGTTGAACTGGCTATTGAGCGCGTCGGCGAAGGTGAACTTGCCGAGCCGTTTGATGGGTTCGGCGATCACAAACAACGCGACGACCCAACCCGCGAGATAACCAATCGAGTACAAGAAGCCGTCGTACCCATAGAACGCGATCAACCCGCAGATACCCAAGAACGAAGCCGCCGAGAGATAGTCTCCGGCGAAGGCCACGCCATTCACGAACCAGTGAATCTGCCCGTGAGCAGCAAAGTAGCCCTTGGCCGACTGCCCCTTGCGTCCAAGCCAAAACGATAGGCCGAGTACGCTAAGGACAAAGAAACCAAAGATGGCGATCGCAGTTGAAGATGATTCGTAGAGCATCGGTGGGCTTAATCTGAGGTTGAAAGTCGATGAGGGACCGAACGATAACGGGCTGCGGCAGACGGCTGCGAAGTTGGCTCTTCGCCGCGAGCACGAGTGGCTCGACGACAATTGAGCGTCCCTAAAGTTAGGACCGATCCAACAAGAAGACCAAGTCGCGGAGTGACTCAGCTACGTAGCTCAGTCGCTCCGCGACTGAGAAGCACTCGCAAAGCTGCTCCTCAAATCACGGCGTTGTTCTCAGAGACGTCCTTACTTCTCGCCCATCAGTTCCTTGACCTTAGGCTCGATGGACTCGGCCCAAGTGGTGTAGCTGGACTCGTTGAGGTGCAGCAGGTCGGGCATCACGGACTTTTCGAGCGTGCCGTCTTCCTTCAGGAACTTCGGGCCGATGTCCAAGAAGTGAACCATGTCGCCGTCGGCCAGCTTGGCGATCAGCTTGTTGGCTCCAACGTTGACCAAGCGACGCTTGTCTTCGTTGTTGGCTCCGCGCGGGAAGATGGCCAGAACGAGCAACTTGGTCTTGGGCAGCTTGGTGCGCAGTTTGGTGACGATCGCGGCCACACCTTCGGCGATTTCTTCAGACGTGTTCGAGCCGGAATTGTTGGTGCCGATCATGATGACGGCGGCCTTGGGCGAGATCCCTTCGATGTTGCCGTTATCGAGTCGCCACAAGACGTGTTCGGTGCGATCGCCGCCGATGCCCAGATTCACGGCGTTGCGTGGTGTGTAGTACTTCTCCCATACCTTCTTGCCGCCGCCGCCTTCCCAACCTTGAGTGATCGAATCGCCGATCAACAGCAGGTCGACATTGCCCTTCTTGACGCGTTCGTTGAAGGAATCGTGCCGCTTCATCCAGTTGGCATCTCGCGGGACGGGAGTGATGGCCGAGTGCTTCTTTTCTTGAGCAACCGCCACCTGCGATATGGCGACCGACAGCAAACACAACAGTGCGAACACACGACGAGACAGCGGCATGATGTTTCCTTGAAGAGAGGGACTTTCTGAAGCGGTGAGTCGAGGTCGAGAGTCGTAACGTCGCCAAGCTCTCGACGCGAGTTCGTCGGCGGACTCAATTGAACGAGCAGCTGATGAATCCGAATCGAGTGACCTTTGGATGTTGCGACACGAAACCCGCGAGTGGTTGAGTGCGATCTGCAAACACAAAAACCATCTGCGACGCGGCTGTTGCTGGCTTGAGCTCTTTCAGCATGCAGGACGCGAAACAGATGGTTTTGGATGTGGATCGAGCACGATTCTCAGAAGACTAATGAGGCAGGGAAGCAGCCGAGCCCTTGGCTTCAATCTTCGGTGGGTGGAAGAACAACGCCAGCAGAACGGCTGCGAGTGCTGCGGCTCCGCAAGGGATCAGGAACAAGCCACGGAAGTCCGCGTTTTGGTCCGTCACGAACTTGCCGAAGAGTGGAGGGCCAGCGAAGTTCGCAGCGAGCGAACCGATACCCAGAATCATGAAGTTGAAGAGCCCTTGAGCGCTCGTACGAACGTCCTTCGGGAAGTGCTCATCGACGAAGATGTAAACCGTGGCAAAGAAGAACGCGTAGCAGATGCCGTGCAGAATGTTGACCAGCACGATCAGCCACATGAAGTCGGGGCTACCACAGAACGCGAACACGCCGAATCGCACTGCGTGGCCCAAGATGCCGATCACCATCGTCGTGCGCCAGCCCAGCTTCTTGAGGCAAACTCCCAGCACTGCCATCGTCAGGATTTCAGCAATTTGGCCGATGCTCATGACGGGCATGATCCAGTTACCGGGAACGCCAACCGTTGGCAGAAAGCGACCGGTCCAACTGAAGTAGCAGTTATGCACGAACGAGTCGATGAAGGTCACGAGCCACAGCACGAGCACGAATGGGTTAGCGAGCAGCTTGGCGGCCTTGAGCCAGGCTTGTCCTCCCTCACCAGCAGCACCCTTGTTTGGAGGAGTGTGAGGTAACGCGAGCGAGAACGCGGCCAGCAGCAGCGAAGCTCCGCCAGCAACGGCGTAGGTCCAAGCGGTTGCTCGTTGCAGGGCGTCACCCGTCAAACCGCTTTGCAAGACTGCGTCGAGCCAGCCTTTGGATTCGGGGCTAGCCAAGATCGTCTTCACTTTGTCCCAATCGACCAGGATGAAGACCGTTGGCCAAGACGCGGCAATCCAGCCGATCGTGCCACCGATGCGCACGATGCCGAATTCGGCTTGAGCGTTCTTCATGGCCGCGAAAGCGATTGAGTTCGTGATCGAGATCGTCGGCACATACAGAATGCAGTGCACTAACATCAGAGCGAAGAACGGCCAGAAGTCACGCACCCAAAACAGAGCCAACATCGACAGACCGCCGATGAGATGGCTGACGGCCAGGAATTTCTCGGCAGCAAAAGTTCGGTCGGCGAATTGGTTGCTGAAGACCATGCCCAAAATGGCCGCGACCGGAAACGCGTTGAGGATCAACGTCTGTTGGAACTCACTGAATCCGAGGCTCGGCAGATAGCCGAAGATGAGTGGCAGCCATGCTCCCCAGATGAAGAACTCCAGAAACATCATCGCAAAGAGCTTGAACTTGATCCCTTGATTCATGGTGCGTGATCTCGACGAACTGGGCTGGGGCTAGAAGTTGACCGAGCAAGAATTTCACCAGGTCAAACGGGCGGGGATTGTAGCCAGCTCGCATCGAGGCAGAAGCATGCAAGAGGATCAGCAAGTTCGTACCAGAACATGCGACTCCATCGAGGGCGTTTAGGGTGCGCGATTCAGTTACTTCAACTTCTCGTAGAAGCGCACGAACTCGGCGTCGAGCATCTTGAAATTGTC
Source organism: Planctomycetaceae bacterium (assembly GCA_900299185.1). Classification (GTDB taxonomy): domain Bacteria; phylum Planctomycetota; class Planctomycetia; order Planctomycetales; family Planctomycetaceae; genus AM-0621. The sequence goes on from OMIV01000024.1 coordinate 10,180, forward strand.
GCCGATGGCGGTGCGGAACATCTCTACTCGCTCTTCGCGGGTCAGCTTCTTGCTGCCGTCTCGCTCGGCACTGCGTTGCAGCAGGTTCGAGTACTTGCGCGGCCGTGTTTCGACGAGATAGAACGACAGCGCCCAGGCTTCGGCATAGAAGTCCTGCATCGCTTGTGAGAACAGCTCGTCGCCGCCGATCGTACTTTCGAGCGAGTTCTTCGGGCGTCGTTTCAGATAGTCCTTAAAGGCTGCCAGTCGCTCGGGATTCACTCGCGATGAAAGCTGCGAGCCTGACGAACTGTTCCGAATCCCCGGAGCTTCGAAGACGGTGGCCAGTCCCTCGACGATCCAACGAGCGTTCTCACCAACGCGTTCATGCATCCCGACGTTGTAGGCCACTTGGTGAGTGCATTCATGAATCATGGTGTCGCGCTGATCGGCGTCGATTGTTTTGAAGGCTCGCGGTGCTCCCAGCACGTTGCCGGTGTTCTTCAGAAAGGGCGACGTGAACTCCGAACTGGAGTCGCGATTCAGAGGCAGCAAGAACGATCCGTCATGTTCGAACTGAGCGGTCGCTGAGCTTTCGATTTCGAAGAGCGCCGCGCGGTTGGATCGGGGCGAGTAATAGCCGCCGAACTGGGTCGCGTTCGTGCCTTCTCGTTTCGCGTATTCCAAGAATGCCGATCGGGAAGGGAACACAATGGCGACCAGCGGGAACTCGGGTTCGTTGAGATGAAAGCCGCGCACCGAGAAGTACATGTGGAAGTTGCGATACACACTCTCGAAAAGCTCGACGTAGGTCTTAGCCTTGCCCTTGGGACAAGCCACGACGTAATGCCGTGAGGTCGCGGTTTCGTAGTCCTTGCCGAGTTCGCGAACGAGATCCGATGCCGTGGCCATCGGTGACGAGGCCGTGAATTTGGTCGAGATCTGCTTGAACGACTTCACTTCGCTGAGCCGCACTTCGCGTAGCCGGCCTGCTCGATCAAAGAGCCAGCAACGTTGGTCGTCTCGCGCCACGACGCGACCTTCAATAGTCTCTTTCGCCGACTTCAGTTGGACGGTACCAACATCGGCGTTGTCTCCGGCAACACTGACCGACTGGTCCAGCGAGTGGCCGATGAAGACAAACAACGCAACGAGCAACAAGCGACGAATCCGCATGGCTTGCGAACCTTCGAGTTTGAATCGCGAAGTGAGGCAGCGGAGATCGTTCGATGCCTCGGCGAGCACTGGCTGGCCAGCAACGTTCACTCCGAGAGTGCGCGATGCTGCACCTCGAATCTAGGTCACGCTCGGGGGTTAGCTGGTCGCTGGACCTCATGTGGAAGCGGTGAGTCAGGCGTTCGCCGCGTCGAAAATAGCGGTCGTCAGGACTGGCAAACTTTGACGGTCAGGCCAAGGCGTCTGGTCGAGCGGATTATCCGAGTTGCTGAGACTCAATCGTTTCTGACATTCGCAGCAATCACACCGGTCGTACTCATGCGCGAACGGTTTCAGTCGACCGACGATAAGGATCGCGCCAGTTCTTCGGTGCCGAGCTTACGCATGGTGAGCCTCGTGGCGGTTGTCCGATATCTCTGCAACGAACGGTGTGTGCCGTTGCCAATGCCTGGCACGGATGGACGCGGTACTGCCGGAGCGAGGTTCCAATTGACGTAGTTTCGGAGACTGACATGCGAATCATGGATTGGAAGCATCGAATGCTGGCGACCAGCTTGGTTGCCTTGGCGGCGATGTGGCTCGTGGGGCCATCCGTCGCGAAAGCTCAAGTGGTGCCCGGCACCGGGTTCAAGCTCACCGAAGCCGGTGATGACTTTGAAAACGAAGCTTGGGAGTTCATCCCTAATTGGCCCAAAGCCAGCCAGAACCTCAATGGCGATACTCAGCATCCTCTGGGCGAAGCCAACAACTCGCGCTGGATCGAATCGGCCTATCGCGGAGCTCCCGACATTGTCCGTCGCGTACCGACTCCTCCCAACGGCATCCCCGGCAGCAAAGGGGCGATGCTGTTGCAGACCAAGTATCCCGGCATCCCCAACATGATCACTCGGCAGCAACAGCAAGATGACTTGCTGTCGACGATGAATAACACCGTGGGGTCACTGTCGAGCTCTTGGACTCCCAGCATTGTGGTGCGGGTCTATATCCGTCCGTGGAATGAGATGGAGCAACGCACTGGTTCGTCGTTCGGCTTCCGTGCTGACTGCGAAGGCATGATGACCAAGCACGATGCTCCAGCGGGAAAATTCTTCGGCAAGAAGTTCTCTTCGCGTCAGGTCTATGACTCTTACTGGCCGGGTTTCTTCATCCAATACAATTGCAAAGCCAGCGGCCAATACGACCGCGACTCTGCGATCATCTTGATTCGTTCAGACGAGCTGGGCCGCGACTTGTTCGGCCCAACTATTACCGAGCCTGGTTGGTGGACTTTGGGGATGTCCTTCACTCCTGATGGACGAGTTCACTACTACGCCAGTCCCGGGACCGATCGGCTGACTCAGGCCGATTATCTGACCTCGCAGAATCCCTATGGATCGAGGACCGATCGAGTCACCACGTTCTTCTTTAACGTTGTGACTCAGGACGACGGCAAGACAATGTCGACCGGCTGGATCGTTGATGATCCAGAAGTCTTCGTCCTGCATCGCCCGCAATAGTCGGTCATCCCGTCGATGGGCCACTCGTTGACCCAAGTCATTCAGTTCTAGGACGAACTGGCTAGCTGGACGACAACTTGATCCTACGAACCGCCTCACCGGAATCGCCTTCGGTGAGGCGGTTTCGTTTTTGAAGGGCGCGTCGATAACGTGGGACGTGGTCGATCAACCGCCATCGCTATTCTCCCCTCGCCCCTATGGGGAGAGGGGTTAGGGGTTGTGGCAATCAGAGCGTCTCCGGTGTTGACGCATCCGACAGAGCCGTAACTGAAGTCGTGAGGCATCAGATATTCGATTGATAGAGTCAGAAGTCTGCTGG
>OMIV01000025.1 GCA_900299185.1 Planctomycetaceae bacterium
CGCTCGAACAAGCAGGACTCGAAGTCACTTGCGTCGGTCTCCCTCAAGGTCCCAGCGGAGTCATTTCAAAACTCTGGCGTGCATGGCAAGCAGTTCAGAACCTGACCACCGCATTCAGCGAACGACCGCCGGTCCTCGTGCAAACATATCTGTTTCATGCCAATGTGATCGGACGACTGGCCGCCAACGCAGCCAAGATTCCGATCGTGGTGTCCGGCATTCGAGTCGCCGAACGTCGCAGTCGCTGGAGACTGACGTTTGATCGAGCGACTCAGGGATCGGTGGCTAAACATGTCTGCGTCAGTGAAGCGGTCGCGAAGTTTTCCACCGATCAATCCGGCCTCGATCCCGGCAAGATTGTCGTCATCCCGAACGGAGTGGACTTCGACAAATTCCAACAGGCCGAACCCGCGAACTGGCAAACATTGAGACTGCCACATGACGCGCAGGTCGTGTTGTCAGTCGGCCGCTTGGAAGCTCAGAAAGACCCGCGTTCGCTACTTCTCGCCTTCAGTCAAATCGCTTCCGAGTTCCCCACTGCGCACCTCGTGTTTGTCGGCAATGGTCATTTGAAAGATGAACTCAGCGGTGAAGCCAGCTTGAAGGGGCTGGGTGACAGAGTGCATTGCATTGGTCGCCGAAACGACGTTCCTCAGTTGCTGCGAGCCAGCCGAGTCTTCGCTTTGGCATCTCAATGGGAAGGCATGCCGAACGTTGTGCTCGAAGCCGCTGCAGCCGGTACGCCCATTGTTGCCACGACGGTCGAAGGAGTAGCTGAGTCGATCCCGTCTAACGAGTACGGCCTGCTCATTAAGCCAGGCTCAGTGAGTGACCTTGCTGCCGCGTTACGCGAGACACTGCGAGATCCCATCGCAGCCAAGTGTCGAGCGGACCGGTTGCAGCAACGAATCGTGAGCTTCACCTGGGAATCAGTCATTCGCCAATACGACGAACTCTATGAAGCATTGCTGAGATCACAGCCCCGTCAGACCAACTCGTGACGCTCTCTTAGTTGCAACCAACAAAGCACGCTTCGCAAGCTGGTGCCAAGCAGTACCGCCATGCAGTCATCAAGCAAATTGCATCTCGAAGAATCGCCGGTCTCATCGGTCCATAAAAAAGCGAGCGGGAACCATCGCTCCCGCTCGCCTAATTCTGCGAACCGCTCAAGCGAAGCACTTCGACCAAACATGGTCGTCAGATTGGTACTTCGCATTCGGCAGTTGGTCGACTAGTTCTTGGCCTTGCCACCTAGAGCCGCACCAAGTTGCAACACGCCATCTTCAATTTCGAAGTGCAGTTGAATGCCGTTCTTGCTCGATGCGATCTCAAGAGCGATCTCATCACCGCCCTCTTTGAAAGCATCCTTTGCTTCAGCCAAGGTGTCCTCATCGAGTTGCCCAGAGAAGGCCAACAGGTTTGACAACTTCATCCGCAGCGAGATCGGAGCACGGGCTTTACCTGCTGGCTTGCCGAAGCGTCCCCCCGTCTTAGTCGACAGCTTGGTAGCCGCAGCCTTCGAGGTCGTGAGCGAATCACTTCCCGCGGCCAACAGCACGAAGTCATCACCGATCGTGACGTAGGCCGGACCTTCGAACGGATCTTCCTGACCCTCTTTGGCCAACTTCTCTTTGTCGATTTCGTGAATCTTGGCATTACCTGCCGAGGCCACATTCAACTTCACGCCATCAACCCTCTCGCCGGACTTCTTGGCTTCGGCGACAACACGATCAATGGTCGCATTCAAGGTCTTGCCAGACGCAATCTTGGCAAAGAACTGCATGGTCATGTCGTTCTCGGCCTTGCCGCCAACACCAATCGCGAAGTCCGCGCGGCCCTGCTTAATGCTGTCACTCAGTACGGTGAAAAGTTCGTTCTTAACTTCCTTGGCGATCTTGCGATCGGCATCACTCTTCAGCTTGCCTTCTTCTTCGATCTCTTTGTCAGCTTCTTTGCTCGCAAGCTCCATGCTCTTGGCGAGTCCCTCTTGCAGTTCAGCCGACAGCGGGGTGGCGAACGTGAACGTCATCAACGAATCGGGAGCAAGCAAATCAGCAAACGCACTGCCCTTCTCGCCATAGGCCGCAATGGTCTTCGAAATCGCGGTGCCATTCTTCGCAGTCACTCCAATATCGAACGCGATGCGTCCTTCTTCAGAATCGATATCGAACCCAATCGAGAAGCTGTCGCCATCAGTAATGAGGGACTTGAACGCGTTTAGCGTCATGTTTTGGCCGAGGTCATAGCCAATCGCTTCGACAGGATCGGTCGGACGTTGAGCTGCACCAATCGCAACCGCCGCGTCCAATTGTTGCAAAGCCAACTGCTTCAGTGGATCAGGCAACTTGCCGAAGTTCAATTCCAGAGTGATGTCCGATTCCGACTTCGAAATCGTCTCTGGATCAGGAAGGTCTTGCAGAGCCGTCGCCACTTGCGAAGCAAAGAAGTAATCGTCTTGGAACTTGCCAACGAATTGCTGTCCGTTGGCGCCTTTCAGCGACACCATCCCGCTGGCGGCTTTCTTAGCGCCCGGAAAGAAGTTGCCAAGCAATGCCAAGAAGTCTTTCTCATCGCTCACTGGAATAAATACGACAGGGGTGCCAGGTTGTCCGGCATCACTAATCATGACGAACGCGCCAACGCGAGCCGTCTCGTCAATGCCTTGCAGCCGCTTGCCGCCGGTAAACTGATCAATGAAACCGTTGATGAGATCAGCCGCCTCTGGGTGCTCGACTAACTCTCCAATGTGCCCCACGTCATCGATCAGCTCCTCGATGCTCTTTATGGAGAACACAGCCAGCGGTTCCGCCGATTGAACCACGGGGGAGAAGAAGACCGCGAAGAGCAGCGTGAGCCACATCAGCGGTCGAGACAATCGTTGCATCAGCATCTTTCAAACTCCATTTCTGATGGGATGGCGAGTCGACCGCCGCGAGCAGCCACGGTTCGTCGCCAAGAGAAGTGACATGGCCCAGACAGTGGACCGGATCATAGCACCGCAATCGAAAACTTCTCGGTTGCCAGTTCTTAAACACAAACTTTGACCAAGCATCGCCGCATTCAGACTTGGCGATCGGAAGGTTTATGCCCATCGTTCTGACGACCATCGCCCCATCGGAGCTTGCGATTAGCTCATGGTCTTGGTTCAGACTCGGTTCTACGGAGAGCCCCCCACTATGAAACGAGACGTCTATCGCGCCCTTTTAATCGTCGCACTTGCGATCTGCGGAGGAGTGCTGACCTACGTTCCTCGCCTTCATGCCGCAGATGAATGGCGAGCGAAGCCCAAACCCAACGCTAGCGATCGCTTCTTTGGTCGCGGCGAGATCCCCGAACTCCGCATTGAGATCAGTGAAGCCGAACTCCAAAAGCTACGACAAGACTATCGCAAGTACGTGAAGGCTAAGCTCACCGAGAATGACAAAGAGATCTACCCAGACATTGGCATCAAGCTCAAAGGAGCGGCGGGCAGTTTTCGAGGCGTCGATGATCGACCAGCATTGACCATCAACGTCGACAAATTCGCGGCCAAAGACGCTCCTCAAAAGTCCTTTCACGGAGTCGACAAGTTCCATCTCAATAACTCGGTACAAGACGGGACTTATCTCAACGAGCTTGTTTGCTCCGAAATCTTCCGCGCGGCGGGGATTCCAGCAGCGCGAGTCACCCATGCGCGAGTTTGGCTCAACAATCGAGACTTGGGCCTATATGTGCTAAAGGAAGGCTTCGATGCCCCGTTTCTCAAACGCCACTTCGTAAACCCGAAGGGCAACTTCTACGACGGCGGCTTTTGCCAAGACATTGAAACAAAGCTGGAAAAGGACTCCGGCGACGGCCCCGACGATCACAGCGACCTCATGGCCTTAGTGCAGGCACTCAGAACTCCCAAGCCCGAGGATCGTTGGCCGCTCATTTCACAACGCCTGAACGTCGACCAATTCCTAACGTTCTTCGCGTTGGAGGTCATGACTTGCCACTGGGATGGCTATTGTCGCAACCGCAACAACTACCGCGTGTACTTCGACCCGGTCAGTAGGCAGGCTTACTTCTTCCCACACGGCATGGACCAAATGTTTGGGGACACCAACGCCTCGCTTCAAGAACGAGGCGGAGCGATGGTTCCGCAAACCGTTCTTCAAAACCCAGATTGGTACACTGCCTACCGCTACCGACAGCGCGAATTACAACCGTTCTTTGAGCCCGATCGAACTCATCGCATCGTCAATGAAGCCGAGTACCGATTGCGCCCAGTCTTGATGAAGATTCATCCCGACCGCGCTCGCGAGATTTCTGATCGAGCCCGCGAAATGCGAGACCGCCTGACCGCGCGTTGGACGTCCATTCGAGACCAGATCCGATCCGAACCGCTGCCGCTCCAATTCAATGCTCAAGGCGAAGCAATTATCACGGACTGGATCGAAAAGGTCGAAAGCGGTAACCCTAAACTGGCTCGCCAAGCCACACCTGGTCAGCCCGACCTTCTCACGATCGAAGCTGTCGCGAACCAAAACTGCGTCGCGTCGTGGCGCGCCTCCATCTTATTGCCACCAGGTAAATACAAGCTTCAAGTCCGAGCAAAAGGCATCAACATCCAGCCAACTGAAAGCGGTTCGGGCAAAGGTGCCGGCATACGAATCTCCGGAGGACAGCGGTCCAATCAACTCAGCGGCACCGTCGATTGGACAATTCTGGAACATCCGATTGACATCGACAGCCTGAGAAAAGTCGATGTCGTCGCGGAACTTCGAGCAACACAAGGCACGGTCCAGTTTCAGGCCGACCAACTGAAAATCGTCCGACTGAAATGACGGAGCAACTCGATGTAGACATCGAATAGCAGTCCAAAACCGACGAGTCGGATGGCAAGTCCTTCGCCCGATTCAAGTTGGGCGCGTCAATTGGACCAGCGGTGAGTCTCCGCCCAACTTGCCCACAGAGTTGGCGAACCCTAAACTACAAGTCTTAACCCAAGTTTCTTGACGCAAACCGTTGCAGCTCAATGACTTCAATCACCGAACCTAGCCATCCACTGGCTAGCCTTTGCGTGACTTATCGGCACGACCGGTGAATTCTGCCAGCTGCAAAGTGCGTCGACGTCAGCCCCCAAAACCTCGAAATCCGCGAGGTCGAGGATTTCGGCAAGCGACGAAACGCCCCCTGGGCCTCTATTGCGGGCGAGGTTAAGCCGCAAGAAATCTCTGGCGGCCTGCCAGCTCGCGTCGTGATTATTGGTAAGGAATGTATTGTACTTTGCATTTAACACGCGTGTTATCGCCTCGGAATTGAAATGACGATTTTCGACCTAAACAACATGTTCCTCGGAGCCGAGCAACCTCGCGAAGCCAGCCCCGTTGCCATGTTTGTCATATTGGGTATCGGAGTCGTTCTTTTCTACTTGATAATGATGCGGCCTGCTTTACGAGATCGACGTAAGCACGAAGACTTGATTAAGTCTCTCAAGAAAAACGACAAGGTGCTGACGACTGGCGGCTTAATCGGCTCATTCATATCTACCTCACCCGATGGCGCTGAAATTACCCTTCGGGTTGATGACAATTTCAAACTCAAGTTCCATCGAAACTACATCGTTGGAGTTCTGAACGAAGAGAAGAAAGACTCATAGTGATGCTCGACCTTCTTGCCCAAGCTTCATCTCTCTCCGAAACAACCTCAGCGGTTTCCGATGAGGAAGTGATGCGCCGTGCCTGGTTGGCCGGTGGGCTGTTAATCGCGTGTTTTGGTCTGCCGGCTCTTTTCGCCCCGATGATTGCCAATGCACTGCGACTCAAGGATCTTACGGTCCGAATTCAGCGAGTGCTTTGCGTCATGCTCGTGGCGTGTACTCCATTTGCTTGGAAAATGGGGTATCAAGGCCACTCCACGCTGATGGAGTGCTTCCGACTTGGTATCGACCTCGCTGGTGGTACTAACCTTGTTTACGAAGCCGATCGCAAAGAGGCGGAGAAGCAAGGCAAAGACAAAGACTGGGACCGTTCCATGGATAACATGGTCGGCGCCATTTCTCGTCGTATCAATCCAGGTGGAGCAGAGGACGTCACGGTGCGACGTGTCGGCCAAGATCGAGTCGAAATCGTAGTCCCCGGTGCAGACCAGGCTTACGTCGACGACATGAAAGAACGAATCACCAAGCTCGGAACTTTGGAATTCGAGATACTCGCCACTTCATTCTTCAGTGAACACAAAGATCTTATCGACCGCGCCAAAAAGCTTAGCAACGACGATGACACAATCTTAATCGCCGGTAAGCCAGTAGCACGTTGGACCGCAGTAGATTCGAAAGCCAAGATTGGCGTAGGCGATCGAGAAACGCTGCCTGCAGAGTTCCGCACCGTGAAACGCGATAATGCGGACGTCAAACAAGTCTTACTAGCGATCACGCCGGAAGACAGAGCCGTCACTGGTCAACATCTTGTTCGTGCGTCCGAAGATCGCGATCAGAAGTCAGGTAAGCTGCAAGTCGCATTTGCGTTGAACGGGCGAGGAGCAAACAGATTCGGCGAACTGACAAAAAAATACCGTCCCACGAAAGAGAAGACGAAGTACCGATTGGCAATCGTGCTCGATGGACGGGTTCATTCCGCACCACAATTGAACGAGCCGATCTTGGGTGGCATGGGTACTATTTCCGGCAGCTTTACCAAGAAAGAAATCAAACGTCTGGTTGATACATTGAATGCTGGCGCGTTGGACTTACCTCTAGTTCAAAGCCCGGTCAGTGAATTCACAATTAGCCCACTCTTGGGTGCCGACGTTCGAACAAAAGGCATTTTGGCGTGTACCCTGTCGGCCCTGCTCGTCGTCGTGTTTATGGGAGTGTACTACAAGCGATCGGGTATAATTGCTAACATTTGCTTGCTCATAAATCTGTTTTTGCTGTTAGCTTCAATGTCATTAATTGAAGCCACCATCACCCTCCCTGGCTTGGCTGGTATCGCACTGACGATTGGCATGGCTGTGGATGCCAACGTTCTGATCTACGAACGCATGCGAGAAGAAACTGAGAGAGGCGCCAGCGTCAAGATGGCGATTCACCAGGGGTTTGATAAAGCCTTTAGTGCCATCTTCGACTCGAACATCACCACTTTGATTGCCGCCGTGATTCTTTACATGGTCGGCTCAGACCAGATCAAAGGATTCGCAGTCACGCTCTTCATCGGCATCGTGCTCAGTATGTTTACGGTGCTTTATGTCGGGCGTTTACTCTTCGAATTCGCGGACCAAAAACGCTTTATCACCAAGATCGTGATGATGCGAACAATGGCAGCTCCCAATTGGGACTACATGGGCAAGCGAAAGCTTTGTTCTATTGGTTCACTGGTTCTGATTGGAGTTTTTGCCGCGATTGGGTTTGCTCGAGGTCCTCGTAATTTCGACATCGACTTCCTCGGCGGAACGATCGTCACGTTCCAATTCGATCAGCCTAAGAAGCTGGAAGATTTCCGAGAAAAGCTGAGCCAAGACTTTGAAGCTTCCATCGCTCTCGAACGCCTGGCCCTTCCTGACGATGTCTCGGAAGCAGGCAAGAGATGGCGTCTACGGACGGTGAATTCTGACCCGGTTCACGTTCAGAAGAGCTTGTCGACCGCACTTGACTCGTTGGGACTCCACAAGGTCACAAGCAAGTCGAGCGAAGTCGCTTCTATTCCGGAACCCAAGGAAGGCGACGCTCAACCCAGCGGAAAGATTGCACCATTTGTCGGCGGTCATGAATTCGATGTGACTTTCTCCGAAGAAGTGACGCTTGCAACCGCTCGGCAAGCGTTACTGGACGGTATCACTTCGCTTACAGACGCGGGTACTAAGTATCCGAAGCCGAAACTTCTTTTTGACGTTGAGGGAAAAGAAGGCTCAGGCAAGCAAGCCGCATCCAGCAAAGTTCAGAATTTCAAAGTCGTCACGGTTCGGACACGTAGTGATTTGTCAAACGCCGATTTGACGGCTTCGATAAAGGCGATGGAACACAAACTGGAAACTTCGCCACTCTTCGAAGAGGTGACGAACTTCTCGAATGCCGTTGGTAAGGAAACTCAGAAGCAAGCCTTGGTCGCAATGTTTTTGAGTTTGCTTTCAATGATCGTTTACATGTGGTTCCGCTTTGAAAACGTTGCCTGGGGCATGGGCGCTGCAGTTGCACTTTTGCATGACGTACTGATTGCGGCAGGAGCCTTGCCCGTTGCAGCAATGCTTTCCAACGCAGGTGTCGGCGGCGTGTTCGGTTTCGAAGACTTCAAGATCAATCTCCAGATCGTGGCCGCCCTTTTGACAATCGTTGGCTACTCAATCAACGACACCATCGTGATATTCGACCGAGTTCGTGAGGTCCGCGGAC
>OMIV01000026.1 GCA_900299185.1 Planctomycetaceae bacterium
CCCCAAAGGGGCGAGGGGAGTCGAAGTGATCGAGCCGATATAGAAATCAACCTCGGCCCCGGTCGAACGTCCGATCCAGTTGCGTTGCATCTCTTTGATCGACTCGGGCCATGTCAGCTCTTCGAGTTCGTCGATCAGTCGCTCGGCATAGGCGGTGATACGGAGCATCCATTGCCGCAATGGGAATCGCTCGACGGGATGACTTCCGCGTTCGCTCTTGCCGTCGATGACCTCTTCATTCGCAAGCACCGTGCCCAATGCCGGGCACCAATTCACCGGTGCGTAATGCTGATACGCGAGCCGCTGCGAGTCTTGATACTTCCTCACGGCATTGGTGCCTTGAGCCTGCACATCAGCCGGGATCGGAAGCTCGGCGATTGGACGGCCGCGACCTTTGCGTTGCTTGGCATCGGGACCGGTCCAGACGCACTCGGAGTCGTACCACGTGTCGAAGAGTTTGAGGAAAATCCACTGGGTCCAGCGGTAGTAGTCTTCGTCGGTCGTCGCGAGTTCGCGGTCCCAGTCATAGCTGAAACCGAGCGACTTGAGTTGCCGCTTAAACGTCTCGATGTTCTTCGCCGTTGTGATGGCCGGATGCGTGCCAGTCTTAATGGCATAGTCTTCGGCGGGCAGACCGAACGCGTCCCAGCCCATCGGATGCATGACCTGCTTTCCGCGCTGGCGATTGAAACGGCAGACGATGTCGGTCGCCGTATAGCCCTCGGGATGTCCGACATGCAGCCCCGCTCCCGACGGATACGGGAACATGTCGAGCACATACAGCTTGTCCTTTGAGACATCGAAGGCACCGGTCGCAAAGGTCTTGTTGTCGTCCCAGTGCTTCTGCCACTTGGGTTCAATCCGTTGAGCGTCGTATCGAGGCATGTTTGGCTGTAATTCGTAGAAATAGACCGAGGAATTGAAGGCATCGCGAATCAATGTCACCGCGAAACGCGGCGGACTGTAAGTTCCGATGACCGGCGGCAAAAGTTCGCCCCGATAGATTGAACCTCAACTGGCTGGCAATCCCGAGCGGATGTAACTTTCCCTGCCGAAGTTCGGCGGAAGTTTCTTCGAAAGGTTCCCGATGTCCACCGCAGTCATCAGTCAAAGACGACGAGTGCGATCGAGCGCAGCTCTGAAAGTGATGGGGGCTGAAGTCAACGGCCTGATCATGACGGCTCGGCAATTCGATCGCGCGCTCTTCGAGCCAGGACATCGCTTTGAACTCATCAACGGAGTCTGTGTTGTGGCCCCACCTCCCGATGAAAACGAACGGCTTCCCAACGACGTCTTAAGTTTCACGTTGCGGCTTTATCAGCAGGGACCGCACGGCAAGTTTCTCAACCAAACGATGCCCGAGCATCAAATCGCCGTTGGTAGTAACAGACGTCGCGCCGACCGTGTGATTTGGTGTGGACTCGGTCGCCATCCCAAACGAGGCGAACTGCCAACCATCGTGATCGAACTCGTCTCTGAAGGTCGCCGCAGTTGGATTCGAGACTACGAGACCAAACGCGATGAGTATCTCGCAGCAGGCGTTCGAGAGTACTGGATCATCAACCGTTTCGAGCGCACGATCACAGTGTGGAGTAAGACTTCCACCGGGCGACGTAAGAAAGTTTGGCGAGAAGAGCAAACACTCCAAACCGATCTGTTGCCCGGCTTCGAATTGCCCGTCGCGGAAGTGATGGGAGAGGCGTCTCGTTGGGATGATTCCGCAAGTTAATGCGTGAAGCTCGTCCCTTCAGCGTTCAATCCAAACCCGGACGTTGCCGACGTGATGTTCTGCGTGCTCTCGTCCTGAATTTGGCCAAGCGACACGCAGACTCTGTGCCGCTGACGTTGCCAGCCCGGCGATGTCGTAGCTTGATGTCGACAAGTAACTGCCGCCGGACTTCACTAAGCGGACCGTTTGCTTCTGAGCTTCCAGCGGTACTAGCAGTCGAGCCCCGATGGCATCTCGCGCGGACTTGGTGCCGATCAACCTGACCGATGTCGGAGCGAGCTTGCCAGTCGAGCGATTCTCCAGGACGGCCAGCGGATGGTTCATGTGCGCGATCACGACATCAACATCGCAATCTCCATCGAGGTCGCCCACAGCGAGTCCGCGTCCCATATGAGGCTCGGAGAAAAATGGGCCAGCCGACTCCGCGACCTCACGAAAGTGTCCTCCGCCAAGGTTCTCAAACAGCAACGCTCGCTGCTGATGCGGAGCAATCGAAGTAGTCCGCATGACATGGCCGTTGGTCGCGATGAGGTCTTCGTCACCATCGAGATCAAAGTCGGCGGCGGCTGTCCCAAATCCCACAAACAACCGCCCCACCGTCGAGATGCCGCTGACCGAACTCACGTGCTGAAACAACCCGTGACCGTCGTTGCGATAGAGCGCGTAAGTTTGATTCTCGTAATTTGAAACCCACAGATCCGGCAAGCCGTCGAGATTAAAGTCGCAGACATCAACACCCATGCTGCCGTCAGCTTCGCCGCCTTCGCCGAGCGCGGTCCCACTACGAATCCCGACCTCAGTGAAGTGCCCTGCTCCATCGTTGCGATAGAAAAGGTTCGGCGTCGTGTCATTGGCGACATACAGATCGACGTCGCCATCCACATCCAAATCTGCAGCCAGGACCGCCAACCCTTTGCCACCCGATTGCAGCCCGGCGCGCTCGCTGAAGTCTTCGAACGTGCCATCACCCCGGCTCAGCCACAAGACATCCGATTGAGCCTCGAACGACTTCGGAGCACACACATCGCGTTTGCCAAAGAACTCGCACTCGGGATGTTTCGCGAACGACCAATCGACGTAGTTCACGACATACAGATCGAGCATCCCATCGCCGTTGATATCAACCCACGCGGCACTCGTGCTCCAACGATCGCTCAGCAGCCCCGCTCGATTAGCAATTGGAATGAAAGTTCCATCCCCCAAGTTCTGAAAGAGTTCCAAGCCGTGATAGCCAGTCACGAGGATGTCTCGAAAGCCGTCGTTGTCGAAGTCAGCGACCGCCGCTCCGTGAGCGTAGAACGACACTGCTTGGCATCCGGCTCGGTCAGCGTTGTTCTCAAAACGCCACGGCTCGATCTGCCGAAACAAGCCCAACGGAAGTCCGACAGGAGCAGGCGTTGAATCGAACTCACCACCACCGACGGCGAAGATGTCGAGCGTCCCATCAGCGTCGAAGTCCAACAGGGCTACACCCGCGCCGAGCGTTTCCAAGATGGCCAGATGCCCGGCCTCTTGACCATTACGCGCGACGAAGTTGATGCCGCACTCAGCAGCTCGATCCACAAACTGAAAGCCAGGCTTCGAAGCAGTCGCCATCGACTGCGATGTGGGCTTCGATTCGATGCGTGATGCAGCCGGAGCGTCAGTCTGCTCGTTGCGATGTCCACACCCCCACAACGTGATGACCAGCAGCAGTAGCCAGCGCGGCAGGATGAGTCGCGAGCAGGAACCGACAACAAGACGAGACATCGCGATGAGCATTCTCAGAGAAGACCAACAACCAGCCCACAACCACGATGAGGGCGACTCGCGATTAACTCGCGTCAGCACGAACCACGGCACGTTGAAAGCCCGGCGATTGAAAATCAATGCGTGACCAAACCCAAGCCGCTGAGCGAGTTCATTCTCGCTCAGCCATCCGAGCATGTTGCTCCGCCAGCTCGTGATTGCCAGCCCAGCGATAGTGCTCGGCCAACAAGGCATGCGTGCCAGCATGAGTGGGTGCGAACTCCAAAGTGCTCTTCAACCACAACAAACCTTCGGAGCGCGAGCGGTACTTCCACACGATCTGCGCGACCTCAAATCGCAATTCGACATTGGCCGGTTCGCTGGCCAAGCGAGTGGTCAGTTGCGGCAAACTCAACAGCGACTTCGACGCCGCTTCCATGAATGCAAAGTGCGGTTCCGCTTCGCCTGCTCGACCACTCGCGGTCAGAGCCTTCGCCAATGCCTGTCGCAATTCGGCATCTTCCTCGTGCCCCGGCAACGCACGTTCGAAAGCCTCGACGGCTGATTGATGATGCCCCAGCTTCAGCTCCAAGAGTCCCAATTCTCGCAGCGCACTGAAGCGATTCGGTTCATGCTCCAAGACCGTCCGCAATGCCGCACGTGCTTGATCGGTTTCGCCGCGATGACTCCAACAAGTCGCTCGCAGAATCAACGCTTCAGCGTGATTAGGATCAGTCGCCAGCACGACCGCCAATTCACGATCAGCGTCCTCGAACTGCAACTGCTTGAGATGTGCTTGAGCCTTGAGTAATCGAGATGACACATCCTGAGGAGCCCGGCGTGTGGCCTGTTCAAGCGAGACGACACACTCGCCCCAATTCTGCATGACGAAGTGAATCTGCCCGCGCTGACGATACGGACGAAAGTCTTCAGGGAAGTCAGCAGACCACGACTTCAGAGCGTTCTCGGCTTCTGCGAATCGAAACCGCGCGAGGCAGAACGTCACATAAGCATCAGCGAGTTCGGGAGCATCAGAACCGGAATCAACAATCAACCGCCCCCAACGTGCTCCTAGCTTTTGAAACTGACCGTCTTGAGCGAGGGCATACGCTTCTTCTCGTTCCAACAGAGCAACATCGAACCCCAGTTGCTGAGCCTGCCGCAGCGCCGGGCCAACTCGTTCCAACTGGCCTAATCGCCGCCAGACTTTCGCCTGCAAGTAGATCGTCTCAGCTCGATCGGATTTCAAACCCGGCAGCCAATTCAAGGCTGCTGCCGCGCTGACCCATCGCTGAGCGGTCTCGTGCTGACGTTGATGCAACGCCACGACGGCTCGCCACAGCGATACGCGAACCACCATCACCACCAACACTGCAGCCAGTCCCAGAAGTGCCAGCCAACTCATCGCTCGTCGCGCAAAACGGCGGCGACGAGGTCTCGATGAAGCTGCCGGAATCGGGGCATTCGTCATCGTCGGTCTGGTTCCAAGAAGAGATAGGGACGTCGCGCTTCGTCTGAGAAAGTCAGTGGTCGACTCCGCAAAGTCCCAGACGAGCCTTTGCCAACAATAGTCGCCTTCTGATGTGGGGCAGGTTTTCATCCTGCCTATTCCTTAGCTGATCCGCAGGTTGGAAACCTACGCCACGAACTCTTGCCGACAGCGATCGAGGTACTTGAATCACTCTCACGCAGAGCAGACGTCGTCGCAGTGAAGACGATGGTCATCATTCAGCAACTCTGCGACCACCGCGTCTCTGCATGAGAACTCTGCCTTGATCGCGTTCATTCGGACTTCAAGTTCACAACGAACCGCCACAGCCGCGAGCTTTACGTCGCTGTGCAGCACTCGCGTGACCGACAGTGCTCCTTCGCAAATACGGCCACGGTTTCGATCGCTTCTCGCATTCGTACAGCATCGATCTCGTGCACGTCGATTGCGTGGCCCACGCCCTTCAACATCGTCACCGTCAACCGACCGCCGAGGTGCTGTCGGAACTCTTCCAGCCCGTCAAACAGTAGGCCGGTGTCATGCAGCGACGAATGATCGAGCGGCAGCCCCAACGCGGCGAGACATTGCAGCACTCGATCACAATCACGTTGCGGCAGTCCATGCACCAACGACGAATAGACCGTGTCGACCGCCACGCCGATGCCGACCGCTTCGCCATGCCGCAACTCGAAGTTGGTCATGACTTCGAGCTTATGAGCGGACCAATGGCCGTAATCGAGCGGCCGCGCTTCGAGCGCTTCGAACGGATCGCCGCCGCGTGTGATGTGCTGCAAGTGATGCACTGCCGAGCGTTGGATGATGGGACTCGCCACGCTCATGTCTCGCTGTCGAATCGCGTCAGCATTGTCACAGAGCATTTCGAAGAGTTGCCGATCCTTGAGCAACGAGACCTTCACGGCTTCCGAGAAACCACACACGAAGTCGCGATCGGGCAAAGTCGCCAATAAAGCGGTGTCATTAATCACCGCCCACGGCACCGCGAAGCTTCCGACCCAGTTCTTCTTTTGGAACAAGTTGACGCTGTTCTTCACGCCGACTCCCGAGTCAGCTTGCGCCAGCGTTGTTGTGGGCAGTCGAATCAAACGAATGCCGCGATGAGCGATGGCCGCTGCAAAGCCCACGGCATCCAGCACGGCTCCACCACCAATCACGACCATGTAACTGCGACGATCGAGATCCGCCGCGTTTATGCACTTCAGCATGCACTCCAACACATGCACGTCGTTCTTGATGGCTTCGCCGCCGGTCACCATTTGGATGTTGCCGGGACTATGAAATCGATCGGAATGAGCAGCGCGAAAGTTCTCAATGGACTCAACCAGCCACGGAATCGAATCCGCGACGCACGCATCAACCCAAAACTGGACGCGCGGTTGTTGGCTGCCGGAAGGCTCAATCAAGTCGAGCAACACTTCTGGTTCAGCACGCAATATGTCGTCAGTGAATCTCAATCGGTGCGTAAATGGCACCGCGAACGGAACGTCCAACGAGCGGACATCGTGAGGCAGCGACTGAAGCGTCGTCATGAGTTGGCTCTTGGGTGGGAAATGCAGGCAGTTGGTCACGCGAACGGAATGTGTTGAGCAGCGCAAGCGGACATGCCACTCAACGCGACAGACAAAATGGGCGGCCCGATTGTTGTTCTGGTTTCAGGCCCCTTCAACCAAGAGCCTCATCCTCAAGCAGGCTTTCGACCAGTCGTGAACTGCCTAACCCGAACGATCGCTGCAACCTTGCAGGTCAGCAGCCAGGAAGCGGTCTGAGACGTCAGCTCAAAACACAAAACGCGGGCTGCGAACGACAGACATTCAATCGCCTGTCGCTCGCTAGCCCGCGTTCGTTACATCAGCAAATCAGCATCAGCAGCGCGGCTTACTTCTCGGCTTTGGAGAAGTCGCCTGCGGTGACCACAACCATGCGTTTGGGGTCAACGTGCTTCTTCAGCGCTGCCAACACTTGCGCCGGGGTGACGGCTTTGATCTGCTTTTCCAAGTCGCTGTGATAGGCCATCGTGCGGCTGGCTTCCGACGTTTTGTTAAGCGTCGAAGCGAGGTTGCCGTCGTTCGCGCGACCCACTGACAGCGATTGCAGATAGCCCTGCTTTGCGGCCGCGAGTTCGTCTTCGGTCACGCCGTCCTTCAGCAGCTTGTCGAGTTCCTCGCGAATCGTGGCCTTCACCTTGTTGGAGTTCGCTGGATTCGAGATCGCGTAGACATAGAGCACCGAACGACGATCGAGTGATGACACCACCAAGCCAGAAGCGACTCCATACGAGAGACCTTCCTTCTGACGAACTCGATTGCCCAACCGTGACGACAGCGTGCCGCCACCGAGGATGAAGTTGCCCATCGCCAAGGCTGGATAGTCCGGATCGTCGTCGCGCAGTTGGAACAGCGTCACCGCAAAGTACATCGCGTTGGCCTTATCGGGCGTGTTGATCTCTTGCGACTTGCCTTCGATCGACACATCACCCGAACGAGGAATGCGAACGTACGAAACCTTGGCATTCCAATCGCCCAGCATGGACTTCAACGCCGCGAGCGTTGAGTCCGCATCGAAATCGCCAACGACGGAAAGCTCACCAGCAGCCGCTCCGATCTGGTTCTTGTAGAGCGACTCCAACTGCTCGCGAGTGGCGGCCTTCGCCAGCTCGATCTCTTCTTCGATCGTGGCTTGATAGAGCGGGTGACTCTTACCGTAAGGCGAGATCGCTCGTTGAGCAGCCGCCTGAGCCAATGCTGTCGGCTCGGACAAACTTTGTTCGAGCTGCGAGATCGTTTCGTTGCGGAGGATCTCCAGTTCTTCCGCGGGCAACGTCGGAGTCCTCAAGACTTGTCGGAGCAGGTCCAACGCGGAAGCGAGTTGCGCCTTCTTGGTTTGCAGAGTGAAAGTCATCTCGCCCGGCTGACCAGTTGCAGCGAGCTGCGTCAGGTTCTTGTCCAAAGCGTCTTGCAGTTGCTGACGACTCAATTTGTCCGTGCCGCGAGTCATCAACGTGGGCAAGAACTCGCAAACCGTCGAGAGGTTTTGCAGCGACTGCTCGGTGCCATAACGCACCGTCAACTTCAGTTGGACCGACTCGCCGCGTGTCTTCTTGGGCAACAGCGAAACCTTGAGTCCGCCATTCAACGTCGAGCGTGTGGTTCGCTTTTCAATGTTCTCGGGTGAGACATCGAACGCTTCGCCTGCCGCAACAGCTTGTCGACCTTTGTAGTCGCCGATCATCTTCGCGATGTCAGGCGAACCAGGCACAGAGATGCGTTCTGATTCCTTCGAAGGCAAGTACGTTCCGACGGTGCGGTTGTTGCGCTTCAAATAGGACTTAGCAACGTGCTGCACTTGTGCGACATCGACCTTCTCCAAACGATCGCGATAGATGAAGTAGAGTCGCCAATCGCCTTGAGCAGCCCACTCGCTGAGTTCGACTGCTAACTGCGTCGAGTTCGACGCCGACAGCTCGCGTTGCTTCAACAACTTTTGCTTGGCGCGTTCGACTTCTTCGTCAGTGATCTTCGAATCGCCAACGCCTTCAACAGTGTCTAGCAAGCCTTCCAGCACAAGCTGAGGATCGTTGCCCTTGTTGACTTCAGCCAGCAGCATCAGCACTCCCGGATCATGCAGCGCATAACACGAACCATTGATCTGTGACGCCTTCTTGGTTTCGACCAATGACTTGTAGAGTCGACCGGCAGGCTGAGCCGTCAGCATCGTCTCCAACACATCGACTGCGGCGTACTCTGGATGCGGACCGGCTGGAATGTGATAGACCGCACCCACTGCGGCGACATCGCCGACTCGTCGCAACGTCACAAACTTCTCGCCGTCTTGAGCTGGCTCGACGGTATAGGTTTGCTCGAGCACGCGTTCGGGTTTGGCGATCGCACCGAAGTACTTGTCGGCCAGCGTCAGTCCCTTCTTGGGATCGAACTTACCGGCCACGACGAGCATCGCGTTATCGGGCTGGTAGTACTTGCGATAGAAAGATCGCAGTCGCTCGATTGGCACACGCTCAATGTCGGCGCGATTGCCGATCGTCGAGTTGCCGTAGTTATGCCACAGGAACGAAGCCGCCACCATTCGCTCTTCGAGCACGTTCATGGCGTTGTTCTCGCCGCGTTCAAACTCATTGCGAACGACAGTGAATTCGGACTTAAGATCCTCCGCAGCCACGCGGCTATTCATCATGCGATCGGCTTCAAAGCGAATCGCGAATTCGAGGTTCTCGTCAGACGACGGCAAAGTCTCGAAGTAGTTCGTGCGATCGAGCCACGTGGTGCCGTTGAATTGAGCCCCTCGATCCTTCAGCAACTTGGGCACGTCGGTATGAGTTGGCGTGCCTTTGAAGAGCATGTGTTCGAGCAAGTGGGCCATGCCCGCTTCGCCATAGCCTTCGTGTCGCGAGCCAACAAAGACCGTCAAGTTCACGGTCACCGTGGGCTTCGAATCATCCGGAAAGAGCAGCACGGACAGCCCGTTATCGAGCTTGAACTCGGTGATGCCTTCGATCGACGTCACGAGTTTCGGATCCGCTTTCGCCGCAGTGACGAGCATCAGCAAGGCCGCAAAGGCCAGCGGAAGCACCTGTCGGTAACGCATCGTTGATCTCCATAAACACGACAAGAATCAGTAACCGCAAGACAGGTTCCAACCCATCCGAAGCAGACGCAGTCCGCCTCTCGGTTCGCTCACAAAAGAAAGAGCGGGCGGACCATAGGGAGGCCCGCTCCTGCATGCCAGTACGTGAAAGACTTACGTGCCGTGGATGTGGCAGTGGTTACTCCCGCGTGATGAACTCATCGAGGTTCAGCAACACCCGTCCGACAGAAGTCCAAGTGGCTGAAGTCACTGCGTCGGTGCCAGCCGGTCGAGTGGGCGAGGCGGCTTGCTTGGCGACCTCGGGTTCGGCCAAATATCGACGACGTTGTTGATCCACGAAGCTCAGCAACTTCTCTCGTTCCTGAGGAGACGGGTCGCGAGCGAACGCGGCTCGATAGGCGAGTCCAATGCGTGTCTCGTCCGAAGCCGAGGCTTCCGAAACGATGCGATCTGAAAACGCTCGCGCCAGCTCCATGAACGAGCCGTCGTTGGCCAGCGTCAGCGCTTGCAGGGGAGTATTAGAGCGATTGCGCCGCGTGCACGTGCCATTGGCGTCAGGAGCATCAAACGTCGGCAAGAGCGGATAAGGACTCGAACGCCAGAAGTAGGTGTAGAGCCCGCGTCGATAGCGATCATCGCCCTGACTCTCCGGCCAAGCTTTCGCGACTTGGGTCACAACATAGATGCCCTTGGGCTGAGGCGGATAAACGCCGGGGCCGAGCATTTTTTGTGACAGCAATCCGCTAGCGGCCAGCGCGGCATCTCGAATGGCCTCGGCTTCCAAACGCACTCGACGCTGCCGTCCCAGCAAGCGGTTGTAGGGATCGCGTTGCAGGTGCTCGGCAGTGACTCCCGAACTCTGACGGTACGTCGCTGAAGTCACGATCAAACGATGCAACGCCTTCGCGCTCCATTGTTCGCGTATCAATTCTGAAGCGAGCCAATCCAATAACTCCGGATGAGTCGGGGAGTTGCCTTGAGTCCCAAAATCATTCTCGGTTTCAACGATCCCAATCCCGAAGAACGCCTGCCAATAACGATTCACAGTCACGCGCGATGTCAGCGGATGCTCGGGCGAGAAGAACCAATTGCAGAGATCGACGCGCGTCGCAGCCTTGCCTTCGGCCAACGACAAAGCAGGCAACGACGCTGGAACTCCCGGCACGACATCAGCCCCTTTGTTGAGGAAGTCGCCACGCACATGGATGTAAGACTGACGTGAGTTCTTCGATCGTTCCTGCAACACCATCGTTGTGGGAATGGCGGCCTTCAGATCGGCTTCTTCGCGCTTCAACTTTGTCTGCTGTTCAACCAGCGGGTTGCGGCTGTCGTCCGTGCGGCTGTAGGCAAAGGCAATAAGCTCTGCATCTCCATCCGATCGTTTGCCCGACGAGTTACTCAGCAAGGTTTGCAGACCGAGCGGAACCAACGCTTGCTCCGGGCTCTCGCTAGTCACCGACAAACGAAACGCTCCCAACAACGCTTTCTCTGAACTGTGATCGAACCTCAACACAACGTTGAGTTCGTCTGCTTCGATCGGTTCCTTAAAGACATAGATGGCTTCTCGATTGGCATTCAGACTGGCCTTCTTCAATCCGCCAATCGACCAACCGGACTTCTTGTTGCCGTCGAGTGTGTGCTCCACGAGATAACCGTCTTGCGACCAATCTGTCGCCGTCGCGTCGATTGGCAGTTGGCGAGACTTGCCGCGAGCGTTGCTCACACTGACCTCAAACTCGGTCATGACGAAGTTGCCTTCAGGCGTCCAACCGGGCCCCTGATTCGGCAGGATGGGATTCGTCAAAGCTTCCAATCGAATGGCAGTCACCTTTCCACTGATCGGCGCGACGATGGTGTAGACATCGTTGACCGGCACGTTGCCGTTGCTGCCCAGCAACAGCCGCTCGCCATCATCGGTGACGATCGTTGCTCCGGCTTGCGAGACCATCTTCGTCGGCTTCAGTCCCACCCAATTCGTCTTCTCACGAGTCGCCAGCGATTGCTCCCACTGACGTTGTCCGGTCTTTCGTTTGGAGTCGTGCTCCTTGAGCTCCTTCTCAACCCGCGCAAGCTCGTTCTTGATTCGTTCTTGCTCGGCAGCTTGCTGAGCAGTCGGCAACGGAATGATGGGCTCATCGCAGTTATTGAAGAACGCAAAGAGCTGATAGAACTCGCGCTGCGTGATCGGGTCGTACTTATGAGCGTGACATTGAGCACAACCAATCGTCAGCCCCATCAGCACCGCTCCGGTAGTGTTGACTCGATCAACGACGGCTTCATTGCGGAACTGTTCCTGATCCGTACCACCCTCTTGGTTAATGAGCGTGTTGCGATGAAAGCCCGTGGCCACGAGCTGCTCGCGAGTCCCATTCGGCATTAAGTCTCCGGCCAATTGCTCGGTCACAAACTGGTCGTAGGGCATGTCGTCATTGAGTGCTCGAATCGACCAATCACGGAACGGCCAAATGGATCGCGGGCCGTCGATCGTGAAGCCATTCGAGTCGGCATACCGCGCCAAGTCCATCCAGTGCCGGCCCCAACGTTCGCCGTAGCGCGGCGAAGACAGGATGCGATCCACCAATCGCTCGTAAGCCCCCGGCTGATCGTCCGCAATGAACTCTTCGACCTGCGACGTTGTTGGAAGGACTCCCAACAAATCGAGCGACAACCGACGAATCAGCACCGATCGCTCCGCTTCGCTCGACGGTTTGAAACCAGCATCTTCCAACTTCTGCAGCACGAAGTAATCGATCGCATTAACCGGCCAATCGGTGGCTTTGACGGTCGGCAAAGGGCGCCGCTTCACGGGCTGAAATGCCCAATGCGTTGTCTTGCGTCGAGGCTCAGTCGAGGGTTTGTCATCAGCCGAAATCTTCGCGCCGCCATCAATCCACTCTTTGATCAGAGCAATCTCTGCGTCCGCCAATCGAGGTTGATCGAGCGGCATCGCCTTGGCCCCGCCCTTCCCGATCAAGACCTTGAACAGCAAGCTCTCGTCACTCTTGCCGGGCACAACGCTTGGCCCTCGATCGCCGCCGCGAAGCAACAGCGAACCTGCATCAACTCGCAGTCCAGACTCTTGCGAGTCTTCGCCGTGACAGCTTTCGCAATGCTTCTTCAAGACCGGTTTGATCTGCTTCGCGAAGTCTACGTCCGCAGCGCAGACCATCGACCCGATCGAAAGACAAAGAACACCAGCGATGATGCGACGTGTGAGATCCATAAGAAAACCACCGAAGGAAGTGAGTGCGGCGAGAGAGGCGGCACGACTGCATGAAGTCTTCCGTAGCCGATTCAGGATTAGACGGTCACCAACAAGAACTCGCCAGCGTTCCGTTCTTGTTACCAGAGAACATCTCACTCGCCGCCACGACATCGATCTTCAGCAAAGCCGCGGCGAGTCTTGATGATCGATCACAACTCTTGCAGCATCCGCTCGCGCCGTTGTCGGCATGGCTGCGTGAACGACGAACGAGCAAGTCGCAATCGTTGATGGAGCAAACTTGCTCCGCTTGCGGCAGACTTGAAACCTAAATGGAGAACACAACACATGAGCTTTCAAAGCACGATTCTGGAGGTCTACGACTTCAACCGCCTGCGAACCAACGTAACGTTAGACGCCATCGCCGCGCTGCCCGATCCTCAAGCCGTATTGGGTTGGCGTCCGGGACCAGGTCGAGCCCACCTAGCATGGCAATTCATGCACATTGCCGTGACCGAAGAACTCTTCGCGACCGAGCGAATCTTTGGTGAGCCCGCAGCATTCGCGGACGTCATTCCCCGATTCAAAGGCGGCAGCACACCGGACGACAACATCCCGTCGCTCGATCAAATCCGGCAGACCTTGCAGCAGTCTCGCGAGCACCTCAAGAACGCGATCGCTCGATTGACCGAAGCCGATCTGACACGCATCCCTGAAGCGTTCAAAGAACGAGGCTGGACGATCGGCATGGCGCTCAAAGTCTTGAGTTGGCATGAAGGCCATCATCAAGGCCAAGCTCACATCACGCTGAACCTGTGGAAGAATCGTGCCACCTAACGAGCCGATTTGAGGCGGTTAGAAATCGAACACATCCGACCGATCTCTTCCTCAGCATCTTTGCGTCTTGGCGCCCTTGCGTTCTTCATCTTTTGAAACGCTAAGGGCGCCGAGATCGCTGAGAACAAGAAGGCTCTCCATCGCACGTTCTCCGCGAACTCTGCGCCTCTACGTGAGCCTGGTGTTCTTCCCGCATCCGAGCACTTGGTCGATTTGCAACCTCCGCAATGTGCAACTTCAAATGCACCACATGGAGCCGAGTCGGAACCGTGGCGTTAGAACAACTGCCCTGGCGGTCGTTTGTCGGGAGCTTGCAGGCCGAGATGAGTCAGTGCGTCAGCCGTGATGACTCGACCGCGAGATGTTCGTTGAATGAAACCTAAGCGCAACAAGAATGGTTCGACTTCGTCTTCGAGCGTATCCGTTGGCATGTTGAGGCTGTGAGCAATCGACTGAATACCAGCCGGGCCTCCGGCGAAGATGCGAATCAGCGTTTGCAGGTACTTGCGGTCGACTTCGTCCAATCCCAGCGGGTCAACTTCCTGCATGAGAAGCGCGTCTTCAGCCACTTGCAGACTGATATGTCCCTTGGCCTTCACAGCAGCAAAGTCGCGAACCCAATGCAGCAAGTTGTTCGCGATGCGCGGAGTTCCTCGCGCCCGACGAGCGATCTCAAAGGCAGCATCGTCTTCGATCTCTGCCTTCAGCTTCTTGGAGTTCCGAGCCACGATCGTTTGCAGATCCTCGACGCTATAGAAGTCGAGATGCAGACGATTCACAAAGCGGTCTCGTAGCGGTGCAGTCAACATACCACTGCGAGTCGTCGCTCCAATCACCGTGAAAGGTTCCAGCGGCATGTTGATCGTCCGCGCGTTGAGCCCTTCACCCAAGGTGATGTCGACACGAAAGTCTTCCATCACCGGATAGATGAACTCTTCGACGGTCGGCGGCAGACGATGAATCTCGTCGATAAAGAGAATGCCGCCCTTGGGCTGATTCGTCAGGTACGGCAGCAGATCTTTGGGAGCGGTCAGCACCGGCCCCGAAGTAATCTGCACATCAACGCCAAGCTCTTTCGGAATCACGGTGGCAAATGTCGTCTTACCAAGCCCCGGTGGCCCATCCAACAACAGATGGCCGAGCGGTTCTTTCCGCATGCGAGCCGCATCAATCAAAATCTGCAGACGTTCCACGGCCTTGCGTTGCCCGACCACATCGGCCAACCGCTGAGGCCGCAACTGCTCGTCATAGTTTTGATCGTTCAGATTGAGACTTCCCGATGGCCCGCTGAATGAAGCGAAGTCAGGACGACGATCTTCCTCGTCGTCCTCTTCATCGCCCCCACGAATAACGGTCGTACGCGCCATCGGTCATGTTTCAATTAATGGAGTCAGGAACAACTTCGAGATCTGCGATCTGGCCAGAGCCAATCCAAAAGCCAGCAGACATCTCGCCATGCGGCTTAGATTCTTCTGCCGTCTCCTCAGCATGCCACGTGGTTCTTCTTGTAGGACGGACTTGAAGTCCGTCTCACGGTCTTATTCAGTTGGATTGCTGGAGTCAGTGCGACTCTGGAACAACTCTGACAGGCCAGAAACCTAACCCACGAGACTACTTGGACAACTCGGCCATGATCTCCGGCGGGATGTTCATGTTGGATGTAACACTCTGCACATCGTCGTTGTCTTCGAGTATGTCGATCAGCTTCAGCACGGAACGCGCGGCTTCGACATCGAGGTCGACGTTTTGATTGGCGACACGGCTTACTTCCGCGACTTCTGTCGGAATACGAGCCGCTGTCAGCGCTTCATTGACCGCCTGAAAGACTTCTGGCTTGCAGGTGACTTCGAAGTTCTCGCCAGACAAAGCCACGTCGTCGGCCCCTGCGTCCAAAGCCACTTCGAAGAGTTTGTCTTCTTCAACAGCACTCGTCGGGACGACAAACACACCTTTGCGTTCGAACATCCAAGCCACGCAGCCCGTCGCACCGAGATTGCCGCCATGCACTTCGAAGATCTTACGAACTTCGCCCGCCGTGCGGTTGCGATTGTCGGTCAGGATGTCGCACAGGATCGCCACACCATGTGAGCCGTAGCCTTCGTAAAGAATGTCTTCGAATCCGGCTCCGCCACCTTCGCCCGCACCTTTCTTGACCGCACGCTCGATGTTGTCTTTCGGCATGCTGTTGGCCTTCGCCTTATCGATGGCATACCGCAAAGCCAAATTCGTCGTGGGGTCAGGCCCTGCATTACGAGCAGCCACCATGATCAGGCGACTGAGCTTTCCGAAGAGCTTGCCTTTCTTCTTATCTGCAATGCCCTTCTTGATTGCGATGTTCGCCCAATGCGAATGTCCTGCCATGCTGTCGCCTCGTGATGCGGAATCAAAGTTGTGAGAACGCTGACTGCCAGCCAGCGTTGTAGTTTGCGTGACACATCGACCGCGTGCTGTCAGTAGGAACTTGGCACAATCCAGCGAAGTCTGCATTCAGCTTCGCTTGAGTTTCCACAGCCAGCGTCACGTTCATGTCGTCGAAAGAGATGCTTACTTCGCACCTTCAACCTTATGGAGTTGTAGCTTTTCTTCGAGCTTCTTCTGCAACTTGGGATCGCCGTTGTTGCGTTCTTCCTTCGAAGTTTTCAGCGCCTTCTCCCAAGACTGCCGAGCCTTAGCAACG
>OMIV01000027.1 GCA_900299185.1 Planctomycetaceae bacterium
CGCCCCCTCTCCCCGTAGGGGCGAGGGGAGTAATGGAAAATACTCCGCCGAGACTCATTGCTGCCGAGCTGCCGCAGTTCAATCAACTGCGACTGCCTTATGACCTCTACACCGACACCGATATCAAGCAACGAGTGGTCTATGTCGAAGCGTCGCGCGGTTGCCCTTTCACCTGCGAGTTCTGTTTGTCAGCACTCGACATCCCGGTGAGGCAAGCTGCATTAGAAGAGTTCTTAAAGGCCATGCAGTCGTTGTTCGATCGCGGGTTAAGGCTCTTTAAGTTTGTCGATCGCACATTCAACCTGAATCTGCGAGTCAGCCAGGCGATTCTGGAGTTCTTCCTCGATCGCTATGTGCCCGGTCTCTTTCTGCACTTCGAGATGATTCCGGATCGCTTTCCAGATCAGCTTCGCGAACTCGTGAAGAAGTTCCCGGCTGGCTCGCTGCAATTTGAAGTCGGCATTCAAACTTTCAATGACGATGTGGCGGACTACATCAGTCGCAAGCAAGACAACGCGGCCGTCGAACGCAACCTTGGTTTCCTGCATTCCGAGACCGGCATCCATGTGCATGCAGACTTGATCGTGGGTTTGCCGGGCGAGTCTCTCGAAAGCTTTGGCGGAGGCTTTGACAAGCTCATCGCGATGCAGCCTGAAGAGATTCAAGTCGGCATTCTCAAGCGACTGCGTGGCACTCCAATCATTCGGCACGATGTTGACTGGCACATGGTCTATAGCCGATCGGCACCCTACGAAGTGTTGCAGACAAAGCTGATGAGCTTCTCCGAACTTCAGCGCATGAAGCGATTCGCGAGGTATTGGGATCTTGTTGCCAACAGCGGCAACTTCTTAATGACGACGCCTTTGTTGTGGTCAGATCGGTCTCCGTTCGCTGCGTTCTTGGCTTTCAGTGATTGGTTGTTTGACGCTTCGAATCGCACGGCGGGCATATCGCTGACCAGGCTCGCGGAACTGGTCTTCGTCTATCTCACGGAGCACTTGCAGCGCGACAAGCAGCAAGTCGCGACCGCTTTGTGGACCGACTATCAACGCGGCGGTCGCACGGACCGGCCGCTGTTCTTGCGAGAGTTCATCACTGCGTCGAGTGACGTTGCGAGTACTCGCGCGAGTGCTCGCACACTGCCTCGACAACAGCGTCGCAGTGACGCCTGAATGGCATGAGTCGGATCTGCTAGTTCGACGAATTCTCTCCAAGAAATGTTGATCAAACTTCCTACGTTCGCTGGCTGATTGGCTCGTGGACGAAGTCGATGCTTAGCCAAAGTTTGCCCGCGTTTTGGCCGAAGAGAGAGCCCTTGCTGAGTCGGTCTCGACTGTTACTCTTCGCCGCGACCTCACCCGTAATTCTGTGATATGCAGCTACATGAAAGGATGCCATGCGAGACTTCGAGTACGAAGCCCCGACATCTCTCGGTGCGGCCCTCGCCGTTCTGGCGAAAGGTAATGCCCGGGCCTTGGCCGGTGGCACAGATCTGATTGATCAAGTCAGACTCGGACGGCATAGCCCCGATGTCATCGTCGACGTGAAGAAGCTCCCGGAATTGAATGGCATCCAGCATGACACTTCAGGGCTGCGACTCGGAGCGGCAGTGCCTCTCTACAAAGTCTACGGCCATTGCGGCATCTGCTCTGATTACTCGGCGCTAGCTGACTCGGCACGCATCATTGGCGGCATTCAGATTCAAAGCCGAGCCTCAATCGGCGGCAATATTTGCAACGCTGGTCCGGCTGCAGACTCGACGCCCTCAGTCATCGCGTTGGGTGGCGTATGTGTGATCGCCGGACCGAACGGAACTCGTGAAGTCCCTGCTGAAGCCTTTTGTGTGGGACCTGGTAAAAGCGTGCTGCAGGCGGGCGAGATTCTTGTCGAGATCAAGTTCCCCGCGCGAGTGGCTCATAGCGGTTCTCACTATCGCCGCTTCATCCCTCGCAACGAGATGGATATCGCTGTGGTCGGTGTGGGAGCTTCCGTGGTGCTCGCTGACTGCCGACAAAAGTTTGTGTCCGCTCGTCTGGCTTTAGGAGCCGTCGGTCCGACTCCAATCTTGGCTCAAGCTGCTGGAGATTCGCTCGCCGGTCAGCCGGTTAACGAAGTAACCATAGCGAAGGCTGGTGAGCTTGCTCGTTCCGTCGCCAAACCCATCGACGACATGCGCGGCACCGCCGAGTACCGCCTACATCTCGTCGGCGTGCTGACTCAACGAGTTCTCAACGCAGCCGTGGCTCGCGCTCGTGGCGAAAAGATCGACAACGTGCCGGGGCACTGATCTTTGATGGCATTGGTCCTTTGATGGGTTCAATTGCACTCCATTCGAGGAAGCGAGGTTTAAATGCTGCTTGACGTAATCACTCCACATATCGAAGTGACCCCAAGCGTCTGCGGCGGGAAGCCTCGAATTGTGGGCCATCGTATCACCGTACATGACATCGCCGTTTGGCATGAGCGACTGGGTGAATCAATTGAGAGCATTGCCGCAAGCTACTCTTTGAAGCCCAGTGATGTTCATGCCGCCTTGGCTTATTACTTCGATCATCGTGATGAGATTGACGAGCAACTTCGAACGGAGACCGAATACATCGAGCAAATGAAGCTGAAGTATCCATCACGCGTAAGTGCGAAACTGGCTGATGGAAACGGCAATGTTCAATGAGCTTCGTTTCTACTTGGATGAACATGTCGCTAACGCGATTGCCTACGGACTGAGAGCGCGGGGAATTGACGTTGTGACTGCGGTCGAAGTGAATATGGCTCCGGCATCCGATGAAAAGCATCTGATCTGGGCGACGGCGCACGAACGAGTTCTCGTCACCCTTGATTCTGACTTTGTTCGACTTCACGAAGATGGGGCTCAGCATTCAGGAATCGTGTTTTGTCCGCGGCAGCGTTCGATTGGCGAGATCATTCGCGGATTGGTGCTGGTTCACGAAGTTCTCACAGCAGATGAAATGCAGAATCACCTCGAATTCCTGTGATAAGGAGTTCTCTTTCCAATTAAGGAGCCAACGATGGCTAAGAAGCGACACATCACAACCAAGATCAACGGGGATACTGTTGAGTTCTTGTGCGAGCCTCGGCAGACCTTGCTTGAAGTACTTCGAAATACACTCGACCTCACCGGCACGAAAGAAGGTTGCTCGAATGGCAACTGTGGAGCATGCACGGTGCTGATGAATGGTCGGCCGGTTGATAGCTGTTTGGTGTTAGCGGTTGAGGCCGAAGACGCGGAGCTCAAGACCATTGAAGGTGTCGCCTGCGGAACGCATCTCAATGCGGTTCAATCGGCGTTCCTGGAAGGTGCGGCTCTGCAATGCGGTATTTGCACTCCGGGCTTCATCATGCAGTCCGAGGCACTGCTTGCTGAGAATCCCAATCCGAGCGAGCAAGAGATTCGCTTCTATCTCGCCGGGAACCTCTGCCGTTGCACCGGTTACGACAAGATCGTGCAAGCCGTTCAGACCGCAGCAGGTAAACGACAAACCGAAAGCGGAACGAAGTGCTGTCACTAATTCTCTCTGACTTAATTGCAGCTTTTATTGCGCCATATGGCCATTCAGGAGTCCGATATGTCGACCGCAACCAAGCCTAAGTACAAAGTGATTGGCACCCGTCCCATTCGTCATGACGGTGCGGATAAGGCGACTGGCCGAGCTAAGTACGGCGCGGACATCAAACTGACGGGCATGCTTTACGCCGCCATGCTTCGCAGTCCGCATGCGCATGCCATCATCAAGAGCATCGATACCTCGAAGGCGGAGAAGCTGCCGGGCGTGCGAGCCGTCGTCACCGGAGCAGACTTGCCAGAGCAGGGTGATCGCATCGTCGAACTCGGTGAAGGTGCTGTGAATATGCGGCATCTCAGCAGCAACGTGCTGGCTCGCGGTAAGGTGAACTACAAGGGCCATGCGATTGCCGCAGTCGCCGCAGACAACATTCACATCGCTGAGGAAGCCTGCAAGCTGATCGAGGTGCAGTACGAAGTCCTCGCTCCTGTGATGGATGTTGTCGAAGCGATGCAGCCGACATCTCCTGTCATCAACAGTGACGTTAAGGACGACAGCGGCAAGCCCACCAACGTCGCGAAGACTTACCTGTTCGAGAAGGGTGATCTGGCCAAGGGGTTTGCTGAAGCTGACTTGGTAATCGAAAAAGAGTTCCGCACGGCGACAGTCCATCAAGGCTATATCGAGCCTCATAACGCGACCGTCTTTTGGAACGCCGACGGCAAAGTCACCGTTTGGATGAGTACTCAAGGCACCTTCACGGCTCGCCAACAAACCGCCGAGCTGCATCGCATTCCGATTTCGGATGTCAAAGTTGTTCCTATGGAGATCGGCGGCGGCTTCGGCGGCAAGATCTCTGTTTACCTTCCTCCTGTGGCCGCAGCGTTGTCGAAAAAGACCGGTAAGCCGGTGAAGCTGGTGATGGATCGAGCGGCCGTCTTCGAAGCCACTGGCCCGACCCCAGGCAGTTCGATGAAGGTCAAGATTGGCGTCAAGAAAGACGGCACACTCGTCGCGGGAGACGCGTGGGTTGCGTTTGAAGCGGGTGGCTATCCAGGTTCGCCGGTCGGGATGGGCTGCATGTGTGTCTTTGCGTGTTACGACATTCCGAATGCTCGCGTGCAAGGCTTCGACGTGTGTGTGAATCGTCCTCGGACGAATGCTTATCGAGCACCTGGTTCTACTCAGGTGGCGTTTGCAGTCGAGACCATCGTGGACGAACTCTGCGAGAAACTGGGGATTGATCCGATTGAGTTTCGGTTGAAGAACGGCGCTCAAGAAGGCGTGCGTCGAGTCGACGGTCCGGTCTTTCCTCGCATCGGCATGAAAGAGACCGTGCAGGCGATTAAGGACAGCCCACATTGGAAGACGCCACTCACTGGCAAACATCGCGGTCGCGGTGTGGCAACCGGGTTCTGGTTCAATTGTGGTTTGAAGTCCGCTGCGTCAGCGACCGTCAATCCCGACGGCACTGTGTCGCTGCTGGAAGGCTCAACAGACATCGGCGGTTCCAGAGCGTCCATTTCAATGCAGCTGGCAGAGACGCTGGGGATTCGAGCAGAAGATGTGAAGCCGTCGGTCGTCGATACGGACAGCGTGGGCTACACCGACGTGACGGGCGGCAGCCGTGTCACATTTGCTACAGGTATTGCTGCGATCGAAGCTGCGAAGGACATCATCGGACAACTCAAAGAGCGAGCCGCGATCATTTGGGAGTGCGAAGCTGCTCAAGTGAAGTATGAGGATGGCAGCGTGATTGGTCCGAAGGGCAAGAAGCTGACCTTCAAAGAACTCGCGGACAAGTTGCATCACACAGGCGGAGCAGTGATTGGTCGCGGTACTTCGAGCGAAGCCACTCAAGGTGGAGCGTTCGGGACTCATGCCGTTGATGTCGAAGTCGATATGGACACCGGCAAGGTTTCGATCTTGCGATACACGATCGCTCAAGATGCCGGCACAGCGATTCATCCGAGCTATGTTGAAGGTCAATTTACGGGTGGTGTGGTGCAAGGGATTGGATGGGCGCTCAACGAGGAGTACTGGTACGACGCCAGCGGTTCGATGAAGAACGCCACCTATCTCGATTACCGCATTCCAACGTGCTACGACGTTCCAACCGTTGAAACTATCATTGTGGAAGTGCCAGATCCTCAGCATCCCTACGGAGTGCGTGGTGTTGGCGAAGTGCCAATCGTTCCACCGCCAGCCGCGATCGCAAATGCAATCTACAACGCGACCGGTGTGCGAATGGCCGACCTGCCGATGTCACCACCGCGTCTGATGAAGGCCATTCTTTCGAAGTAGCAATTTCGGCGAGGCTCATTCCATTCGAGAGATGACTTAATCGATGCTCACTTTGGATGTGAGAACAGACTCGATTGGCCATCTCTGGATCCGGTTTGATTTCGATGAAGCCACAAGATTGAGAGACTCCAAATCGACTTCGCAGAGGAGTTCATCGATTGGATTTCAAAGCTGAAAGAAGCGATCGAAAGACGACTTGAGGTGCCTCTCCCGTTTCCCTACAACTCCGCCCCGCTTACGGCTTACCCGATGGTGTAATCGGCAACACAGCAGATTTTGGTTCTGCTATTCCAGGTTCGAGTCCTGGTCGGGTAACTCTTCTTAAGCGTCTAAAAAGCCTCGAAATCCTCACGGGTTTCGAGGCTTTTTTGCTTTTCCCAGCAAGCCTGATTGAGGGCCTGCCGAGCACCTTGGAGACGAATTGTTATCGTGCTGATCGCCGTGATCGTGAGACGCGAATGGGCTCGGGTTATGTTCTCGGCTCGGGCGTTTCGATGGCCGTGTGCTCGCAGGCTCCGACGTGGCGCGAACTTATTGAGTCGGGGATTGATCGCTGTCGCATCGTCGGCATGACGGATAGCTGGTGCTCTCGTCGTCGCGAACAGTTGGACGAAGTGGACTCGACAGCTTGTTGGCTGTCGCGGAACTCGTGCATGGCAAGCTCAGCAAGGGCGGTGAGCTTGGTCGCTGGTTAAGCGAGAGATTTGAGCCGCTGTCTGCTGATCGTGACCGGTCCGTAATTGAGACACTTGGGTTGCTCGCCAAGTTAGGCGTGCCGTTAGTGACTACGAACTACGACAGTTTGATTGAGTCTGTCACCGGCCTCAGGCATGTGACGGCGGATGATCCCAGCATCGTCATGAAAGTGGTGCGAGGTGAGGATCGGCGGGTCTTGCATCTGCATGGGCATTGGGAGAAGCCGGAGTCCGTCGTGCTCGGCATTCGCTCGTATGAAGCGGTCAAGCATCACGAGCACACTCAAACTGTGATGAAGCTCTTTGGTGTGGGGACGAGTTTGTTGTTTGTCGGTTGCGGGCAAGAAGGGCTCAACGATCCCAATTGGGGACCGTTTCTCAATTGGCTCGTCGACTTCGATACCGCAGGCCAGCACGAGCATCGTCATTACGTGCTGCTTCGAGACAGTGATCCGTTCGAGCAGCGCGGTCGCATCTTTGCGTTGAGGTACGGCCCAGACTTCGCTGACCTCGCTGGCTTCTTGAAATTGTTGCTGCCGGAGTCTCGTCAGCACTGCGCAGATTTCTTTGCCGCGATGCTGAATGTCGGTGTGGCCGAACGCGATCCGGGGCTGGCCGATCAATGCTTAAATGAGGCGATGGTTTTCGTACCCGAGCCGTTCCTTAAGGTGCCTAGGTCCAAGACTAAGAACGTGACTTCGGAACGCCGCGCGGCGGTGTTGAGGTTGCGGCGTTCGCGCGTCGAGCAAGCGCCGCGGCTGATTGAGATTTGTCGGCAGCTTGAGGCGTCGGAGGATTCACGAATGGCTTCGTTCGCCAAGGAGATCGGCAGTCTTTCGTGGGGCACATTTCCAACGTGCTACACGGCAGAACTCTCTTTCGAGGAGCGAAAGGCGACCATTGCGGAACGGCAACCGGGCTCGCTGTGGACCGACGAACGCACGGGCATCACTTACGTTTGGATTCCCGCCGGGCAGTTCGTGATGGGTTCGGATCACGCTCATCGGGATGACGAGAAACCATCGCATTGGGTGACGATTTCCAAACCGTTCTGGTTGGGACGTTATCCGGTCACCAATGCGCAATACTTGATGTACTTGCAAGTTGCGAAGAGTGGTGAGCATCTCCCGAAATGGAACGACCGGCGCTTCAATCAGCCGGAGCAACCGGTGGTGGGTGTCAGTTGGCACGACGCGAAGGCGTTTGCGAAGTGGGCTCAGGCTTGACTGCCGAGTGAAGCCGAGTGGGAATACGCCTGCCGAGCTGGTTCTGCGACTCAGTACTACTTCGGCGACGATAAATCGCAACTCGGCGACTATGCGTGGTTCGGAGAGAACAGCAACGAGCAGACGCAACCGGTGGGGACCAAGAAGCCCAATGGATGGGGCTTGTATGACATGCACGGCAACGTATGGGAGTGGTGCCAAGATTGGTACGACGAGACCTACTACAGCGAGTCACCGGCGGTGGACCCGACTGGGCCGGATTCAGCCTCGGCCCGGGGGATTCGCGGTGGTAGTTGGAACAACTCAGTCGGCTACGGAAACCTGCGCTCGGCAGTACGGAACGGGCCCTCGCCCCGTAATCGGAACTACGACCTTGGCTTCCGCGTGGTTCGCAGTTCGGAGTTCGCGGCAGCACGTCGATGGCGAGCACCCCGTCTGCGCGTGTCTTGTTCCCCTCGCCCCTATGGGGAGAGGGGTTAGGGGTGAGGGGCAACAAAGAACAGACTTCGAAAGCAAGTCACGCTCCCAAACGCGACTGCCGAGTTTCTGGAGCGAGCGAAGCCGCATGATTGCAGGCCCCCCCCCCCCAACCCCCCCCCCC
>OMIV01000028.1 GCA_900299185.1 Planctomycetaceae bacterium
GTCTTCGTGGATCATGCCAACCGCCGTGGCAGCATTCGCGTCGAAGGGACGGGCAAGTTCTACCGCAACGATCCGCAGCCCTTCGCCCTGCTGCCCTATGGCATGGTGCGTTATCAGGGTGCTCCGGCGGATCTGCGAGACATTCCGCTTGGCACCGTGATGCATGTCCGCGCTTTCCTTCCGCCGGACCCCAAGACTTCTGCCGTGCCGGTATTGCCGGTGAACAACAAAGAGAAAGACATCGGGCACTATCGAGGCACCGGCACCGCACCCGCTGAAAACCATGTGCTACTTCTCGAAGACGAACCCAGTCACTGCTTGCGCGAGGGCAAGGTTTGGAAGCTCAAAGAAGTGGGCATCCAGAACAACGCGGGGAAGATTATCGCGAGTCGCAACCTGAAGACCGCCGAAGCGAGCGACTCCAAAGAAGAAGAGCTGACCTTCGACGCTGCCACTCGCATCTGGCGAGGTCGTGAGCGCATTCGAGTCGCGGATTTGGTCGCCGAAAAAGCGTGGCCTGCCAGCGGTAAGAAATCTCTCGATGGGCAGCCCGTGCAACTCGGAATCACCTGGAAGCCATCGCCGGGAGAAGGGTTGAGCGGCGCGTTCACCCAGTTCCACATCTCGGACATTTGGCTGGACGACGCGGCACTTCAACACGCCGCTGAGTTTCAGACCGAGACGCACAAAGTCTTCATTCGTAGTCGTTGGATGCCGGCGTTTGTGGATGCTGTCGAGTACGGCAAGTTCGGACGAGCGACAATCACTGCGACGCTATTCGGCGGCATGGATCCGTCGCTCTATGTCGACTTTCAGAAGGGGGCCGGAGGTCAAATGAACGGAGCCGAGAACACGTTGAAGCACACCGCCGGTCACTACGGTCCCTCGCACATCGCCGCCAACGTCAAGATCGTGGATGTCAAACCGGCAAGCGGAGATGTCCCTCTCGGCAGCAGCGGCATCCAAATCGAATTCGAGACCGAGTTGATCATCGAAGGAATCCGCTCTGGACGAGTCGTGCGTGTGCGTCCCGAAAGCTGGCCCAAGATGCAAGTCCCTCGTGAGGAATATCTGTTCGACGGCGCCAGCATGGATGAGCGTTTTCCTTCCCCTGCCATTTTCCCGAAATACTGATCCGCATATGAAACCGTTCTTTGCTTTTTCTGTTTGTGCCTCGGTTCCTCGTTTGAGGTTCTTGATTTGTTGCTCGTTGATGGTGCTGGTCGGTTCGATGCTTCAGCCGATCGCTCGCTGCCAAGAACAAGGAGCCAAGATTCAAGACCAACCCTACCGCCCCGACGCTGGCAAGTTCCCTCTGTCAGAAAAAGCACACTCCTACCGAGGCGTACTGGCGTTCGTGGATCACGCCAATCGTCGAGGCAGTCTCCGCGTGGAGACGCCGGGTGAGTTCTTCCGGAATGCCCCGCATCCCTTTGCGATGCTGCCGTATGGCATGGTTCGTTTTCACGGTGCGCCGGCTGATCTGAGAGACATTCCGCTCGGCACGGTCTTGCATGTTCGAGCCTTCTTACCGCCGGATCCCAAGACGTCGTCGGTGCCCGTGTTTGGAAAAGGCAACCCCGAGCGGCCTGCTGAAAATCACGCGTTGCTGGTCGAGGACGAGTCCAGCTTCTGTGTGCGCGAAGGCAAAGTCTGGAAACTCAAAGAGGTCGACGTTCAAGGGAATCAAGGGACGATCTCGGCCACTCGCGAATCCAAAGCTGGCGGCGAAAAAGCCGATGTTGAGACGCTGACGTTGAACGCGGCGACTCGCTTCTGGCGCGGCCGCGAATGTCTCAGTCTCGACGACTTGATCTCGGAAGGCGTCTGGCCCGCGAACGGCAAGAAGTCGTTGGATGGCCAAGCGGTTCAGTTGGGACTGACATGGGAGCCGACTCCCGGCGGAGTGTTCCTGCGATATCACGTTTCGGATATCTGGCTAGATGACGCAGTGATGCAGCGCGCGATCAAGAATCAAACCGAAGTGCATAAGACGCTGATCCGCACCCGCTGGATGCCCGCGTCAATCGATGCCGTCGAGTACGGCAAGTTCGGCCGAGCGACAGTCACGGCGACTCTTTTTGGCGGCATGGACGAGTCGCTCTATGCGGACTTCAAGAAGGATGCCCCCGCTCAAATGAACTCAGTTGAGAACACGCTGAGACACACTCACGGAGCCTACGGCCCCGCGCACATGGCCTCTGCGGGAACCATTCTGGCCGTGACCAAGGCCGAAGGAACACCGCCACTCGGCAGCAGCGGCATTCAAATTCGATTCGAAACGGACCTCATCATCGAAGGCATCCGTCCCGGCCGCGTCGTCCGAGTCCGCCCTCGAAGCTGGCCTCAAGTGAACGTCCCGCGCGAGGAATATCTCAACGACGGCGACGTCGAAAACCGCTTCCCGTCCCCGGCCATCTTCCCGAAGTACTAGCCAAGAACTTGTCGGCATTGAGATCGACTCACTGGGTTTGCCGTCGCGGTTTCTTACGTCACATGCAGCGAGAACTGGATCGCTTCAAAACGGATGCTGGCAGTTACGTCGTTCTCAATTCTGCAAGCTATTCCTGGGCTGTTCCGCGAAGGCTTTAAATCGTTCGCGTCACTGCTTGACGTGTAACCTGTATTCCAATCCGTCTCCGTGAGTTCGCGCAGCCGGGACTAGCGACCGGCAACGATGCGTTACGATTTCCGAGCCAGTCGCCGTTATCGTCCAGGCAAGCCGATCGGAGATGGCTCGATTCGAGCGTTGGAACATCGGCGACTTCATCTTGATGGAGAACCATTCTCATGCCGTCTCGCATCGCACGCTGGATCTGGCTCGGGACGTCGCTTGTTGTGGCAGTCTCACTGGTCGCGACTCCCTCTGCGATGAAGTCCGCAGAGAAGTCGGCGATTGGCCCGTTACCGAGAGTCGCTGCTCTCGAACCGCAGCAAGCTTTGAAGTCGTTTCAAATTCGTGATGGCTTCAAGCTCACATTACTCGCCGCTGAGCCGCTGGTGACTGACCCGGTCGCGATCGAGTACGACGAAGACGGCCGCGCGTATGTCGCGTAGATGTGTGACTACCCCTACACCGATAAGACTGCCGACAAGCCCTTCACTGAGAAGACGACAGACGCGCCGCTCGGGCGGATTCGATTGCTGAAGGACGATGACGGAGACGGCATCTTTGATCGTTCGACGATCTTCGCGGAGAACCTTTCTTGGCCGACGGGACTTGCGCTGTGGCGTGGCGGAGTCTACGTCCTCGCAACGCCAGACTTGTGGTATCTCAAAGACACTGATGGCGACGGCGTGGCCGATGTCCGACGCAAAGTGCTGACGGGCTTTCGCAAGTTCAACGTGCAAGCGGTCGTCAACAATCTGAAATGGGGCCTCGATCATCGGCTGTATGGAGCAGGCGGTTCGAACGGCGGCACACTCAGCAATCCCGCTCTACCCAATGAGAAACCGCAGACGTTTGGTGCTCAGGATTTTTCGTTCGACCCGCGTCATGAGGAGTTCGACTTCATGGCCGGCGGTGCTCGTTTCGGTCAGACGTTTGATGACTGGGGCAATCGCTTCCTCTGCAACATCCGCAATCCCATTCAGCATGCCATCCTGCCGAGCAAGCAACTCGCGCGTAATCCCTTCGCCGCAGTGAGGACCGCCATCAATGACGTCGCAGTCGCGGGTGACACGATCCCGGTCTATCGCACGAGCCCGCCCGAACCGTGGCGCGTTCTCAATTCACAGAGGCTTGCTGCGGATCGTGCGACATTCTCGCCGCGAAGTGAAACCGTTGCCGCGGGCTATTTCACATCAGCCTGCGGAGTGACGGTTTATCGGGGATCGGCATACCCGCGGAGTTACTACGGCGACGTCTTCTTGGGCGAGGTCTCGGGCAATCTTATCCATCGGCAGAAGCTCACTCAGGCTGGTGTCACTTTTATTGCATCGCGAGTGGAAGAGAATGTCGAGTTCCTCACGTCGACCGACAATTGGTTTCGACCGGTCAACTTCGTGAATGCTCCCGATGGGACACTGCATGTGCTCGATATGTATCGCGAGACGATCGAGCATCCGTGGTCGATCCCTGACGACATTAAGGCCGCACTGGATCTTGAGAGCGGTCGAGATCGAGGTCGCATCTATCGACTTGAACCGCCGGAATTCCGGCGTGGTCGAGTCCCGCGTTTGAGCAAAGCGACGACTGCAGAACTCGTCGACGAACTTTCGAACCCGGATAGTTGGTGGCGCGAGACCGCGCATCGACTGCTATTCGAACGCGGCAGTGCTTCAAAGCAGGCGGCCTCAGACGCGACCGCAGGACTGCGTGAGTTATTACACCTCAAACGATTCATCGTTCCGGCCTCATCGCAGACCGGCCCCGAGTTATCGGACCTGAAGGCGATTGCGCAAATACATGCCTTATGGTCACTCGATGGACTTGGAACGCTATCAAACGACGATCTGATCTTCGCTCTGTCAGTCGCTCATGCTCGAGTTCGCGAGCATGCCGTTCGGCTCGCA
The DNA here is from genome assembly GCA_900299185.1 of Planctomycetaceae bacterium. Lineage (GTDB taxonomy): Bacteria > Planctomycetota > Planctomycetia > Planctomycetales > Planctomycetaceae > AM-0621. Next base: position 4,516 of record OMIV01000028.1, read on the forward strand.
GAGTCTCGGTTGCAGGAGTCAGAGATGCTGCGATCAAGCCTACTGCAACTTGCCGGTGATACTGCGCCGCGAGTTTCGCTCGAAATCGCTTTTGCACTCGGCGCGGTTCGTCATGAGGAAGCAATCGACGGATTGGCTCGCATCGCTCTGCAACATGGCAACGACGAGTGGATTCGTACTTCCATCGTCAGCGCGAGCGGTGATCGCGGAGCAATGCTCGTGTTGCGATTGCTGACCGCAGATACGTTGAGCGAGACGGCTCAATCGGCGCGGTTGAGTGTCGCTCGCGATCTGGCCGCGATGATCGGCAACCGCAATCAGCAGACGGAATTGGCAGAACTACTCGTTGCCGTCATGCCGCTCACTTCGCGTGCTGAGCAACAACGCCGCGTTGCGATCGAAGTCTTGCTCGGGATCAACGATTCGCAGCGGAAGAAGTCGGGCAAGAACGTTTTCGCATTGCTGCCAGACAAAGACGCCTCTGCTGCGGTCGAGCTGCGTCGACTCGTCGCTCAAGCCGAGCAGACCGCAACGGACGAAACCGCCTCATTGCCCGACCGCGTCCAAGCGATTCAGTTGCTGACGTGCTCGGACTTTGCCGTGATCAAAGGCACGCTCGCAAAGTTGCTCGAACCAAAGCGTCCGCCGCAGTTGCAATCGAATGTTGTCCGCACGCTCGCCGCCTTTCGGCAAACGGAAGTGCCCGAACTGCTTGTCGCTCAGTACCGCTATCTCACTCCGCCGGTGCAAGCCGAGATCGTCGACGTGCTTTACTCGCGGCCCGAATGGCTCGATGCGTTGCTGAGCGCGCTCGAGTCGAAGGCCATCTTGCCGAGCGATCTGCCATTACCTCGCCGCAACTTGCTGACGCGCCACAAGACGGAAGCGATCAAGCAACGAGCCCTCGCGATCTTCGGAACCGAATCAAACGCGAGTCGCAAAGAGGTCCTCGCGACCTATCAAGCGGCGTTGTCATTGAAGGCGGATAAAGAGCGCGGGCAGGCTGTCTTCAAGAAGAGTTGCGCAACGTGCCATCGCTTTGGCGAGGACGGCAAAGACGTCGGTCCGAACCTGAATTCAATTCGGCATCGCGCTCCCGCCGAGATCCTCATGCACGTGCTCGATCCCAATCGTGAAGTCGCGCCGAACTTCATGGAGTACATCGTCGAGCTGGACGATGGCCGCATCGCGCGCGGCGTTGTCTCTGCCGAGACGCCGACAAGTCTGACGCTCACCCGCCCGGACGGCATGCGTGAGACAATCCTGCGTCAGCACATCTCCATGCTTTCCAACACGCGGCTGTCATTTATGCCCGAAGGACTTGAGAAGACGGTCTCGCAACAAGAGATGACGGACCTGCTCGGCTATTTGTTGGCGCGGTAGCAAGAGCCAACAAGCAACCTCCGTCCGCCTCTGAGTCTTCAGCAAGGCGAGGCCATGCAGTCCTCGTCCAGATCCACCTTTTGCCCAGCCAGTAATCATGGTGAGATGGCACTACCATCGCGCGACGATCGCCAACATTCGAGCTGTGACCGTCAACTCGTCGACCATCTGCCTTCTCGCCACCAAGACCACAACTATGAATCGAACTCTCGTGTTACTCGCCGCGTTCATGTTCGCGCCGCTGGCCGTTCTGCATGCGGCCGATGCACCGCAGCGAAAGCCGAACATCATCCTTATCTACTCCGATGATCATGGCTGGGCGGACCTCGGGCTGCATGGAGCGGACCAGCATGTGAAGACGCCGCAACTGGATCGGCTCGCGCGGGACGGGGTGCTCTTCAAACGCGGTTATGTCACGGCGCCGCAGTGCGTGCCTTCGCGAGCGGCTGTCATCACCGGTCGGTATCAGCAGCGGTTCGGTGTTGAAGACACCAGCAAAGGTCCGTTGCCATTGGCCGAGTTGACGATCGCTGAACGGCTCAAGCCAGCCGGCTATGTCAGCGGTTGGGTCGGCAAGTGCCATCTCGATATCGGCACGAAGGACGAGCCGAAGAACGCAGAGAAAGGTGCGGGCAAAGCGGCGCGGCTGCTGACCGATCACATGCCGCATCGGCAAGGATTCGACGAGTACTTTCGCGGCGAGCTGCGGCAGTTCTATGCCTCGCACGATCTCAGTGGGCGACCGTTTGAGGACGCTCCGCATCTCGTCACTGACAACCGCTTTCGAGTCGTCGTGCAGACCGAGGCCGCGCTGTCGTTCCTCGATCGCCGCGCGAAGCGGCCCGAGCAACCGTTCTTCTTGTATCTCGCGTGGTACGCGCCGCATGTGCCGCTGGAATCGCCCGAGCCGTGGTTCTCGCAAACACCGACGGACTTGCCGCTTCAACGTCGTCAGGCGCTGGCGATGATCGCGGCGATGGATGACGGACTGGGCCGGCTGCGAGTGAAGCTCAAGGAGTTGGGGCAGGAGCAGAACACGCTCGTCTTCTTCATCGGCGACAACGGAGCGCCGCTGGGCAACTCATGGAACGGTTCACTCAACGAACCACTGGCCGGGCAGAAAGGCATGGTTGCCGAGGGTGGCGTGCGAGTCCCCTTCGTCGCAGCGTGGCCCGGCAAGATTCCGAGCGGGCAAATCTTCGAGCATCCCGTCATCAGTCTCGACGTCGCCGCGACGGCGGTCGCTCTGAGCGGACAGCCTCACGACGCGCAGCTCGACGGCGTGAATCTCCTGCCGTTCGTGACGGGCGAGAGCAAGCAGGCTCCGCACGAGCACCTCTTCTGGCGCTGGGGTTCGCAGTCCGCCGTGCAAGAGATGCCCTACAAGCTGATCAAGCTGGGGGCTCGCCCTCCAATGCTGTTCGACATCACGCAACCCGACGGCGAGAACAATGCTCGCAACCTCGCGGCGAAGCATCCCGACGTCGTCGTTCGACTGGAACGAAAACTACAAGGGTGGGCCGCCACCTTGCAGCCGCCGGGCCTGAGCACCGACGACTCGGCTTTCAGTCGTCATCACGAAGAACTCTTCACCGAACATCACATCCTCGCCGGTGAAGTGACACCCTCGAAGTCGCCCGACAAAGCCACAACGAAGGCCAACTCACAGCCCGCCGCTGATGGAAGCATTCAAGGCTGGATCGCTCGCAACGGCACGCTCGCAGTAAAGAACGGCGCGTTGGTGCTGACTCCCGCCGCAGAACTGCCAACCAACGCGCGTCCGTTTCTGACGAACTCGGGACTCGATCTTTCCGGTCCCGTCACCGTGACACTGCGAGCCCGCGCTCGCACCGCAGGCAAAGGCTCGGCATCAATTACGTGGCGCACGAAGCAAGACAGCTTCGCCGAGCATCAATCCGCGTCGTTCGACTGGCCCATCGGCAACGACTGGCAAGAGGTCAAAGTCACGCTGCCCGAGAAAGCTCGCATCCTGCATGTAAGACTCAATCCACCACGCGGCGCCGAGGGCATCGAACTCCAATCGATCGAATTCAAAGACAGCCACGACAAGACTCACTCATTTCGCTTCGAGCCGACGGTGGAGAACGGCAAATGAGCGGAATCATCGATCACGCCATGTATGCCGTTCTGCACAAGCGGCAGTAGCCAAGCTACTTGTGCGGTGCGTATCTGGAGTGCGACATCCAGGCGCTGCCCGAGGCGATCTGCATCGATTTGGGTGAAGAAGTTGAATCCTGTGACTGAGCGAGGCTATGCATGAGACACCTTCTGAATTCGGCCCTGTTCGTTCTGCTGTCGATGCTCTCGTCATCTGCGTTGGCGGCCGAGCGGCCGAACATTTTGATTCTGATGGCGGACAATTGGGCGTGGCCCCATGCAGGTGCGTGTGGGGATCGGGTCGTGAAGACGCCGACGTTTGATCGGCTGGCTCGCGAGGGAGTGCTGTTTCGAAATGCGTTCTGTCTCGCGCCGTCCTGTGCTCCGGCGCGAGCGGCATTTCTGACGGGCCAGACGATTCATCGGCTCGACGATGCCGCGAATCTGCATGGTCGATTTCCCGCGCGGCATCGCGTCTTCACTGACGCACTCGAGGAGACCGGTTACTTCGTCGGGTTCAGTGGCAAAGGTTGGTCTCCGGGGAACGTGAAAGAGAGCGGCCGACCTCGAAACCCGGCAGGGACTAAGTACAACGATGCGGCAGCATTTCTCAGCGCGCTGCCGAAGGAGCAACCGTTTTGCTACTGGTTCAGCAGCCGGCATCCGCACATCCCGTGGCAAGACGGAGCGGAGCAGAAGGCCGCGATGTCGCTCGACAACTTGCAAGTGCCGGCGTATCTGCCCGACGTGCCGCTCGTACGTGACAACATTCGAGACTACTTGTGCGAAGTGCAGCTCTTCGATCAGGAGTGTGCCGCGATCCTCAAGCTGTTCGGTGATGCGAAGCGACTCGGCAACACCGTGATCGTGATGACGGGCGACAACGGCTGGCAGATGCCGCATGGCTTGGCTCACATTTACGACGCCGGGACGCGCGTGCCGCTGGCGATCTCTTGGCCGGGACACATGCCAGCGGCGGCGAATCCAAGCGACGAGTTCGTGAACTTCGACGACTTCGCGCCAACGATTCTGGAACTCGCCGGGTTAAAGCCGTTCGTCGAGTGCACGGGAACAAGCCTGCTACCGCTGCTTCGAACGACTGCAACAGCGTCGCGAGATGCCATCTTTCTATCGCGCGAGCGACATGCCAACGTGCGGCGCGGCGATCGGTCGTATCCTGTGCGAGCCATCCGCACTCGCGAGTTTCTGTATGTTCGCAACTTCGAGCCGGACCTGTGGCCTGCAGGTGATCCCGAGATTTACTTAGCGGTCGGCGACTTCGGCGACGTCGACTTCACGTTCACGAAGCAACATATCCTCGACCATCGCAACGAACCGGCGATGAAGAAATACTTCGACATCAACTTCGGTAAACGACCGGCAGAAGAGTTGTACGATCTCGCTAAAGACCCCGATCAAACGACGAACATTGCATCCGATCCGGCCTATCACGACGCGAAGGCCAAGCTCAACGACCGGCTAACCAACTGGATGCGCGAGACAGCCGACCCGAGACTGAAAAACCCACACGATGATCGCTGGGACAAGGCTCCGTACTACGGAGGCCGCCCGACTGGTTCGCAGATTCCGAAAGAATGAAGCGGAAGGAAAGTTCGTATGTGCCTTCCTAGAAAGCGGCCAAACAAACATGCGACAAAATCCCCTCGTTAGCAAAGTCGATGAGAGTTCGGCTCTGCATTCTTCTGAACTTCTTGATTCCGAGACGCCGACTTAGACACGAGCGTGCTGACAACTTTGGAGACGACGCTGAGATCGACAACGATCATGATAAGCTGAGAGCTGTACTCACGACGTAACACACTTGGATTGGAATCGAGCCAGTGACCATCACATTCGAGAAACGACGACGCGAACTGATGCAGGTCGGGATGCTCGGATCTCTCGGGCTTTCCTTACCCCAGTTGTTGCGTGCGAATGAGTCGCCAGCGCCGCGATTAGGACGTGCAAAGGCTTGCGTGCTCGTGTTTTTAGAAGGTGGTGCTGCGACGCAGGACTTATGGGATTTAAAGCCCAATGCGCCGCTGGAATATCGCGGCGAGTTCACTCCGATCACTTCGACGTTGAGTGGGGTTCCGGTCTGCAACCACCTGCCGTTGCTCGCTCAGCAGATGCATCATGTGACGCTCGTGAATGCTGTCCATCACTCGATCGTCGATCACAATGCCGGTGCTTATTACGCGCTGACGGGCCGCTCGCCGGTGACTGGCGGGCGACTCATCGTGCGTGACGAACCCGAGAACTTCCCGCCGTTTGGAGCAGTGCTTGCGAAGCATCGACCTCACGGGCGAGTGCCGGAGTTCGTACATCTGCCCGACATCATGTCGAACAATAACTATGACATCCCCGGTCAGCGTGCCGGCTTTCTGGGCGCGGCCTTTGATCCGTTCGTCGCCGGAGACCCGAGCGATCCCAAATATAAGTTGCCCGGACTGACGTTTCCTCGGCAAAGCTCGCGCGGGCGATTGGAACACCGCCGCGCCTTGCTCGAAGCGATTGATGATGCGCGTCGCACGTCGGCTTTCGCGGACATGCAAACTCACTACGACAAAGCCTTCACGTTGCTGCAATCCGATGAGACGCGCCGCGCGTTTGATCTCAGTCATGAACCGCCGTCCGTACGCGAACGCTATGGCCTACCGGATCGCGTCGATCGCTCGGTAGAGGCTCGCAAGTTCGGAGGCTTGCCGCACTTTGGTCAGTGCATGTTGACCGCACGGCGGTTGATCGAATCCGGAGTGAGACTCGTCACCGTCTGCACCGGACGTGCGATTGATCAAGCCTGGGACACGCATCGGCAACACTTCGCGTTGATGCGCGAGTCCTTGCTGCCTTACTTCGATCGCGGGTTCTCAGCGTTGCTGGAAGACCTCGCTCAGCGCGGCTTATTGGAAGAGACGCTCGTCGTCGCGATGGGTGAATTCGGTCGTACTCCAAAAATGGGACAGATCACATCAGGTGCGGGAGCGACGCCAGCGGGACGCGATCATTGGCCGCATTGCTACAGTATTTTGCTGGCGGGCGGCGGTCTGAAGTCGAGCGACGTCTATGGCGCCTCCGATCGTTACGCCGCTTATCCACACTTGAACCCGGTCACTCCTGAAGATGTGGCGGCAACGATCTATTCAGCCCTTGGCCTCGATCCCGAATCGCGGATCTTTGATCCGCAACAACGCCCGCATCACTTGGCTCTCGGAAGGCCCATCAGCGAGTTGTTTACGTGAGATCTCGCGACCTTCGCATTGCACCGCTTCAATGCGGTAACGACACGCTCGAAGTACTCCGCTTCTTCGCGGCAATTCTCCATCGACTATCTCCTTTGAGAGTTTGAAACTCGTCTAGGAGCCTGTCCGAGTAGGTTGATATTGGCGGACATTTTGTCGGGGCGGGGGCCGGTTAGGCCGTTTGGGCGCGGAACAGTTTCAGCAGGTTGTGCGTTAGGCAGATGAGAGCCCAC
>OMIV01000029.1 GCA_900299185.1 Planctomycetaceae bacterium
CGCCGAGCTTACGGCTACCGCAACCGCAATCACTTCATCCTGAGAATCGAAACACTTCACACCACCAAAGTCCGACTCGTCGGCTGATACCAGTTACCCCCACGGTTTTGCGATGAGCCTGAAAACGGACCGAGCGATACCGACTTCTTCTGAACGAGTTTGAAAACCTCATCCGTGACTTGGTCGCCATAAACCTGAGCGACAAAAACGCCTCGATCAGACTGCGGTGTAAATACCTGCGTGAGATTCTCGTAAATCGAACTGGCCGCTGCCCCGCTCGACTCCTCGGGCTTCGTGGTGAAGTTCTGCAATTCAATGCGGAACTGCTGATTGATCGTGTCAGTACCAAACGAGACGCCGTCGTTCGCCGTGAACTTCACTCCGCCAATTTCTGCCGAGACAAAACTCACAAATCGAGTTGTCTCGACCGTCCCCTTCCGCAAGTCAACGCGCAGCGCCGGTTGGTTATCGCCTTTATCAATGCGAATCGTCAGCGTGCCGCCCTCGAATTCGGCAGAGGCTTCAACGCTGTCGTTCTTGGTATCGAAATAGAGCTGGGTCTGCGCCTTATCAAACGACTTCAAGACGAATTGCGTGCCGGGCTTCAATTCGAAGTTGAGCCCATTCAACTTGAATGCCGTAATGGGCTGCGGAATACCATTCGGGTCGATGACTGGCTGCAGTTGATACTCGCTGTTGATATCAATGACGCGATAACCGAGCACTGATTCAATCGCATTGAAGCTCGATGTCGTTCGAAACTGCCCTGCAATGGCCGACGTTTCGATGAGCCCTTTAAGCGTGCGAGTGCCGATCGTCTTATCATTGCGATTCGTGTTGTAGTACGTGGTCGATGCTCCAACTTCCGTCGGAACAAACGACTCGACGTTGTAGAGCGGCGATGCAAAGCCGTTCGGGATCGTTTGCGTGTTGGCTGCGAGATCGATCGCCACCGTGTTCTGCGTCGAGAGCAGCAGAGCCTTCGCCGGCCTTGAAAACTTTTCGTTAACTTCCGGCTTGCTAATCGAATATTGGATCGGAGCCGGATCAAACCAAACGCCGCCGCCGAACGTGACGACGAATTTGAGTTTCTCCGTATCAGCATCAAACCCTTCTGCGGAATCCGCCGCCGTGACAGTTACAAAGCCGCCTGGGTTCCTAATGCTCGGGAGATTATTAAGAGCAGTTTCAATCTCTTCAGCGGTCGCGTCTTTGGTGATTTCAGCAGACGTCGACCCGTTCCAGTAGAGATCGACTCGATTGGTCGGCAACACATTGAGGTCGAGAATCTGACGATTGGAATTGACTGGCTTCGAGGGCAAGAGGCGCGATACCAGCTTCGACACCGGGATTGGAAGTGTGTTTCCATTGATCTTCAAGTCGGTATATGGATCGTAGGGACCTGAAGTGGGTGGCACTCTGATTATGGCAGAGCGTGTGCCATCCCTTAGTTCTACGGCAACTTTGGCCATGTCCTCGTCGGACATATTTGGCAGCAAGTAGAGCGGGTTGTTATCAACCAGAAGTTTGTTATCGAGGCGATTGTACGAAGCACCGGCGGGCGCATAGAGACGCGCCGGACTCAAGACCTCGGAAAAACTGTGAGGACGGAATGTGACCGGCTGCTCGGTCACATACGTAACGGTCGAGCCGCCTTGACCCTGAGCCCACGGCTGCGAGTCGCCATCCGCATAGACGTCCCTGGTCAGGTTGCTCACCGTCGGTGCTGTCGACTTTGCGAAGTCGAAGAGGGTATACGCCGCCATCACGACGCGTTCTTCCAGCCGCTCCACGTTTGGTGCATGCAGATAAGCCGCCTGCCGATTCCGCTGCCGAGCGGCTTTGCGTCGATTCTTCCGATTGGGTTTCTGAGCGATACTACTAAGCAACAACGTAGCGTGACTTAGATTCAATTGAGGATCCCGTCGTCAAAAAAGAAACCGTATCTGGGGAGAGCTAGCGCACTAACGATTGGCCCTAAATCGCAGCGTTTGGATGGGTCATAACCAAAACTCGATTCATTGTGTATTCCCCGAGATTCCTCATCACTTCAAAAGCTCGTCTGTGCGATCTGTCGCCATCCACGTTGTCGCGTGAGTCAGGCTATAACTCATGATGGAGCCATGAATTTCAGCGGTTTTGGTCGCGCAGAGACGACGCCGCATTCTGTTTAGAGAGCCATCAAGCTCCGAAGTCCGCCATCAGTCTTCGCCCGTATCGAAACGCTAAGAGCGACCAAGAACCAATCTCAATAGACCGAGACTTCCCGAATAAGCATGCGGCCAGCGACCTTGGCGCGATTTGACTATCTGACTTCGGTGATGCTGACGGTCTAAACCAAGCCGGTCGCTCATGTGGAGCACGTCCGAAGTTTGGCGTCGAATCAGCCTGCTCTTCTCGCTGATTCAGCTAAGGGCGTTAGACTACCGGTGACTTTTGCGATGCCTTGCACATGGCGCCAAAAAAGCGGGCGATTCAGCGCAGGCCAATTCGATCGCTTTGAACCGATTATCAACAAGGAAATCCCAAATGGTTAGCGCGAAATATCGATATCACATTGCGACATGCTGCCTTATATTGTTGTTGACACTGTCGGGTATCAATCTTCCTACAGCGTGTGCGGACCAGTTCGTCTTATTCGATGTCACGTTTACCTTCACCAAGGCCGATGCCGATAACTCGAAACCAAGCCCATCACATTTCTACGTGCGTGACAAATTGATGAACCTGGAACGCCCCAAGGACTGGACGAGCCCGGTGGATTATCGAAATGGGACGGCACATATCCGACTGGAAGTTTTGGAGAAGCCAGCCGGACTTGAAGCCACGACATGGTCAGTGTGTTACATCCCGAACAAGGGCCAGAAGAACGGATATGGCTGCTTCAACACTCCGGACTACAAGGAAGCGGGAGTTTTCGAGCAAGACATACCAATGACTAAGTTTTGGCAAAACGATTCGATTGTTTGGGATCAGGGCATCAAGGAAATGCACTTGGTCATCAAGGACAACAGCGGGGGAAGCGGCCATGCTCACAAGCGACCGGATCACGAGAAGTTCTTTCCGACCAAAGTCCGTATGACGGTCGTCCAAGTTTCTGCCGGGGCAAAGTATGACCCCAAAGCGGTGCCAAACCTGCCTCAGACAAAGCCCGAGAAGTAACTCCGAAAACGTCAGCGCTGAGGCGGGTTCATATCCAGCTTTATGAGGTCCACGAAGTCGGACTCTGAAGCCTCAATCGTTCGATCAAGATCTATCGTCGCCGTGCCCTCATGCATTCCGACAGACGGAGCTGTCCGATATCTGAGCTGCGGCAAGGGCCTGAAGCTGCAACTCCGATAATGATCAACACGATCCGAGCAGCGAGCATCGTGAGCTTCAACGGCACTCCATAAAAACGGCCACAACGACCACAGCACGATCTCCAGCCCGAGACTTAGCTCTGCCAGAACCTGGGGCGATCAAGATTTCACTCGTTCGAGACACGGTGCTTTGCCGTGCTTAATCCGCCCTGGAAGTCGCCGAAATTGCAGAGTTTCCGAAAAGACTCTCATCTATTTGACAGAGTTCGACAGTCAGATTGGATCGACCCATTGAAAGAAACTTTTCAAAGTCAGTCAGAATTCTGGTTGTAACCCAGATCATAAAACGGTCAAATCGTCCAACCAGTAGCGCTCGGTAGTCAGAGCCTACAGCCGCCTTCCAAAGGACGATCATGACAACTGTTCTGAATCTAAGTGCGAGCGAGTCTGTCGCTCACGAATCTTCCCGTTCCTATCTCCGTAGGCAGACAACTCGATCAACTTCGACGGTGGATCTACCCGCCATCGAACGGGCGGTGAGATCGATCTTGGAGGCAGTCGGTGAAGATCCCGATCGCGATGGATTGCAGGAGACACCACGCCGGGTCGCTCGAATGTATGCCGAGATGTTTTCAGGGCTAACGCAAGATCCTGCACGACATCTCAAGGTCACATTCCCCGAGAACTACGACGAAATGGTACTCGTCCGGGATATCCGCTTTACGAGCATGTGCGAGCACCACCTTCTGCCGTTTTCTGGCGTCGCACATGTGGCCTACATCCCCAATGGTCGGGTAACCGGCCTGAGTAAGTTGGCTCGAGTCGTCGAAGAAGTTGCTCGACGTCCTCAGGTTCAAGAACGCCTGACGCAACAAGTCGCGGACCTCATCGAGAAGGAACTCGCCAGCAAGGGCGTCGCAGTCATCGTCAGTGCCGAGCACTCCTGCATGGGCATTCGAGGCGTGCGTAAGCCGGGCAGCCAAACCATCACTAGCGCCGTGCGTGGGTTGTTCAAAACAAATCCAGCCAGCCGAGCCGAAGTGATGTCGCTGATCAACGGCTGAGATCTCTGAGTGATTTACTGATGCAGTCTCGATGCACTTGCCCGAGGAAACTTCATGCTCATCCAAAAAGACTATAAGTTCTACGCAGCTCACCGTAACGAGGAACTCGATGACAAATGCCGCAACCTGCATGGTCATCGCTACGGCCTCACCTGCTTCTTCGAGGTGGAACGGTCGGGCGCGATCAGCACGCTGTTCGGCGATTTCGATCGAGTGATCGAACCGTTTCTGAAAGCAGAATACGACCATGCGATGCTGATCAATTCCAGTGATCCACTGCTTCAGGCGTTGAAGTGGCATACCGAACGAACCGGAGAGACGTTGAAGTTGAAGCTCTTCGATGCCCCAACGAGCGTTGAGAACCTGGCCTATCAACTCTTCACCGAGATCACCGAGTTGGGCTTTCGATTAAACCGATTAGAAGTGCGTGAAACCGACACATCGGTCGTGATTTACACGCGCGAAGATTGGGTCGAAGACAGCCGGCACCCTCAGCAACGCCGATGTGCCACAGCACCACGTTCAGATGCCGAATCACTGACGTTGTCATTGGCGACCTCATCGTGAGTTTCGAGTGAACGATTTCTTACATTGATCTCTTACAACTCTCCGAGAGGAACTCCACATGCCCAACATTGACTGGAGCTATCACCGACCAGGCTGCAAGACGTGCCAGAAGGCTCAGGACTTTTTACTCACACGGCATTTCCACGACCAAGCAAGTCGATGCCAAGAAGCGGACTCTAACCGAGCACGATGCGATCTCGTTGGCTGATCAAGTCAGCCTGATCATTGCGTCGAAGGGTTCGAAGCTCGTTCGATTCGACCTACGAAAAGATCGACCGGACGCATCAACTCTGAAGTCAGTCATGCTCGGTCCGACGGGCAACCTTCGCGCTCCGACATTTCGAGTCGGTAACACGCTTGTTGTTGGCTTCCACGAAGACAGCTACCGAGAAGTCTTCGGCGCACCGTGAGGCTCTGAGTTCCCGCAACATCCTCTTCAAGTTGCAGGTCGTAAATTGGCGGTCTGCGTACTAAGCCGTGCTATGACGAACCAACGGCCTCGACTTACAACAGACCCATACCTCTGCCCGATCGCCGGTAAGCCATGAAGTTCGACTTTCGTCCTGAATCGTCACCGACGGGTCCGCGTTGGGGTTTGTGCTGTCAGTTCGCCGAACAGCCGATTGCCTTTCGAACGACCACAGCAACGTCGCTGCTGCGAATGTCGTTGGTGAGTCGTCGAAAGAAGCTGTCGGACCTCTGCCTTTCGAATGCAGAGTCGCTGCTAGCGGCTCTGCGATTTTGCGCAAACAACAACATCGGCAGCTTCCGCATCGCCAGCACGATTCTCCCGATCAAGACGCACCCCGAAGCAGGTTACAGAATCGACGACCTGCCGGACTTCGACCGCATCGTCGAAACCTTTCGTCGATGTGGTGACTTCGCGAAGGCTCATGACATTCGAACCGTGTTTCATCCTGACCAGTTCGTTGTCCTGAACTCTCCGCGCGAAGAAGTCATCGCTCGATCAATCGCCGACCTGGAGTATCACGCTGAAGTGGCGGAGTGGGTCGGAGCAGACGCGATCAACATTCATGGCGGCGGAGCATACGGAGATAAGTCTGCTGCTCTGGCTTCGCTGGAACGCCACATCGATCAGCTCTCCGAAGCAGTCCGCTCGCGACTGACGATTGAAAACGACGACAAGATCTTTTCGCCAGAAGACCTGCTTCCGGTTTGTCGTTCGACCGGCCTGCCGCTCGTCTACGACGTTCATCATCACCGTTGTTTGAGCGACAACTTGAGTATCGAAGAAGCGACCGCAGCAGCCATCGAAACGTGGAATCGCGAGCCGCTCTTTCACATCTCCAGTCCGCTAGAAGGCTGGTCTGGCCCTAAGCCCGAGCGACATCACGACTTCATCGACATCGACGATTTCCCGCCCGAGTGGGTCGAGCTGCCGATCACCATCGAAGTTGAAGCCAAGGCAAAAGAGACCGCCATCCTGCAATTGCGCGACCAATTCTCGAGACGCTTCATGTCGCAGGCGTCCAAGAAGTCGGCGCGACTTTTGAACGCGCAAACTTAGGCCGCCTCAGTGAGTTCTCGACGCGACAAGCGAAGCCTCTCGATCCTTAGAGAAACGTGGTCATCTCTTTGATTTGCTTCGTCGCGATACCGATAGGCCGATCGAGTGGCACTCCCATGCATGCCAGCAGCGTCGAGAGTAAGTCGCCTTGATTGCCTTTGATGTCACTTAAGAAACGACCGGTGTTGAGCGAGCCTCCGCCTTTGCCAGCGATGATGAAGGGCAGGTTCTCGCGCGAGTGTTTGTCGCCGTCCTCCAATCCTGAGCCCCACAGCATGATGCAGTTATCGAGAAGCGTGCCGTCGCCCTCTTTGAGGCTGGCCATCTTCTTCACCATGTAGGCGAATTGCGAAATGTTGAAGGCTGTAATCGCCGCTACCTTCGACTTCGGATCGGGATCGTTGCCGTGATGGGTGTAAGAGTGATGCTCGCCCCGGAAGCCGAGTTCGGGATAGGAGACGCCGTTGGGCGTCGAGCCGATGTAAGTGCTGACTCGCGTTGTATCCGTTTGGAACGCCAGCACGTTGAGTTCGCACATGACCTGCATGTACTCGCTGCGTTTGTCGCCTTCAGGAATCTTGATTTCGATCGGCGGCGAATCCGATGTGTCGCGTTTGCTGGAACTCACTCCGGCTGTTTCAAGCGCTGCGTCCTTCTGCCGTTGCTCGATCGCCGCGATGCGTCGCTCCACGGTGCGAACACTGTCGAGGTACTCGTCGAGCTTATGTTGATCGTCCTGAGGCAGCTTCTTACGCAGCTCGCGTGCTCCGTTGATGACGAGGTCCAACAAGCTGCGATCGAGTGGGTCGCGCTTCGATGCCGTGCCGGACTTCTCTGACTTACCAAAGAGCCGATTCAACACGTTGCGTGGGTCAATCTCGGCAGGCATCGCCTGAGTTGCCGAGCGGAAGCTGCAATGGGTGTAGTAGCCCTCGTTGAGTCCTTCTTGATTCTCTTTGTGCGTTTGCGGCATCGTCGCCAACTCCAACGATGGCAACGATGTGAACTCACCAACGTAGTTCGCAGCGATCTGATCGGCAGAGATCCCGATGTCGATCTGCCCGCGATGGTCCGCATTGGGCAGCTTCGCCGTGAGCCATGTCGACAGCTCCAGAGCGTGCGGCGCTCCGTTGAACGGCTTGATCGACACACCCGAGATGCCCTTCACCATCAGGCATTGATCAATGATGGGGCGCAACGATTCGAGCGCTGGCGGCGGTTCCGTCAGGAAGGTCTCCGGACTCTTGGGCCAGAACTGATCCATCACCACGCCATGCGGCATATACATGAACCCAAGCCGAACCGGCGGCTTGGCTTTGTTCGCAGGAGTTGTCTCGGCCCAGCCCATCGTGTTGAGCAGCGGCAAAGCCAGCGAAGCTCCGAGCCCCTTCAAACAAGTGCGACGGTCAATGATGTGTTTGCTTCGCATGGCAAGATCTCGTAGGGCAAGGAGTAAAAGTTACAGACGACAATAAGAAATGATTCTTCGGAACCGAGAACAGTTATTGCGGCTTGAGGTCGACAATGCCGATCTTGCGGCCATACAGCCGGGCCAGATCATGATGCGTGAGTTGATACGCTTGCTGCAGAGAATCTTCCTCATTGAGCCCTTCTTTAATGCCCACAAAGAAGCGGCGGAATTTCGCGGCGTCAATTTCCAGCAAGATATCGACCAACTGAAACGCGACTCCGTAGTGGTCCGGGGAAATCTGGTCGGCATCAAACAAACCCGCGAGCGAGCGTTGTTGTTGGATCAATTGAACTGACCGAGCTTGTCGCGCCTTGGTGAGATCGCCTTTCACGATGCGATTAGAAATCCAATCGGCCATGCCCTCATTGAGCCAAGACGGTGCCCGCAGATTGGATCGATACCGAGCCACGAAACCATGTGAGGTCTCATGCACCAACGCTCCCGCAAAGTGATTCGTGAGATCCCCTTTCCAAGCAGAGATCACAACTTGTCCGTCATTTTGCGCATGGCACAGCCCCTGCGATTTCTCGGGGTTCGACTTGTTCTTCATCATTTCTAGTTCGAACTTGAGATAGTCAGACTGCTTTTGAAACGTCGCGACGATGCACTTGCCGGCCCAGATATTCTTCCCTTGAGGCACTCCAAAAGACCGGCACATCTCGTCGTACAACGTGTCGAGATACTTGAGGTACTGCTGAGCCGAGACTTGGTCGAGGTCCGTCATAAGCAGGTAGTACTTCGTCTCAGTCACTCGCAACTGCGGCAACAACTTTTGCGACTCGGCAACAAATTCTTTTCCCTGCGCCACTCGATCGGCCTGCTCGGTGGGCGAGAGATATTCCCAAAATTTGCCGCCACGCTTGAGGACTCGTTGCTCAATCTCTGCTGACTGCTTCAGTCGGCTTGCTCGTTGCTTTTCATCGACGATCAGTAGTCGTGACTTACGGTCGTAAGTGAGATCAAGCGGTATGTCTTCAACGTAGATCTCATCAATGCTGGCCGGCGCGACGGGTTTTGGAGGCGCCGCCGCAGATCGAACTTTAAGACTCACAATGCCAATCGGATCGCCCTTCGTCTCGATTTCTGTGACGAGGACATCGGCCATGAATTGATTGGACTTCATGTAGATGTCCACTCGGCGATCACGCAGTTCGTTGAGCTTCGGAGTCTGACGCGTCGACACCAACACAAACTTCAGTTGGTCTTGCGATTCAATCTTTATCGCCGGGACTCGCATGCCTCCGGGACGAATCTCTTCAACGAGTCCGGTCACTTCAACAACCTTATTCCAAAAATGCAGATTCGGCTTCTCGATGCCTTTCGACCGATACTCTGCCACCATCTTTCCCGGCAGAATGATTTGGAAGTTGCCTGCAACGTTCCATTCTTTGGCCGAGTTCAGAACTTCGCCGTCACCGAACCCACCAATCGAAGTTACGAGCATCCGTACTCGAACGCTTTTGCCGACGTGCTCAAGTCCTTGTTGCGGCTCGATCTCAAGGAGCTTGTCGGAATCGGGTTGAGCGATCGCCACACCAATCAGCGCACATGGCACGAGCAACCAACCGCAACAGATTAGCGTTACTCGCATGAGCCAGTTTTTGGTCATCGCGGTACTTTCATTTTGAGTTTCAATAGCCAATGTGGAACGAAAGCACTCAACTGAAATCAAGAATTTCGGACACGAGGCAGAGCCTCTTACCCTTGCGTTTCCAGGCGGGGCCTGGGAACGAGTGACGTTGCATCAACGCACTCGGCGGTGGGTGAAGGGGTAGCTGAGGACGACTTCGGTGATCAGCGTTTGCATGCGGTTGTCGTCTTTGCTGAGTGACTCCATCACGCGGTCGACTACGAATTCGTCGTACCCTTCGAGCGGGCGACACAGCGAATACGAAAGCAGCTTCTCGGTGAGGTTCCTCACCACTTCGGTCTTACGCGCGGCGATGATTGCTTTCAGTTCTTTCGGCGTTGTGAATCGCTGACCGTCGGGGAGTTCGCCGGCGGCGTCGATCGGGCCGCCGGAATCGTCTTTGTCTCGCCAGCGACCAATGGCGTCGAAGTTCTCTAAGCCAAAGCCGATGGGATCGAGAATCTTGTGGCAGTTCGCGCAGACGGCGTCGGAGCGATGCAGCTCGGTGCGTTGTCGCAGTGTCAGCTTCGCAACTTCTTTTTGATCCTGCTTCTCGAGCGCAGGCACGTTCGCGGGGGCGGGGGGCACTCGTTCGCCGAGCACTTGTTCGAGCACCCACACTCCGCGTTTCACGGCGCTGGTGCGTTCGGGGAAGGACGTCATCGCCAGGATGCCCGGCATGCCAAGCACGCCGCCGCGATTGGCGTCGGTGAGTTGCACCTTTCTCATCTGCGGGCCTGTAATAGTTGTTTCAAGGCCGTAGACCTTCGCGAGCTGCTCATTCAAGAACGAGTAATCGCTGTCGACGAAGGCGATGATGCTGCGGTTCTCGCGCATGATGCTTTCAAAAAAGAGCTTCACTTCATCGTGCATGGCAATCCGCAACGAGACATTCATCTGCGGGAACTTCGCGGGATCGAAGTTCTTCTCCTTTAAGCCAGCAATGCCCAGCCATTGCACGCCGAAGCCATCGAACAGAGCTTGCGAACGCGGGTCATCGATCATGCGTTTGACCTGCGTCTTGAGAACATCGGGCTCATGCAACTTGCCATTGTCGGCCAGCCCAGCCAGCTCCGCATCGGGCATCGTCGACCAAAGAAAGTACGACAACCGCGAAGCGAGTTGATGATCATCGAGCGGCACGATCGACTGACCGGATGGCGTCTCTTTATCGGGAGTGATGAAGAGGAACTGCGGCGAGACAAGCACGGCTTTGACCATCAGCCGCAGCGACTCGGAGTAAGTGAGTTTGTTCTCTTGCCCCAAATCAAAGACTCGCAGCAGCACGTCGACTTCGTCATCGGAAAGAGGTCGACGAAACGCAGTCCGAGCGAACGATCCAGCCACCTTGCTGGCTGCCATTCGCAGATCGCTGTCGGGTGCCGGGGCTTCGCCGAAGAGTTGCTTTTGTCGTTCGGTCGGCGGTCCGTTCTTAGGACCAAGGGCACGATTCAGAGCCTCATTCGCGATCTCGAGATACTGCTCCGACAACAACGGCGAGATCGTGTTGAGATAGCCCTCACCCGGCACGTCATCTGGCAATTGAGCAGCCACGGTCGGTTCGACACCCAAGAGATCGCGCAGAGTGTTGCCGTATTCGACCTTCGTCAGGCGTCGAATGACGAACGCGCCGGGATCAGGCTGGCTCAAGAATTTAACCGTCGGCACCCACTCCATGAACTTCTGCCGTTCCTCATCGGTCGGCTGTTTCTTGGCGTCCTTCGGCGGCATCGCATGCGTCTTCACGTTGACCAACGCTTGCTGCCATTGCTTCCGAAACTCACCGGCCCCCGGTCGGCCGAACGTGCTCTGAAACGACACATCGCCTTGCTTCTCGCGGTTGTTCTTCCCATGACAGTCCAAGCAGTACGTTTTGAGGAATGGAGTGATCTCATCGCGAAACGACTTAAGCACCGCCGCTCGCCGAGCTTGGGACTCGGGGCTCTCGTCCTGAGCATCCACGCGGGCTGTTGGCGAACCGATCAACTGGACCACAACAGCAACGGTCAGCCAATTCGCAAAGGTCTTCGTCATGATGGATTATTTCTGACAGGCTCAGGTTTTAAGGTGACGTCGTCGTGATGTTGAGGCGACACACTCGGCTTTGATCGCCTCTCGGAAACGAAGTCCTCGTTCGCTGAAGACGGTCGGGCAGTAACGCTTAACTCAACCGAGAGGTGACAGAGCGATGGTACAAGTTCCGAGCTTTTCGTGATGCTCTCCGGTCGCAAGTTTCTCTAACACAGCCCGCTCTGACATGCTTTGAGCCAAACGTCGAGACTGCAAAGACCGACAGACGATGACACGCTGAACTCCGACGACTTCCCAAGTAACTTCGAAGACGCCATTTATAAGTCACTGGAGTCAGAGAAGGCCAAGAGTCAATAACTCCGCTCCACAGTCCGTCTGAATTGAATCAACCACCCACCCCACTGAAGAGGCCACATGAAATCGAAACTACATATCCTCACGGCAGCAACATTGCTCTGTCTGGGCCTGAGTGCATCTACCCAGGCCGACGAACCTGCCGCAGCACGTCAGCCCGTCACGGTCTCTCTCTGGCCCAAGGATCAAATGCCGGGACGTCGCAGTGATGGACCAGAACGCGAAGTGCCATCGCGGGGCGACAACGTTACGCGGCTGACAGACATCACCGATCCGACAATCAGCGTCTACCAAGCTCCCGGTGCCACGAAGCCCACACCCGCCGTCATCATCTGCCCTGGGGGCGGCTATGGCATTTTGGCTTACAACAAAGAAGGGACCGAGATCGCGACGTGGTTCAACTCCATTGGCATCACCGGAATCGTTCTCAAGTACCGAGTGCCAGGTAACCAAGACGGCGCGTTTCAAGACATCCAACGCGCGATGCGACTGGTTCGACGTCGCGCCACTGACTGGAATATTTCTCCCACTCAAGTCGGTGTGATGGGCTTCTCTGCCGGAGGACATCTCTCAGCCAGACTCAGCACCAATTGGGAGAAACCGACGTACTCGCGACTGGACGACGTGGATGACGAAAAGCTTCGGCCCGACTTCGCGATCTTGGTCTATCCGGCCTATCTCTCACGAACACCCGGCCAAGTGGCAGCCGATCTGCCGATCAGCTCGAAGACTCCGCCGACATTCATCGTGCATACGGAAGACGACAAATCTTTCATCGCCGGCAGCAAGCTCTACCACGCATCTTTGAACGAAGCCAAGGTCGCCAACGAGTTCTTCCTCTGCGCCACCGGTGGC
The DNA here is from genome assembly GCA_900299185.1 of Planctomycetaceae bacterium. Classification (GTDB taxonomy): domain Bacteria; phylum Planctomycetota; class Planctomycetia; order Planctomycetales; family Planctomycetaceae; genus AM-0621. The sequence goes on from OMIV01000029.1 coordinate 12,803, forward strand.
CACGGATACGGCCTGCGTTCCGAGAAAGAGATCCGAGTGTGGCCGAAGAAATGCCAAGAATGGTTGACCAAGTCTGGTATCAACTGATGACGCTCAGCGGGGCATGATGCGACCAGCGCAGAGCTAATTTCATCCCGCACCAACATCGCCTCATCAAATGAAACGGGGGATCGCCGAAACAAGTCCGGCGATCCCCCGTTGTGCTATCCAGCCTCAGGCAATTCAGCCTCAGCGACGTTACCAACCATCAATGGTGATGATGGAAGGCCGCGTCCTTGGGATTGCCACCTGCGAACAGATAAGCCAGCAGGTCGAGGATCTGCTCCTTGTCGAGCGTGTTCAGCAAACCGCTCGGCATGATGGAAACCGGTGACCCAACTCGATCATCGATCGTCTTCTTCGAGATCTCGACCTTCTTCGGCGGACTGCCCGAGAGCAGCGTCAGCGTCGTGTCCGTTTCGGAAGCAATGACGCCGGTCAAACTCTTGCCGTTGTCCAACGCGATGATCATCTGCCGGTACTTGTCGTCAATGTTGCGGGACGATTCGAGAATCTCACGCAGTACCGCACCCGCATCGCGTTTGTACTTCTTCACGGTGTCGTCGATGTTCGGACCGACCGACTGACCCAGGCCCGCTCCCAAAGTTGGCGAGGTGCCCATGTCGTCCTTGCTCAAGCGATGGCACTGAGCACAGCCCAACGCCGAGAACAGCTTCTTGCCCGTATCGAAGTTGCGATGCTCACCGACTCGCTTCAGATCCTGAGTAAAGTCCGTGTGCTTCCACTCGGTGACCTTGATCTGCTGTTGCGGGTTCTTCGCCAAGAACGTCTTGAGATCATTCGTCACGAACAACATGCCGCGCATCATGCGATGATGGCCAGGGAACGAGCAGAGGTAGGGATAGGCCCCCTCTTCTTTTGGTGCCGTGAACTCGATGACTTCCTCTTGGCCAAAATCCACCAGCGGACTGTGCCAGATGATGTCGTCTGACTTCGGCACAAAGCCGACGTCAAAGCCTTGAGCACCTAGATTGATAGCTGCCAGTCCGACGTCATCGGCCTTGTCCGGCCTCACCAACAGAATGTTGTGCGGCATGAAGTCAAAGTTGGCGAAGGTCAGCTTCACCTTCTTGCCCGGCTTCACCGTCAACTCTTTCACGTCGTACATCATCTTCTCGGGAATGGTCCCGATGCGGATGGTCGTCAGCTCCGGCGTGTCACTGATGACGCCGGACTTCTGCGACGACGCGAGCGACGCTTCCGCAATCTTGCCGCCGCGCAAGGTCTTTTCGACGTTGAACCAGAAGTGCTTAACCGTCTTGGCTGCGTTGCGAGCATGTGGCTCGGGCGAGTTCAGCACGGCTTCGAGAAGCTGCAGGTCTCGCACGTTGTGTTGCTGATGCAGCCACAACGCTTCGAGCAAGTGATGAGCATCCTCTGCCTTCTGCGGATCGAACTGCTTAATCCACTCCTTCGTCGCAGCGATGACTTCTTGAGAATCCCGCTCGCTTAACTCCACGCGAGTGCGATGACGAATGCCATCGACCGGCGACTTCAAGTTGTCGAGCAGCGCAGCGATCGGCTGCCCGTCGATCTTCACTGGAGCTTGCAGCGGTCGACCAACCGCAGTCATGCGATAGACGCGACCGTGCGAGTGATCGCGGTTCGGGTCACGCACATTGTGCTGCATGTGTCCGATGATGACGTTGTGCCAGTCGGCGAAATACAGCGAGCCATCCGGAGCGAAGATCGCATCAGACGGTCTGAAGTTCTTGTCGCCGCTCATCATCAAGCCGCGCGACTTGTCTTCGGCAGTTGACCCGTCCGGGTTCTTGCGAGTCACCGTCAGTTCGTCGCCCGCCGGTTCGCCCCACACTGCTCCCGTGTCGGGATTACGAGCCAGGTCGTAGTGCTTGATGCCCAGGAACCCGATGACGTTGCAGATCAAGAAGTCGCCCTGCATCGATTCGGGGAAGTGCGTGCTGCTGACGATTTCGCTCGCCGTAACAGGTCGCACTTCCTTCTTCAGAAGTTCGTGCATCTTGAAACCATTGCCGTCGGGTCGAACCTGAAACGCTCGACCGCCCGTGCCGTCAGTCGCGTAGTGATAGCCCCAGTAATCGAACGCGATCCCGTGAGGGTTCGGCGAGTTACCGGCATGCATCGAAATCGTGAACCGACGCGGATCGAAGCGATACATGGCCGACGCCGCTGACTGCAGCGACGGTCCCCAAGGATGTTCGTGGTTATGAACCATGAACACACCGCTCTGCCAATAGATGCCGCCATCGGGGCCATAGATCAGATTGTTCGCACCGTGATGCGTGTCGGATGAATCCAACCCGTGCAGCAACATGGTTCGCACGTCGGCCACGTCGTCGCCGTCCGTGTCTTTGAGGAACAGCAGCTCGGACTGGCATGTCACAATGACTCCACCATTCCAGAACTCGAAGCCGAGCGGATTCTGCACCTTGGCAAATTCGGTCGAGCGATCAGCCACGCCGTCCTTGTTGTCGTCATGCAGGATGATGAGCGCGTCGTTCATCGCCTTGAGCGGTTCCCACTTCGGATAGGTCGGCCAAACGGCGGCCCACAACCGATCCTTGGTGTCGAACTGCAACTGCACCGGGTTGACCAACTGCGGGAAGCGAGCCTCGTCCGCGAACAGCTTCACTTCAAAGCCCTTCGCCACGGCCATCTGCTTGATGCCGTCTTCGCCACTGCTGTAGCTCAACGAGCCCTCTTTCATGGCGCTGGAACTCTTACTACCTCCACCGACGTTCGAAACGACCGGCACTGGCTTCGGCACATTGCTGTCGTCAACGGTCTTGTCCTTACCCGCTGCGCGTGCCCAAACAACTTCGTCCCGATTGGCCGTCATGACATCAAGCATCCCGAGTTCGGCCTGCAACACGTCCGCGTTGCTCTGACCGCCTACGAAGGACAGCTTCGAGCGTCCGCCCCAGACATCGTTGCCATCCGAAGCTCTGTAACGATTCCACCAATGCAGGTCCTTATCGAGCACCGCTTGTCGCAGTTTCTGCAACGACGTTGTGACGCTGACCGGCTTGCCCAACAGCTCCAACGCAATCACTTCGGCGAGCTGTCGATTGCCCTCATCAGTCAGATGGATGCCATTGATCGTCAACGGGCTGGATGCCTTGCTGTAAAGCTCCAGCGTGGGATGAAAGAGATCGACAAATCCCACTCCCGCTTCCTTCGCGGCTTCTTGCGTCGCCTTGGTGTAGGCCGCGAGTCGCACATTCTGCACTCGGCCATCCGGCAAGTTGACGTTGCGAGTGTCCTCAAACGCGATCGGGCTAAACAGCACGATCCGCGGGAACTCTTTGCCATTGGGCTTCGCGCCGCGGGCCCGCTTCACAAAGTCGAGTAACTGCTCCTTGTAAGCGTCGGGCTTGCCATCGAACGATTCGTTATATCCAAAGAACGCGAAGACGACGCTCGGCTTCACATGCCGCAGATACGCGGTCATCGACATCTGGCCCGAGCTACGTGGGTAGTCGTTCGGACGGTCGCCG
>OMIV01000030.1 GCA_900299185.1 Planctomycetaceae bacterium
GTCCGCTCAACGAGCCGCGAACTCAAGCCGTTATCAACTTCCGGCAAGTCCATTCCTAGCCCGACGGACGCAACTTCGATCAACGATCGCAAGCTGGTCTCATTCGACGGTAGCGGCACCGAATCATGATCCGGCGCGCAACAGCAATCCGATCCCGAGTGCTGATGGACGGGGTCAAGATCGTGCGAATGCCCCGTCTCGGACTGGCAGCAATCACGTGCGGAGTCGCGACAACCATCGGCCATGTTGCAGCAGTCAGCCGCTGCGCAATGGCAATGCGGCAGCAACATGCTCAGCAACGTAACGACGGTGATGATGACTCGGGCAACCATGAGACCTCGTCCTTTCTGAACTAACTCTAGGTCGCCTTGCTGAATGGGCGGCGTAATTTTGATTCCATCATCGCCGTCAAACTCAAGTGGAATCGCGGTGACACGATTGGCAGGTGAAGACGACTCGGGGCAATTAAGCGGATGATAAATCGAGGCAGATTAGGACTGCCGAGCGGGACGGGGCGAGTGCGTGACGGCTTGAAGCAACAGGGTTGCGAGGACGGCGAGAACTGCTCCCGCACTGAAGGACGTTGCTGGCCCGAAGTGATCGGATAAGGCTCCGAACATCAGGCTTGCTGGGAGTGCTCCGATCCCGACCGTCGCGTTAAACCAGCCATAGGCCAAGCCGCGTTTTTCAACAGGCACGAGTTCGGCAACCAATGCCTTTTGAGCAGCCTCGGTGAAGGCATAGAACGGCGCGTACAACAAGAACAACACCCACGCATGCCATGCTTCGGTCGACAACGCGAAGAGCACATAGATCACTGCGTACCAGGCCCAGCCGATACTGATCATCGACCGCGCTCCGATCCGATCGACCGCTGCTCCCAGCTTCAAACTCAAGAAGCTCTTCTCCATGTGGAAAACGCACCACAGCACGGGCAAGAGCGCAGCAGGAACTCCTAGTGTTGCAGCTCGGACAAGCAGAAAGGCGTCGCTCGCATTGCCGAGCGTGAAGAGCAGCAACGCCACCAAGAAGCCACAGAAGCGGAAGTCAAAGGACTTCAAACTCCATGTTGCTGTCGGCGAATCTTCTGGCGATCGAGACGGCTTCTCAGAGGCGTTCGGCAATCCAAAATACAGCAACGCCAGCAACACCAGTCCGGGCAACAAGGCCAGCGTGAACAGCGTTCGAAGCTGCCCCGGCCAGAACCACAAAAAAGTCGTTGCCAACAGTGGACCAATCGCCGCACCGGCATGATCCATCGCGCGATGGAAGCCGAACGCGCGACCTCGCTCACTGGGCGCGGAACTGTCAGCGATCATGGCATCGCGCGGAGCCGAGCGAACTCCCTTACCAAAACGATCCACCAAGCGAGCGACTCCGATCTGCCACGGAGCGGTCATCATTGCAATGGTCGGGCGAATCAATGCCGCGATGGCATAGCCCCAGAAGACGAATTGCCGTCGGTTGCCAAGACGATCGGACCAATAGCCCGAACCGAGTTTCAACAAGCTCGACAGGGAATCGGCAGATCCTTCAATCAACCCTAAAGTCGTCTGTGAGCCACCTAACACGGTGATCACGAATGTCGGAAGCAACGGAAAGATCATCTCGCTCGCGACATCATTCAACAGGCTCGCAACCCCTAAGAGTCGCACGGTACTGGGCAAGCTCGGAGAATCCTTTGTTGTGCTACTCAGTGATTGGTCGGCAGGTTCTTGATTCATGATTCAACTCAATTCTGAAGTCGTTTGCGTTGTGGCGCAAGCTTGAGAGTTGATGGGCAGCTCGATGATGGCCGTTGTTCCCAATGACGCAGCCGATAACGAATCACGATCGACTGACGGTGACAACAACTGAAGCTGGCCGTGATGAGCGGCAACAATGGCCTTGCAAATCGCCAGTCCTAGTCCTGTTCCCGGTGACGTGCGTGACTGCTCAGTCCGGTAGAAGCGATCGAAGACTCGCGGCAGGTGCTCGGGCGGAATTCCGGGACCGGAGTCTGAGATCTCTAGGCGAACGACATCGCTGGCATGAGTCAGTCGAACAACAACACGACCGCCATTCGGAGAGTACTTCACGGCATTGTCGAGCAGATTGACGATCGCTCGCTGCAACCGTTCTGCATCCATTGAAAGTTCGACAGTCGCCACATCATGGACGTCAATCGTGATTTCCTTGCGATGGGCTTCCGGTAGGAATTGTTGCACAGAGCACTGCACGACTTCATGCAACGCGCCCCATCGAAAGTCGTGCGGCACGAGTCCTGTGTCTTCTCGCGAAAGCTCCAGTAGTTGAGTGGCAAGTTTCGTCATGCGAACAACGTCGTCGAGTAGGCTAACGAGCACTTTGCGATAGTCAGCTGCGCTGCGATCGTTTCGAAGCGCCACATCGAGCTGCGTTCGCATGACGGCCAACGGAGTTCTTAGCTCATGCGCGGCATCGGCGGTGAAACGATGTAGCTCCTCGAATGCTTGATCAAGGCGATGAATCATCCCGTTGAAGGTGCGCGACAGCTGACTGATTTCATCGTCCGCCTCGCTCACCTCTAACCTCGTCTTGAGATCCCGAACGGTGATCTCGCTGGCAGTCGAGGTGATCTCGGCGATGGGAGCCAGCATGCGTCCCGCCATCCAATAGCCACCAGCAATTGCGACCAACAGCACGCACGGTCCGAGCACGCTGACAACACGCCAGAGGTCGGCTTCGATGCTGCGTAAGGGCTGTAATGGAATTGCCACTCCAATCACGAGTTCGCCGTAGGGTGAACCAACTCGTCGACTCAGAACGCGGTACTCGCCCAGCGGCGACAGCATCACGTCATTGAGGACGTCCGATTGAGATGGCATCGCTTCAAACAACGGCTGCGTGTTCGCGATTGATGAGTCGCTTCCTGTCACGAATAGAGAGAGGTTCTGTCCGAGTCGGTAACTGCGAAACAGTGCTTGCGCCCCCTTTTCGAGAACCTCGTACTCATAGGCCGGATGATGTGCGAACTCAGAGGTCAGCTCTCGAGTCAACGCTTCACGATCGGGTTCGTCGTTGATCTCTTGAACGATCTCATCGACCTCCTCGACCAGTTCAAAGTCGATCCGCGATGAGAAACTTCGCACGGCCAACAAGCAGATTGCCGCTGCAAATCCGCTGATGATCAACGCCATCATCAAGCCATACCACAGCGTCATGCGGCTACGAATACTGAGCGTCTTCATGTGGGCTCCCTGATGACATAACCCACTCCGCGAATCGTGCAGATCATTTGAGCCAGTCCGGGCCGCTCGATCTTCTTGCGTAATTGCATGACGCAGACATCGACGACATTCGTCAGCACTTCCGGCTCTCTCCAAACTTCGCGTGAAAGCTCCTCGCGCGTCACCGTGCGGTCGACTCGTCGCAACAGATACTCCAGGAGCTCGAACTCGCGCGGGGTCAGCACGACTTCTTCGCCGGCACGCAGCACGCGCCGCGCGAGCAACTGCATTTCAAGGTCTCCGACTCGCAGCACGTGATGTTGCTCGCCGTTTGGACGACGCAGCAAAGCTCGCAAGCGTGCGAGCAGTTCGCCGAAGTCGAACGGCTTGACGAGATAGTCGTCGGCTCCCGCATCGAGTCCTTCAATGCGATCTTGGACTTGATCTCGGGCGGTGAGCAATAAAACCGGCACGCGCTGCCCGGCCTTGCGCAGCTCGCGCACGACTTCAACACCGTCGCGTCCCGGCAGCATGCGGTCGAGCACGACGACATCCACTGTCTGAGTCACCGCCGCATAGAAGCCCGCTTCGGCCGTTTCCGCAGTGACAACATCGAAGCCCTCTTCGCAGAGACCTTGATGCAGTGTCTCCAAGAGTTTGCGTTGATCTTCGACAACCAGCACTCGCGCCATAGTTCTTCCCTCGTTGAGGTTGAGTATGGCACGGCATCGACTCAGTCGCCTCGTTCATGAACGCTCAATGAGTCTTTTCTCATACAGCGACGCAGCATCTAGCCGCTCATCACGAATACCGAGAGAGTTCATTGCGAGATCACACACTCCAAACTCTACGGTTCAATCAGATGCCGATTCACTCCACTGCGATCATTAACCCGTCGGCTTGCATCGCGGAGACAGCGGAGATCGGCCCGTATTGCGTGATCTCCGGGCAGGTCTCCATTGGGCCTCGCACGCGTGTCGGTCCCTACGTGCAAGTCCTCGGTCATTCGCGAATCGGTGCTGATTGCCAGATTCATGCAGGAGCCGTCATTGGCGACGTGCCACAAGATCGCAGTTACTCCGGCGGTGTCAGTTTTTGCGACATCGGCGACCGAACGGTGATTCGCGAGCACGTCACCATTCATCGCGGTACGGGAGTTGAGACAGCGACTCGCGTTGGCAACGACTGCATGCTGATGACTGGCAGTCATGTTGCTCATAACTGCGAGGTCGGCAATCGAGTGACTCTCGTCAGCGGCGCGCTCTTAGGCGGCTATGTCCGAGTCGAAGACAATGCGGTGATCGCAGGCAATGCCGGAGTGCATCAGTTTGTCCGCATTGGGGCGTTCGCGATGGTCGGGGCTCTGACAATGGTGCGGCAGGACGTTCCGCCTTGCTTTCTCATTGATGAGCGAGGGCTGTGCGTTGGGATCAACCGAGTTGGATTACAGCGTGCCGGTCTCGGTCAGGCAGATCGAGATGAAGCCAAGACCGCCTACCGACTGCTGTGCCGGTCCGCATCGACATTGGAAGACGCCATCGAGTCACTGCGTTCGTCGGTAAGAACAATTACCGGCAGGACGATTTTGAATTTTGTGTGTTCCGAATCGAAACGAGGTCTTCTGCGGCGTTCGCCGAAGAACTCCAGCCTTTAAGTCCTGAGCGAAAGGGTAAGAAAACATGCACTCACAACGGATGCCGCAAGTGGCACAGAACAACTCACCGACCGACCTTCTTGTACGACGGACTTCTAGTCCGTCGCACGTTGCCATCGACGGACTAGAAGTCCGTCGTACGGATGCAGCATCAAAAATCACTCGCCCAAGAGCACGAGGCTTCACGCTCATCGAACTGTTGGTCGTTATTGCCATCATTGCGGTGCTCGTCGCGTTGCTGTTGCCTGCGGTGCAACAAGCACGCGAGTCGGCGCGGCGAACTCAATGCCGCAACAACTTGAAGCAGATGGCCTTGGCCATGCATGCCTATCAAGAGACCTTTGGAACTTTTCCTCCAGCCGCCTGCATCCCCGCCGGACAGTTGTTTGAACCGTGGTCGGCGCATACGCGACTGCTGCCTTACATCGAGCAAGGCACGCTGCGTGATCTCGTGAGTTGGGAAAAAACTTGGCAGACGCAGATCGGCGTGACCAACGTCCGCGTGCCGACATTCATGTGCCCGAGCGAGCCGCAAGATCGGCTCCGTCAAACAGTCGGGCAGGACTTCTATCCGCTCAATTATGGAGTGAACTCGGGCACTTGGTTTGTGTTCGATCCGACGACCGGCAGCGTCGGTGATGGGGCTTTCTGTAACAATCAGGCTTTCAAACCCGCCGCGTTCACCGACGGCTTGAGCAACACTCTTGGCTTTGGCGAAGTGAAGGCGTTTCAGCCATGTCTTTCGGACAGCAACAATCCGAGCGTCTTAAACGTTGCGGTACCGACATCCTCGGCGATCTTCGCGACCTATGGCGGCAATTTTGGACCGGACGGGCATACCGAATGGTGTGACGGCGACACGAATCAAGCCGGCTTCACAACGACCTTCGGCCCCAATACCAAAGTGCCCTACACGTCGGGCGGTCAGACCTATGACATCGACTTCATTTCGATCAGCGAAGGCGAGACGACCAATCGACCCACCTACGCCGCCATCACCGCACGCAGCAATCACGTTTCGCTGGTGCATGTGATGATGCTCGATGGCGTCGTGCGAGGTGTCAGTGACAACGTCGATCTCACCGTATGGCGAGCACTGGGAACTCGCGCCGGCGGTGAAACGGCGACGTTGGAGTAACGCTGTCACAACGCTGCGACTCATTGATTGGGCGAATGAAAGGTACGACGGACTTCGAGTCCGTCGATGCCAACGTGCGACGGACCAGAAATCGCACCCTCAAGAAGACACGCACAGCGCGCTGCATGCACGAAGGACGAATCTGATTGATGACTCAACCTGAGAACTCTGCATTAGTGATTCCATCGCGACGACGAATCAGATTGTCGCGTCTGGTCGTGGGACTGTTCTTCGCGGGTGTTCTGGTCTCAACGAGCACATGGCACGAGTCCTATCCGTTAGCTCGCTTCGCGCTTGTCGTGTTGGGTTGGGTGTTGATCGCAATCGGAGTCTTGGGACGTGTCTGGAGTGGAAGTTACATCTCCGGACGCAAGTCAGTGACGCTGCAAGTTCACGGTCCGTATTCGCTGTGTCGAAATCCCTTGTACTTCTTCAGCTTTCTGGCCGGTTTGGGAGTCACGCTTCAGACGGGAACGCTCACATTCCCTGTCGTCTTTGCGGCGACGTTTCTTGGCTACTACGCGCGAGTCATTCGCGGAGAAGAAGCGAAGCTGGCTTCGCTTCACGGCTCTGAGTTCGATGCGTTCTGCGCCCGAGTTCCGCGATTCTGGCCGAGCCTGAAGAGCTTCACCGAGCCTGCTGAGTACTGCATCGCCGCCAAGAGTTTTCGCGGCGAACTCTGTGACGTCGGCTTCTTCATCGCCGCAGGAGGACTCATCAGCGGCATCGACTGGCTGCACACAACACAGTCGATGTTCACAATCTTTCGACTTCCATAATCGTCGAAATCTCCATTCGCAGGGACGCTGCGATTTCGCAGGTTGAATGTCGATATCGACATTGGGGAAAATGCAATTCTTGGCTTCAATTGTTCGCTATCGAGCGATTTGGGCGGCGTTGAGTAAGCGTTGCGAAGCCCCTTGCTGTACTTGATTGAGCAGTGCTCGTTGGCGAGACGTGCTGCCTCCCGCTCCGGTCTGCAATGCGGTGCCAGCCGACGCAGGATTGAGTCCGCCTGTCAGTTGCAGTCCTTCAATCTCGGAACTGACCTTGTGAAGTTCAGTGAGTGCTTCGACGTAAGCCAGCTCGGCTTCAAAGTAGGTCTGCCGCGCGGTGAGCACTTCGAGCAAACTTGACTCGCCGGCTTTGTAACCCTTCTCCAACAAGTCCATGTTTTCACGAGCATCCGGGAGAATGCTGGCTTGAAAGCGTTCCGCCTGCTTCAAGTTGGTCTGATAACGACGAAACGATTCCGCGAGCAGATCCCTCAGCACCAACTTCGTGCGGTCAATTTCAGAGTTCGCGACCCCAATGTCGGCCGTCGCTCGATAGATATTGCCTTGATTGCGATTGAAGACAGGCAGCGGCAACGCGACGAGAGAACTCAATGTCGAGGCATTTGCGGCTCGATCGTACTCGGCCACCATTTGCAGGGTGACATTCGGCACCGCTTGGGATTCTGCCAGATCCAACTCGGCGTAAGCATGATCGCGTTCGGCTTCCGCTGATCGCAGTTGCGGACTGCTGGCGAGCAACTTCTCCCAAGCTTCACTTTGATCGAGTTTGGGAAGCTCACCGTCCAATGTTCCCACGACCGCAGTCATTGGTAGATCAGGCACGCCGACGACGTTTGCCAGTTGTTGCCATGCCGCCTTATGCCGCTCGATGGCTTCATCGAGCGAGACGCGAACGGTCTCCAGTTGGATCTTGGCTTGCAGCACGTCGGCCCGAGATGCGGCCTTGCCGTCAAAGAGGGTCTGCACCGTCTCTCGTCCGCGATTGGCCAATGCTTCGAGCTTCCGAAGAGTGGCCACTGAATACTGCGCCCCTAGAACATCGAAGTAGCGAATTCGGACGTCGGTCATGACTCGAGTCTTCTGAGCCTCAAGATCCCAAGCCACCTTGTTGACCTCATTGGCTTCCCACGCCTGAGCCTTCTTGAGCTTGCCCGCAGTGACAAATTCCTGACTGAAGAAGGCTCCGTTTGATTGCTTCTCACTGGAGCGATTCGACGTGCCATTCACATATCCCACTTGCGGATTCGGATAGAGGCCCGCTTGTTGAAAGCTGCCTCGTTCGACTTCAACGCTGGATGCGGCTTGATGCACCGTTGGATTATTAGCCAGAGCGAGTTGCTCGAATGCCGCGAGGTTCCATGTCTCGGGAGCATTGATTGCGGACGCCGCTCGCGACTGAGGAGCGTTCTCCTCGACAGCCGCAGGCACGCGTGCCGGTTCGACGGTTGTCACTTGAGCCTGCACTTGAGTGATGACGGATTTCGGCTTGTTGCTCGGCACGTCATTCTGTGCCCTCGACGTTGTGGTCGCAGGCGGTGCCTTCCGCCCAAGTAACTTCAACGGCGACTTCCACTCGGCGAAGCAAGTTGTCGTTGAGAGCCCAACGACAGCGATTGCTCCCCAACGACACCACTTTGACGATCGAGACCTAATGAAGAGACGCATGACGAAATTCCTTTTTTGAGCGTTTCAAAACGAGGCCCCAATGCCACGGGCAACCAGCGAGGTCACCGCTATGTAATAATTCAAACCCTGCCGCTTCTGCCCATGCACGACACTGCTCCAACGTTGGTCGGATCGAAAGCGACGGGCCGCGCGGCGTCCGCTCGTCGAACTTCCAATGCATGACCGCCAACTTCCCGCCCGGCTTCAACACACGAGCAGCCTCTTGCAACAAGACGTGCGGCTCTTCGATATGCAAAATGTTGAAGGCCATCGCGTAGTCCGCTTGGCCCTCAAGCAATCCAGTGCCATCAACCATGAAGTCACGCTGAGACACGACGGCATTGGTCAACCCATCCTCGGCCAATGTCTGCCGCGTGAACTCGACCATCTCCGGTTCGATATCGAATGCGAAGACTCGCCCCGTTGAACGTCGCGCCGCCGAGACCGTGAAGTGGCCATACCCGCAACCAAACTCGACGACGTTCGCAACATCGCGGCAATCAAGCTGATTGAGTGCTGCTTCGATGTTGAAGAACGTGCTCCACATCGCCGCCTCGGGCATTCCACTTTCACGGCCTTTGGGCATGTCCATCTCCAAACACAGAACACGACTAATTCAATTCGGGTTTCGGAGGTTGCTTGCCATATTTGGCTTCATACTTCGCGGCAAATTCGGTCAGCTTTTCGGGATGGCACTTGAAGCACTGCGAATCGGGACGGTCATGTTCTTTGCACCAATCGCCCTTCTTCTTGAGTTCGGCAGCGACCTTCGTATTGCACAAAGCGCACTCCGCTTCCGGAACGCCATGCTCATCGCACCACCAACCGTGCCCATCTTTGCTCTCGCCTTCAGCGTGCTTATGGCCGTCGCCTTCTTTGTGCTCGTCGCCATCGACATGCCCCGGATGATCGGCATGAGCTTCGACTTGTGCCGTCTGCTGCGGAGCCGGCTTTGATTCGCCGCAACCGGTCAGACCAATGCTTAGAGCGACAACACCACTCAACCATATGTAACTCTTCCAACACTTCATGACGCTGTTCCTTCTGTGGAGAAACGAAGATCAAAAACTGGCTCTGTTCCCAACTCAGGAACTTCGCCGATTGCTCAAATCAAAAACGCTGCCTTCAGGCAGCGATCCGAACGAGTTCCTCAGTCGCCTCGACCAACACTCCGTCCGTCAGACACAAGCGACGCTTCGCACGTTGCGCGGCTGCCGGGTCATGAGTCACCATCACGATCGTGCGGCCATGTTCGATGAACTCATCGAACATGCTGAGCACGACTTCGCGACTGGCGGGATCGAGATTGCCGGTCGGCTCGTCAGCCAAGATCACGCGCGGGTCGTTCGCCAATGTCCGCGCCAATGCGACTCGTTGCTGTTGCCCGGTGCTTAACTCGCAGGGCTTATGAGTCAGTCGATTCCCGAGCCCCACTTGCTCTAAGAGCGTTCGAGCTCGGTCGTGATGTTCGGAAGTTGAAATGCCCGCCAGCAGCATCGGGACGCAGACATTCTCAATCGCCGTGAGATACGGAATCAGATTGAATGTCTGAAAGACAAAGCCAAATCGCTCGCAACGCAGCTTGGCTCGCTCAGCAACCGATTGCTCATACAACGAGATACCGTCGAACGTCACTTGCCCACTGTCAGGAGTGAGCATCCCGCCGAGCATCGACAACAGCGTCGTCTTTCCGCTGCCACTGGGGCCGATCACGGCGACATAGTCGCCCTTCTCGATCGACACCGTTGTTGATCGGAACGCAGTGACTTCGGAGCCTCGACGCCGATAGGTCTTCGAGACCTGATGTAAGTGAAACAACATGGCTTAGACCTCCTGAAAGCAGGTGCAAGGATCGAGCTTCGCAGCGACTCGTATTGGCCAATAGGCGGCCAGAGTGGTGACGAGCATCGCTGCTCCGAGTGCCGCGACCAGCAAACTTGGCAACGGAGCGACGCTGACTCCGGCCAGTTGCCCGCCCAGAGCCATCGCGACCATCAAGCCCAGCACACAACCTCCAAGGCCGCCGATCGCACCCAGCACCCACGCTTTGATCAAGAA
>OMIV01000031.1 GCA_900299185.1 Planctomycetaceae bacterium
AAACGACTTTCTCGGGAGAGAACTCGCCTTGAGTTTGACGCCATTCTTGGCGCTTCCTCTGAACGTCTTCGCGGTCTTGTTCTGCCGCAATCAGCGTTTTCTTCTTGCGAGTGATCTTTAGTTCGCGACACCCTCGACTGAGCGTCCACAACGAGACACAAACACCGAGCTCTTCTTGCAGTTGGACCTGCAGCTCGCGCAGATAGATGTCCGGTCGCTCGGTAATTCTTCTGACCAACCAATCGCTCCATGCATCCCACGCACGCCGCCGTCGACGCGTGGTCGCCGGGGCGACTTTGCCGGTCTCGCGACGATCCTGCTTGATCTTCTGCACCCACGACGTGCTGACTCCAAACTCTTAAGCCACTTCCATCGCGCGCAGTCCAGCATCACACGCGGCCAACACGTCCCAACGAAACTCTTTCGAATAGGCAATCATGCAGCACCTCCATCGCCGCACCCAAACTACCTAAAGCCTCCAAAGGGCGCCAGAACTATGTACATCCCACTCTAGACGACATGTGAGCGGTCGGGAGTCGCTCACTTCGCGCCGTGCAGTTTGCTGCCGTCGTTCCATTGCTCACATCCAGCAGCAATTGTCGAACGGATGGCGAATTGGGAGTTCCCGCCAATGTCAAAGAAGACGAGGTCAGCGCGCGAGCCTCGGCGAATGGCGATTTCTTCGATGCCGACAAGGCTGGCGGGAATCCGACCAGCCATATCGATGGCGTCCTTCAAACTCACTCCGGCCACGTTCATGGCGTGCGCGACGCAATGGTCGGTGAGCTGTCCCGATCCCGCGAGAAACTGCGGCTGGTGGGCGACGACGATTTTGCCTGACGGCAGGATTTCGACGCCTCCTGATTCAATCTGGTAAACGCCCGGCGGGCAGCCAGCGAGCCCCGCTGCGTCGCAAGTAATCACAGTGCGAGCAGGAGTCTTGGTGCGAATGACCGTGCGAATGAACGAGTCCGGGATGTGGTGCCCGTCGGTGATGATGCTAGCCGTCAGCCGAGAATCACCAAGCTGTTCCCAGATGTAATTGGGATGACGACGCAACATGCCATGAGCCCCATTGCCAAGATGGGTACTTAGCCTAGCTCCGGCATCAACGGCAGCCGTGACTTGCTCCGGAGTTGCTCCCGTGTGACCGATGGCGATTGTGACTCCTGCTGCCACGGCCTTCCGAATGAAGTCGATGGCTCCTTCAGCTTCGGGTGCCAACGTCAACAGCTTGATGCGTCCTCCTGAAGCTTCGTTGAGTCTTTGGAACTCGTCCCAATCACAGGCTCGAACTTGCTTCAACGGGTGTGCTCCGCGCGGACCATCTTCGCGCGAGATATACGGACCTTCGAGGTGGCAGCCCGGCACCATCAGGTCGGCCCAATGTTCTTGCTCGCAAGCTTTGCGAATAGCAGCGAAGCCACCGTGCAACGCTTCAAATGACGCCGTGATGAGCGTTGGAAACAGACGCGTGACACCGAATCGGAAGTGATGACGCAATGTCGTCAGGACTTCGTCAGTCGTCAGGTCTGCCTTCGCGAACCAGATCCCAGCGTGACCATTGATCTGCAAGTCGAACAAGCCCGGCGCGACATACGGCCAATCAGCGACCGGCCCATCCGGCAAAGCTGGCTGAACACTCGCGATTCGCTCGCCTTCAATGTTGATGACGACGGGCTCCCCGTTGTCATAGCGACGGCCTTTTACTTGCCACATCCTGACGTCTCCTTGGCGTTCTCCGGCATGGTTTGAATCAGAGAAGGACTTGATGTGTCGCTCTCGACGCAACGATTCGCAAGCATTCTGCCCGGAACCATTCGCCACGCGAGTCTCGGCGGGAGTTCAATCCGTTCGAATCGAATCACGGCAAGTGTCGTCACGACTCATTGACCACTGAGGAGAAAGCCCATGTTCAAGACTGCGCTGCACTCGGTGAGCTATGCAGGGTTCTGGCCAGGGCAAGCTCGATTGAACTTGAGCGACTTTCTGCAGCGAGCATCAACGTTGGGCTACGACGGCGTGATGCTGATGGCCAAGCGACCGCATTTGTCGCTGTTGGATTTTGACGACGCAGCCATCGAACGCTTGGCAGACCAACTGCTGGAGCTTCGATTACACGTCGCTTGCCTCGCGGCTTACACGGACTTCACGATCGGAAGCGATCATCCTGAGATCCCGTGTCGCGAGTTTCAAATCGCCACCATTACGCAGTTGGCTCGTTTGGCCGAGAGACTGAAATGCCCCTTCATTCGCGTCTTCACAGCCTATGAACGCCCTACGGTCAGTTACGACCAAACTTGGATGGCATGCGTTGAGTCGCTTCGAGAGTGCGCTCGTCGTGTCGCGAATTTTGGAGTGACGCTCGCCGTGCAGAATCATCACGACATGGCGGCACACTTCGAGACCATGGCGGACTTGCTTGAAGAGATCGACCATCCGCACTGCAAGGCGGCGTTTGATGCTTGGGCGCCGGCGTTGCACGGCTGCGATCTCGTGGCCGGCGTGGATCGATTGAAAGACTGGATAGTCCACACAACTGTGGCGGATTACGTGAGACGTCCGCGTCAGGTGTATGTCCCCAACATCGTGAACTACACCCGCGAGCCAGACGCCATTCGAGCAGTACCGATGGGCGAAGGCTTCATTGACTACCGAGGTTTCTTCGCGGCTTTGCGTAAGATTGGATACACCGGCAGCGTCGCATACGAGATGTGCTCGATGCTGAAAGGCGGAGGCAGCGAAGCCAATCTTAATCGCTACGCAACTGCATTCTTGGAATGGATGCGATCCATCCCTTAAGCCAAGTCACGCCATTCCTTATCGCTCGTCTGAGAAAGTCTGGTCGCTGAAAGTCGTCTTCTTTCAATACTCACAGAGGGACTCCCCATGCGAAAACTTGCCATTCATTTCAGTCTGCTCTGCATGTTCTTAGTGAGTGCGGCAAAGGGACAAGAACTCCGGCCAACGTACTCCGAGCATCAAGACCTGTCGTATTACTTACAGCCCGATGGAATGAAGACGGCGATCCAAACTCCAGCCGACTGGGCCAAGCGTCGCGAGCACGTATTGGCCGCCATGCAAGTTGTGATGGGACCTTTGCCCAAGCCGGACAAGCCGGTGCCGTTGGGGATGAAGGTGCTCGAAGAACAAACCTTCGACGGCTACACACGCCAGTTGATCTCGTACCACACGGACTCTGCCGAGCGTGAAGTTCGAGCGTTTCTTTTCATCCCCAAGTCTGACGGCAAGCGGCTTCCGGCCATGCTCTGCCTGCATCAAACCACTGGCATCGGCAAGGGCGAGCCAGCAGGATTGGGCGGCAATCCGAATCTGCATTACGCGCTGCATCTAGCTCAGCGAGGTTACGTGACACTCGCCCCCGATTACCCGTCGTTCGGCGACTACAAGTACGAATTCCTGAAAGAGTACGGCTACATCAGCGGCTCCATGAAGGCGATTGCGGACAACATGCGCAGTGTCGATCTCTTGCAGTCTCTCGCAGTCGTCGACAGAGAACGCATCGGCGTCATCGGCCATTCCTTGGGGGGGGCATAATTCGATGTTCACAGCCGCCTTTGACACGCGGTTGAAGGTCATCGTTTCAAACTGCGGATTCACGAGGTTTCACAAGTACTACAGCGGGAAGCTCAAAGGTTGGACCAGTGCCCGCTACATGCCGCTCATTAACGATCGTTACGAAAACAATCCCGACAAAGTGCCGTTCGACTTCCCTGAAATCATCGCCGCGTTTGCACCTCGTCCGTTCCTCGCCAGCTCTCCGACCGGCGATAGCAATTTTGAAGTCTCCGGAGTGCGCGATGCGATCAGCTCGGCCAAACCGATCTATCGGTTGCTAGGCCATGAAGAGCATCTGCAAGCCAACTATCCCGAATGCGCACACGACTTCCCGCCAGAGGTTCGCGAAGTGGCCTATCGCTTTATCGACCAGCATTTGAAGAAGTGATCCAGCACGCGAGCTACTTCGACTCTACTCGGACGCTTAGCTTGCCTTTGTTGTCGGCAAGTTCTGCGGGTGAATCATTCACTCGCAGATAGAGAGTACCGGAGTACTCGGACACGAACTCAACAGCGTTGCCAAGTGGCGTGACCATCAACATCGAACGCGCGGCTTGCTCGTTGCCCTTCGTTCTGACACACGCCAACAACCGCCCAATCGGCTCACCATTCACGTAGCGAATCGTCACGCCATTGGCTTCGCTAACCCACGGCTTGGGTTGATCCGCCAACGTGAACTGCCCCGTGGCGGTGACCGCGTATTTAACGCCGGCCTCCACTGCGACTCCACTGCTTTGCCAGCCGTGAGCAACATCAACGTCGAACGTGCGAGCTTCCCCGCTTAAAGGATTCCCGTCACCGAAGCGAATTGACGATCGATCGAAGTCGTAAGCGAACTCGATGCCCGCCGCATACTGCATCCAGTTGGCTTCGAGCTCGGGCGTTGTCAGTTCTTGCACACGTTCATTGACATCAGCCACGGGCTCTTGAGTCATCCGTTTCGCGAGTTCTCGAAACGCACCACGACTGGCGGGATGAGAATCAAGGAATCGACACAGCGCCCAACTCCACGCGTAAGACTCGACGCGCGCGAAGTCTTTGTGGTCGAGCTTTAGAACTTCGTTGATGGACCTCACGCCGCGGATTGCGACGTCTCGTTGGACCACCGCAATACGTTCCCAACCGGGCAGCGCATAGCGATCTCGAGGATTGACTGCGAAGCTCAGCGAACCATCGGCCTGCCGTCCATGAGTCGCGAAGAACTCGGCCATCCCTTCCAAGTACCACGCCGGCAAACCATCACCGTTTTCCGGAAACTGCCGCATGTAAACGTGAGTGGCTTCATGCAGCAGCAAGTGCGCGCGGTAGTAATCTGCCGCTTGATTATTCATCCAAAACTCGGCGCCCATTTGCTTGCCGTGAAATGCGACAGTCAGCTCTTCAGGCAACAACCCCGCGTCTTGAAACAACGCTCGGTCCTTGAAGACGAAGCCTGTCACATGAAGAGCCGAGCCATCCCGAGCCGGCGGCAACGAACCGAAGTAACTCTGCAAACTCGGCAACAATTGATCGACCAGAGGAACCAACGCTCGCTGCTGCTCGACCGGCAAGTCTGAAACGAGTCGGAAGATCTTCGACTCGGACTCTGAGACGCTGATGCCGCGAGCATTCAACTGGTTGAGATCTGTCTCTTATACA
>OMIV01000032.1 GCA_900299185.1 Planctomycetaceae bacterium
AAAACGCTTGAGCGGACATTCTGGGACTCCGTTGAAGTTGCGACTTGAGAACTCACAACCCCAGCTGAACCAGTCTGTCCGCTCTTTACCAGTTACCCCCCACGGTTTTGCGATGAGCCGGTCTTTTGACGGGCAACGGCAACCACTGTGACTTCTTCGTCGGCACGATCTTTCGTTCGAACTCGTCAGCGGATTCAATTCGTCAACACTTCGCTGCGAGCACGTTCTTCAATCCAGTCACAGGCGAACGGGAGACTGTTGAAGTCACAATTCTGACGGACACAGAGAGCATGAGGTCGCTGCTGTTGCCCGACAGGCTTGAGCACGTCCAGTCCTGGCGATTGTCGCCTGAGGCGCTTTCTTCAGGCACCGTGTTTCTCGTGAGCATTTTTCGTTCTTACGAGGCGAACAACGACTGTCGTTGCAATTAAATAAAACGCCGGATGCAACTTGTCCTGTAGGATGGCCGCTCTCGGTCGTCGTCGTTTGGGCGAATGCGGACGGTCGAGGGCGATCGCCTTACGGCTTAAGCGGAGGCAGCTTGGCGGAGTAATGCACGGCGCGGTGGCGGTTGTCGTCGAAGGCGAAGTGCAACCATTGCTGGTCGGCACTCACGAAGCCGTCTGGGTAGTTCATCCGACCTTGAGGACCGTCGACGCTTTGAGCAACGAGCACTCGTTGATACGGCCACGTCTTCATGCCGTCGAAGCTGATCCACAAAGCCATCGGGCTGCGGTGCTTCGAGTTGGGGTTATGCAACATGGCCACAGTGTTGCCGCCCAACGAATACAGAGTGGCCTTGCTGCCGGGATTGGGGATCTTGGTGACGCGCGCGTACTCGGGCCACGTGCGACCGCCGTCGGTGGACTCGGCACGAAAGAGCACGCCGCCCAGTCGGTCGGCTCGAATGATCATCGCAATGTGACCATTTGAAAGCTCGACGATGTTGTTCTCGGCCCAGCCGTGGTAACGAACATCGGGAGTTAGTCGGATGTCGCCATGCTCGGACCAGGTCTTGCCGCTGTCGCTGCTGATCAGCACGCCATTACGAGGATTGCTGACGTAATGTCGCAGCGCGCCGTGCCACGGCTTCTCTTCGGCAGGTGGTGGCGGAGTGCCTGTAGGCGGTCCTACATAATGCTGCGACGGAATGATGATCCGCCCGTCGCGCGTGACGATGCGGTTCCTCAAGAAGGTGAAGTTCGCGAGTCGTCCTGGAGCAGGCTCAGGCTGTGACCACGTGCGGCAGTTGTCGTCGCTGGTGATGAACCACGACTTCCAATCTCGGCCCCACGTCTGCGAATGAGTGCTGAGCAAAGCCGTCGCGCGGCCGTTGATGAAGAAGACTTCGGTCACGCATTGACCGGTCGTCAGACCCGAGCGCGGCAAGTGCGTATCCATCGCTTCGAGAGGCGTCCATGTCTTCCCCTTGTCGGTGCTGCGAGTGATGCCGGTGTAGTTCAGCGGCGAAGGTTCGAAGTCATCTCCGGCGAGCATGAAGAGCGCCCACGATCCATCGGGCAGCTCACGCAGCGTCGTGTCGCAGACCATCTTGTTGGGCGTCTTGCCGTCGTAAGGGATGCTCGAAAAGTCTTGCTTCGCGTCTTCAGCAGCTTGAGCGGTCCACTGGGGATCGGGCTGAATCTCGCGCGGCAGATGCGGTGAGTGCGCCTTGTTGACGAGCTGCTTTAGCTTCGCGCCGCGCGATGCGATGTTTCCGGCGATGATGTCTTCTTCACGAAACTTCGCGAGCAAGATCTCGGCGTCAGTGTGCCGGTTCCAGTCATAAAGAATGTGAATCGTGCCGTCGGGAGCTTGCAGGCCATCGGGGTACGAGACCTCGGCGCGATCATCCAACAACAACTGATGCGGCCACGTCTTGCCGTCATCCAACGAGAGAAACGCGGTCATGCTCGAACGTCGCGGCAACCGCACACCGACCGGGCCGTTCTTCACAAGCAACAAGTTTCCCGACGCCAGCCTGCGAATGAAGAAGCGAGCGTTGGGGTTCTTGATCGATGATGGTTGCGGAGTGCTCCACGTTTGGCCGCGGTCAGAGGAGTAAGTCTCAGCGATGCCGTACTTCGTGCGTGCGAGCATCCACAGTCGCGAGTCCTTGAGTTCGACAAACATGTGCTCGTCGAAGTCGGTCTCTGGAAACGCAACTCCGCTGCGCCGAGTCCACGTCGCACCGTGATCGGTCGACGCAAACACGTTCGCCATGCGGATGTGATCTAAGTCTTGATGAGCGTTCTTCAACGCGTCCTTCGGAATGCCCACGCTGGTCCCGATGCCAATGCGGTCGCGCGTCCACAACGCGACCGGCAGTAGCCATTCACCTGAGCTGAGCACGGTCGGTTTATTGAGAGTGCAGCCATCAGCGAAGCGGACCGGCTTGGTCCATGTGGGTTCGTCGGCATCGGGGTTATCGCAGCGCGTGAACCAATCTCCGCATCGTCCATCGAAGTAGCCCAAGCTTTGATCGAAGAAGCACCACAGCCGCCCCATCGGGTCCGTCCACAAGTTGCCGACGAGAGCTCGACGCTGCGGCGCGTTCGGTGGATCAGTCGGGTCAATGACGACGCGCGGCTTCGACCAGGTCGTCCCACCATCATCACTCGACGCCAGCATGAAGAAGCCGTTGGGGCTGTCTCCGTTGCCAACCCAGCACGCCCAGAGACGACCTTTGGGAGTTCGCTCCAGGCCGATGATCATGTTTCCGACACGGACTTGGTCGGCGTACTCCGGTCCCGGCTTGGTGTTCACGACAGGCGCTTCTAACGCCAGATCCAGAACCGCACGCGGTAGGTCTTGAGCAGATGCCGAGAACGCAGCGGCAACAATCGCCAGGAACAAAGCCGTCAACTTCATACGTGACTCCATCGAATTCAGTCCGCGCGAATCAAACAAAGAGTGCCACGAGGACAAGAAAAAATCTCTGCTTGTCTGGGGCACTGTGACCGAAGTCCTGGGCTGTTCCGAGTCTTGGTGAAGACGTTTGGAACAGAAGGCAACAGAGGACACAGAGACGAAGACGAACAGAGATCTTTTAAGGTTGGAAGAGAGTTCGAAACTCGCGTCGTAGCTTTGACGTCGCGGGCTTCTTTGTGAGCGAATTGCAGAGCGACTCGCCCACAAAGACTGCGGTTGCACTACGCCTTGCGAATCTTCTCGCGACCATCCTTCACGCTCTTGGTCGCATTGCGTGTGTCGAGCACGAACTGCGAGTGCTTGACGATGAAGTCGTAGTCATAGGCCGTGTGGTCGGTGGCAATTAGCACCACGTCTTGAGCGGCCAAGAACTCGGGCGTGAGTTGCTGGCTATCCATCGCAGGCAAGTTGTGATGCCTCATCTTGGGCAGCTTCGGCACGTGCGGGTCGTTGTAGGTCAGCTCGGCACCGCGCGCGAGCAACTGCTCCATCAACACGAACGACGGACTCTCACGCGGATCATCCACGTCCTTCTTGTAAGCAGCGCCCAGCAAGCAAACCTTGCTGCCCTTCAACGCTTTGCCGCGATCGTTGAGGAACTCCATCAAGCGCGAGATCACGTACTCGGGCATGCGCGAATTCACTTCGCCAGCGAGTTCGATGAACCTCGTTGTGAGTCCGTAACGTCGAGCCAACCAAGTGAGATAGAACGGGTCGATCGGGATGCAGTGACCGCCCAGGCCCGGTCCGGGATAGAAGGCTTGGTAGCCGAAGGGCTTGGTCTTCGCGGCGTCGATGACTTCCCACACGTCGATGCCCATGCGGTCGTAGAGCATCTTCAATTCATTCACGAGCGCGATATTCACGGCTCGGTAAGTGTTCTCCAAGATCTTGCAGGCTTCCGCGACTTCGGCGGTCGAGACTCGCACGACCTGCACGATGGCCGCCGAGTACAAGGCTTCGGCCAAGTCACCGCTCTGCTTATCGATGCCACCTACTACCTTGGGGATGATGGCTGCAGAAAACTTGGGGTTACCCGGATCTTCACGCTCGGGACTAAAAGCCAAGAAGTAATCCGAGCCCAGCTTCATGCCGGTCGCATCCAGGATCGGTTGGCAGACATCGCGCGTGGTCGTGGGATATGTCGTGCTTTCGAGGATGACGAGCTGCCCCGGTCGCAATGTCTTGGCGATAGCCTGTGTCGAACCTTCGACGTAACTGAGATCGGGATCACGCGTGTCGTTGAGCGGTGTGGGCACGGCGATGATGAGGCAGTCGGGTTCTTTGAGTCGCGAGAAGTCGGACGTTGGTTCGAACTTCCCTTCCTTGATCAGGCCCGCAATGAACTGCGCGTCGATGTGTTTGATGTAGCTTTGCCCGGCCTTGAGCATGTCGACCTTCTTCTGGTCGATATCAAAGCCCATTGTGCGAAAGCCGGCTTTGACGAACGCCGACATCAGCGGCAGTCCGACATAGCCCAGCCCGATAATTCCGACGACCGCACTGCGATTGCGGATCGCCTGGTCTAACGAGTGACTCATTTTTTGTCCCATCCGTGAAAATGAAGTCCGCTCCGTGGCAGTCAGTCAGACACCAATGCACTGACGACTGTCTTTGGATTGTGCGCGGGACTTTAGAAGTGGCTGAAAAGTGCCGCAAATCGAGTTTCCAGTGCGGACTCGGCGGTTCCGCCAAGAGGTGCGGAGCACGTTCAACGTGCTCGTTTCGTTGAACTGAGGGCACCTTGGAAACGTGCCCGGCGTGAACTCAAGCCGCCTCGCGAAGCGTCGCTGTGAGGTCTCAACGAGTTGCCAACGAAGCTGACTCACGTCGCGCGGCTGATATTGGCTTTTGCGACTTGGCTCGAGCTGCGATCCATTCCACGACTCGTTCCATGCGCATGCCGCGCGAGCCTTTCACCAACACCACATCGCCGTCTTGAAGTTCTGATTGCAGGCGATTCAGCAGTGGTTCGATCTCTTTGAAGGCCGCGCTGCGATCGGGACACATCCCGGCTTCGCGAGCCGTCTCGATGACCGCGTCAGCGTGATCGCCGAGTGAGAGCACCAGATCGAGTCCCGCTTCAGCGGCCGCGATTCCAACGTCTTGATGACCATCGAGCGCGTCTTCACCCAGCGCCAGCATGTCGCCCGTCACGAGTACGCGGCGACCGGTGGTTGGCCATTGGCTGAGTGTTCGGCACGCGGCGACCATCGCTTCGGGGCTG
>OMIV01000033.1 GCA_900299185.1 Planctomycetaceae bacterium
ACTTCATCCTGAGAATCGAAACACTTCACACCACCAAAGTCCGACTCGTCGGCTGATACCAGTTACCCCCACGGTTTTGCGATGAGCCCTTTCAACGGGCGCTTCATATGCGTTTGGCGGTTATGCGATTCATCCCATCCCAGTTGAACTGGCTATCGGATGGTTTGCGATATGTGTCATTGAGGCTGTCGTTGGCGGATTCATTGTGGGCTCAATCGTAAAAGAGTAGCGATCCACTCGCCTGATACACCGGAGCCTTCCTGCTGACATCAGACCCATGATTTGATCTGGCAATTCGATCTGTATCCTGATGATCCCCCACGCTGAAGTCGTGGAAATTCGACATGCCTTAAATGCAAACCGACATCCCAGACGAGCCTGGGATGTCGGCAGAAGTTTTAGAGTATCGAACGAGTACAAAATCGAGCGACTGTAGTATTTCGTGTACGTCATTCGAAAGAATCAAACTTAGAAGTCGTGAGCGAAGCGGAAGCCCCACCCATGAATCATACCTTCGCCCGCCGACGTCGGATTGGAGTTCTTCTCGGTGAGCATGTAGTTGGCTTGAATTTTCATATTCGGATTTAGGAACCAGTTGAGTCCGGCGGTGTAGTTATTCAACTCTCCACCATTGATTCCTTTGTCGTTCAAGTCGAGATAATTGTAGCGTACGCCAACTTGCCAAGCGCCCCAGCCGTCGTAGCAATCGCAGGGATCAGTTCGTAGAAAGCGGAAGTTTTTCTTGGGTTTCACCCGACCAAACGATGCACGCTCCTTACGGTCGTAGGAATCATGATCGTCAGTGAGAAAATACATCACTTGGACGTAGCCACCGTGATAGAAGAGGTCTTGGTTGCGAGTCGTTGCAGTCTTTCCAGCATCTTGCAAGAAGCTGGCCAGATACTCGGACTGGAACGTCCAACGATCCTGAACGACAACGAATTCGGTGTTAATCCATTGTCCTTGATCACCAAAGAGTGTCCCCGTATCGCCCGGCAAAGGCCATTGGGACGAAATCCCGGCACGAATCGCATCACGAGTTCGATAACGAATCTGATCGTTGACCGTAGTGAATTGCCGACCGCTAATACCTAAGTGTAAGAGTTCACGGCCATCGTTTTCCCACCATAGAAGTCGAGTCAGTCGCCCGGTGACGGCGTAATCTCCATTGGATGCATTGGCCGCGAAGACGTTGTTTGTCGGCTTATAGAGACCGATGTTCCAAGTCCCCATTTCGTCGTCGTAATGGTCGAAAATCGAGATACCCGGAGTGAATCCGTTAAACGCACCACCGTAGAATGTATCTTGGTTATAGGACCGTTCCATAAATGGGAGGAACCGGCTACTTACGACGTGCTCGAAGCCGATCGCTTCCTTCTGATTGCCGATGCGGATATTTCCAACGCACGGCACTTCTTTGAACGTCCACCATACGTCAGTGAAACCAGTCACATCCAGATCAGCCGTTCCTGTCCCAGCTGAATTTCGCACACGCGATGAGTTGATAAAGTCATACTCGACCGCCCATTCAATCTGCTCATACATCGTGCCGTCTATACGCAAGCGAGCACGTCGGAAATCGACGCCGTCTTGATACTTCGGATTGGTGGTGGCATCGACGCCATCGTCGACAGCGTACCAACTTGTATCCAACTGCGTGCGACCGCCGACATGGACTCGGAACGCCTTATCTTTGGTCGCAACTTCAAAGCCGTCCTTCCACGAGGCGGACATGGACAAGTCGTTGGGCTTGGGAGCTTCAGCCTTGGCAGCCTCAAGTGCTTCAAAGTTGGAAGCGCTGATCTCGATCATCTTCGCCTGATTGTCTGTCAGGCGAGATTGACTATCTGCTAACTCCTTCTGCGTCTCTTTAGTAGTACGCAAGTCGTTCTTAAGTAGTTCTAGCTCGCGTTCCGTCGACTCAAGGCGCTGAATCAATGCACGAACTTCGGGAGAAAGTGTCGAGTCGTCGGCGTGGGTTCGCTGACTCGCACCAACCGCGAGAGCAGCTAAGAACGCTGCTCCAGTGAGACGCTTAAAGAGCATTTTGCAGATCCTGACACCTATTTGACGGAAACCGTTAGTCACGACTGAACTGAGTGGTCGTGCTAGCACAGGTAGAGTGATCGGCTTGGACTTGCCCGCTGAAATGTTAAGAACGATTGCAGCAGGCAATTCGTGGCCTCGGCAAAAAACAGTCGTCCGGTTGATACGGTCAGTAAAACATTGACGGATCGGATAATTGTCTCAGAACTCAGCAAACTCTCCGTAACCGTTAGTGTCGTAGGCAGGTTCCCATCGAGTGAGAATCATTAACTACAACATCAATGTTTCATCCCTGCCGGCTCCGAGCTTGCGTCAACACCTGTAGAAGAAAGACCTCTCATGACGCTCAGAATTGCCATTCTCCGACTCAAACAATTGATCGCAGTTGCTCTCTGCGTCACGTCGATGGGCTCGATGCTGGGGCAAGCCAGCGAACCAAAGTCGCCGCCGGCTATTGAGGAACTCAAGCCCGTCCCAAACTTCTTCAAGTTGCCAGTGGGCAGCACGCTTGGAGCGTGTTCGGCGGTCGCCATCTCCACTCAGGACGAGATTATTGTGTTTCATCGGGGAAAACGGCCGCTCATGGTTTTTGACTCCGGCGGCAACTTATTGAGATCGTGGGGAGACGACTTAATCGGGTCCGCTCATGGTCTGAGGCTTGATAAAGACGGCCACATCTGGACGACTGATGTTGGCAGTCATCGTGTCATGAAATTTAACTCTCACGGAAAACTGCTGTTGTCGCTCGGGACCGGAAAAGCAGGTGCTGGAGACCACGAATTCAATAAGCCAACGGATCTCGCCTTCGGCAGTCATGGTGAGTTCTTCGTAACAGATGGCTATGGCAACACTCGCGTCTTGAAATTCGCACCATCCGGCAAACTGCTCCATCAGTGGGGAACGCCGGGAAAACGTGATGGCGAGTTCAATCTGCCGCATTCCATCGTGATGGATCGGCAAGGCCGACTCTTAGTGGGCGACCGCGAGAACGAACGCATCCAGATTTTCGACCAATCGGGCCACTGGCTGGCGACTTGGCCAGGATTCGCTCCGTATGGATTGGCGTTTGACCAATCAGGACAACTTTACGTGGCCGATGCCCGAGCCAACCAAGTCATCCGTTTGACTGCTGATGGAGACGTCGAAAAGCGCTGGGGGCGCAAAGGCTCGGAACCTGGAGAGTTCGACCTGCCGCACATGCTTGCCTTTGACAAGCTGGGCAATCTGTTCGTGGCCGAAGTTAATGGTCGCCGCGTACAAAAGTTTCAGCCGTAGGCCCTGTGGGCGATCCCGGAATGAAACGAAGAAGCCTCGCTGACATTGCTGTCAGCGAGGCTTCTTTAACGAGCTCGACGGGTCACGATCCCGCAACCTCCGGATCGACAGTCCGGCGCTCTAACCAATTGAGCTACGAGCCCTTACATCATTTTCCTCGGCCGTTCCCAGCGAGGTGGGCGGATTCTAGCTCCGTCCAAATGAGCGTCAATAGAGTCGGCAAACCACACTTTAGGTGGTGAGCAATTTTCAAAAACTTTGCCCATTCGACCCCCACTTTCGCTGCCATCTGACTGACTCGTGAATCGAGGCAGTTCCGCCTTGCTCCTCGGCACGAGAACAGCCAACTCAGTCAAACTTTGCCGATTAATGGTCGAAGGTCCTAACGGCCCGATGTACACACGAAGTGGAACGTTTCAGCCGAATCGACTTGGTCAGGTTGTGACCCCTGAAGGCTTCGCGCTGCTGGACGCACAAGGTCGTCAAATCACATTGCCACCAGACGCAGTGGATGTGAGCGTCCTAGATGACGGCTCTGTCAACGCGGACGGTCTGACGGTCGGTCGAGTTGCAGTGGCTCAGTTCGATGACCCGAGCCAACTGAGTCGAATTGGAACTTCGGTCTTCCAGCCGACAGCCGGAGTCGAACCGAACCTTATCCCCGCCGACATCCGCTCGGGATATCGCGAGATGAGTAATGCTTCTCACATCAGTGAGATGGTCCAACTCATTTCGGGATATCGGCATTTCGAAGCGGCTCAGCGTGCGTTGAGAGCGTTGGATGAATCGATCGCATCCAGAACGAGTCCACGATCGGGGTAGTCAGCAAATGACGTCGCAACCGTGACGACTCAACAGTCGCAGGATTGACCAGACAGAACAGCCACCGCATTTGCGAAAAGTCCGATCGGGCAGGACGCCCGAACCACCTTCGGCCAATAAAAGGATCAAGGATGATCAAGGCACTCTACACGGCAGCGACGGGCATGCAGGCTCAGCAAACGGCCGTCGACAACGCCGCCAACAACCTCGCGAACGTCGACACCAACGGCTACAAGCGCAGCTCGGTCCAATTCCAAGACCTCATCTATCAGACAGTTCGATCTCCCGGTACTCAGGGTGCCACGGGTCTTGAAGTTCCAACCGGCATCCAGATTGGTAGTGGTGTGAAGGTCTCAGCCATCGGCAAGATCTTCACAGAGGGCGTGCTTGAGAACACGTCGAACGAACTTGATATCGCGGTCGAAGGCCCTGGCTTCTTTCAGGTTCTCCTGCCCAGCGGTGAGTTCCGCTACACCCGCGACGGCGCGTTCCGCCTGAACTCGAACGGCCAACTCGTTACGGCTGACGGCTACTTGCTTCAGCCACCAATCGCGATTCCGAACGACACACTCTCGGTGACAGTTGGCACCGACGGCACTGTGTCGGTCGTAACTGCCGGTGCTCCCAACGCTGCAACGGTCGTCGGAAACATCTCGACAACGAGATTCTCCAACCCATCTGGTTTGCGAGCTGAAGGTCGCAACCTGTTTGCGGAAACGACGGCATCTGGTGCCCCCATCACGGGAACTCCCGGACAAAACGGATTGGGCACGTTGCAGCAAGGCTTCCTGGAACGAGCCAACGTCTCGGTCGTGACAGAACTCATACAGCTCATCACAGCTCAACGAGCGTTCGAAGCTAGCCAGAGAGCCATTTTGACAAGCGATCGCCTGCTCGAAACAACGAACTCGATCGTGAGATAAGCCCTGACGTAGAGGCTCGCGGGCAACCCGTAGAGCGAAGGTCGAATAGTTGTCCGTTAGCTTTCAACAGACGGCAACTTGGGAATTAAGTGCCACTCATCTCTTCGAAACATGGGCTTGCCATGCAGACATTTTTTCTTACACGCCTCTTTGCGGGACTGACGGTGATCGTCTCACTGTTCTGCGGACAGCTTGTCTCGCGAGCAAGCGATGGTCGCTACGTCGTCACACTCAAGCCAGTGGCAGTCGTCAGCGATTCAATCGTGCGACTCGGAGACATCGCGGAAATTGATGGAGAGAGCGACGCCGTTGTGGAAGCCTTGCAAACTCTCGACTTGCAAGACGCTCCGAAACCCAACGAGAAGGTCTCGATCACCAAGGCTCAAGTCGACATTCGACTCAAACTGGCCAAAGCCCCTGCCGGACGAATCGTTGTTATGGGCGATCGAACGATCGTCGGACTCAGCCGTAAGAATTCTGCCACCAACAAGGATTCGGCAGCGCAGCGTACTCGCAACGCGGGATCAAATTCGAAAGGTCCGATTCGCCACGTTTCAGCTCTACGAGCGGCAGCAGATGAAGCCACCGAGCGAACGCCAAGCAAGAAAGTGGTTCATCCAACTGCTGCAACCAAAGCCGAGGTCGTGGCAGTTGCGAAGCAGGTTGTGCTGAGTCGGCTGCCTTGGGATCCGAGTGACATCGAGATTGAAGCCATGTTTGTTGGTCAGCGAGCCAACGATCTGACTGAAGAACAAACTCTGAATCTTCAAGCCGAATTGAAGTCCGCTTGGCCGCCGCTGGGACGAGTGCAAGTTGTCGTACACGCACCGCAGATGGGAGAAGCAGAGCCAGGGATTCCGGTCGTGTTGAGTGTGAAGTACTTCCAAAACACGGTGATCGCGAAGCGAGCCATCGAAATGGGGCGCACGATTCAACCGAGTGACGTCTACATCGATCGTCGCGAGGTACGAGAACTCGGAGTTCAACTGCAAGAAGTGAATGACGTTGTCGGACGAGTGGCATTGAGACCGATTCCAGCGTTGCAACCAGTCCGGATCGGCGATGTGAAAGCCGTTCAAAATCAATCCAGCCAAACGGCTGCCACCGTAGCGAAGTCTGTCGACCGAACTCCTGTTATTCGTCGCGGTGACACCGTCCAGATGGTTGCGATGGGCGGACCACTCGCAATTTCGATCATGGCTAAAGCTCAACAAGACGGCCAAGTCGGCAATGTCATCCGCATGGAAAACGTCGACTCGAAGAAAGTCGTGATGGGCAAAGTTCGGCTCATCGCAAAACCGTGGGGGTAACTGGTATCAGCCGACGAGTCTGACTTTGGTGGTGTGAAGTGTTTCGATTCTCAGGATGAAGTGATTGCGGTTGCGGTAGCCGTAAGCTCGGC
>OMIV01000034.1 GCA_900299185.1 Planctomycetaceae bacterium
ATCTACACCTAAGCCTTCGTCGGCAGCGTCAGATGTGTATAAGAGACAGAATGACACACTGCTCGGCAGCGCCGGCAATGATTCATTGCTTGGTCAGGAAGGCTCCGATGTGCTGCTCGGCGAGGACGGCGATGACCTGCTCACAGGAGACATCGCGGGGAATTCCAATCGCGACACACTCGCGGGCGGTGGCAACGGCAAAAGCCGTTCAACGGGCGACTCACTCAAAAGCGACGGACTGGACCTCATCAGCGAAGCGTTCCAATTCACCTGGCCGCTGACGGTCTGAATTTGGCATGACCTCGAGAGCTCAACAAGAGTTGAACTCCAGTTGCCAGTTCAAGCCGCGGCTTTGCTGACGTCATGCGCGGCGACTGGCTGTTGGTTCGCAGCGGACTCCACTTTGAACGAGTGAAGTCCCAGCATGATCGCGCCGGTCACTAAAAAGACGTCGGCGAAGTTGAAGATCGGCCAATGGAAATCGCCGAAGGTGAAGAGCAAGAAGTCTCGCACTCCGAAGACGGCATCACCCGCTGGATTCTTCATGCCGTGCATCCCCAGCCGGTCGTAGAGGTTGCCGATCGTGCCACCCATCACGAAGGCCAACGAGATCGTCAGCCACAAACTTTGAGCCGCGCGGTACTTGAACAACCAAGTCAGCACGCCACCAATCGCCAAGACGCTGAGAGCCGCGAAGACTCCCGTGAAGCCCTGGCCGATTCCCCACAAAGCGCCTTCGTTGATGCTGGTGTAAAAGCAGAAGGTCGACCAACCATCAAAGAAGGGCACAGTCCAATCGCTCTTGCCCGGCCAACCGAGGTCCGAAAAGACGATGTGCTTCGAGCCCAAATCAATCGCCAGTCCAGCGATGGCGATTGAGAAGAACCAAACGTAGCGATTGGTGGGCAGTGGTGCCGTCATTGAGGAGCCTCGACGAAATCCAGAGAGAGCTAACGCGGACGGTCTGCGTCCTAACCGACGACCTCACAATGAAGCAATAGATCCCGCAATCTGTCGGAACCGCGTTGCTTACCATCTCTTCGCAGCAAGGCTCAAAGACGAACGGTCTTAGCCGTAGATCTCGCGCTGACGCTCGCACTCGACACAGTTCTTGGCCCACGGGATGGCCTTCAATCGAGCCTTCGGAATCATGGACTTCTTTACCGGCTTGCCAGCTTCTAGGCACTTCAAGCAAACGCCATATTCGCCGCTCTCCAATCGAGCCAAGGCCGCGCTGATGTCTTCGAGTACTTCCTCTTCATTGCGGATCAGCGAGAGGGAGAAGTCTTGTTCGTAAGTTTCACTGCCCAGCTCTGCAGGGGGCGTTGGAGTCCGAGACTCGCCGTGATCGCGCCCCAGCGTCTCTTCGGTTAGATCCTTAACGTCGCCTTTGATCCTCGCCCGGATCTCGATGAGCTTAGCTTGAAACTCCTTCAACTCGGCCTTCGTCAGCTCGGTCATGGCTGTCCTGTCTTGGCGCGTCAATTTCGCCGCAAGTCTCTAAGGTGCGCCATCCGTTGGCGAATTGATCCCATGTCGCGGGGCGGGATTATGGGAACGCGCTGACTTTGTTCAAGGACATAGCGAGCACTGATTTTTTCGGGGTTCTGGCGGCATGAAGCACGACTTGTCGCATGAATTAGGTGGACCTTAACGAGCCGTTTGAACCATCCGAGGAATCCCAGGGCAGCACTCTGCCAAGTGCGGGCGGAACGTCGACAAAGACGCCAACGCCGGCGCATTGCAGCTCAATCTGGCATCCACAAACAAGCTTTGGGACCGAGTGATTCTTTCTCGCTCGGACGAGCCTGAACTCGAAGCCGCTTTGTTCGAGCTGAAATCAATCCTCGCGAAGCCAGTGTTCGTGAGTAGCTAGCTGAATCACTCGCCAAGCTTTCGGAACAGCAAACTCGTCTTGTCGCCATTTCCCGAATGGCAATAGAAGTCCGGGAGAATCGCAGGAGGATCCTGCGCGGCGACTGCTTTCTTTGCTTCACCCACGGACGGGACTTTCGAACGCCATGCATGCGGCCCAGACATCACAGAGCCGTTCGGCCACTCTTTCGACCAGCAACAGCGGGCCACACTTCCCACTGACGAACGCCATGAATTCCTGCTGGTGTTATTGCGAGGAATTGGCGGGTCTTCGCAGTCAGGCGCGAGGCTTGGCACAAGCTGTTGGTCTGCCGTTCGAGATCCGCAAAACCACGATGAAACCGTGGTGGCGCTGCGTGCCGTTGTCTTGGGTACCTCGTCGTGCCAGCACGTTACGAGACGCCAGCGTGCTTGAAGGTTCGACTCCAAGACTCGTGATCTCCTGTGGCAAGCATGGAGTCATCCCCGCGTTAACTCTCAAGCAGCGATATGGAGACCGAGTATTCGCGGTCCATATCCAAGATCCCAACATCGATCCCAAGAACTTCGACTTGGTCGTCGTACCGCAACACGATCGCACTCGCGGATCGAACGTGTATCTCTCGCTCGGCGCACTCCATCATGTCACCAGCGACGTGCTGTCAGCAGCTCGATCCAGTCCCGAAGCCATTCAACTTGCCATTGATGAGAGACCTCTGGTCGTAGTCTTGTTGGGCGGTCAAAACCGGTACTACGGGTTTTCGATGGCCGACATGGATCGCTTCATCGCGAAGCTGCATCGAGCCATCAGCGAGAAGGACGTGAAGCTGGCCGTCTTGAAGTCACGACGAACTCCCGACGAGGTCGCTGCCAAGTTCACTCGCGAGTTTGGTGACCGACATTACGTCTGGGATGGACAGACTCCCAACCCCTACATGGCAGCACTGGCGTTGGCGTCATCAGTCATCGCGACAGGCGATTCCGTTTCGATGATCACTGAAGCCAGCGCGACCGGCCGACCGGTCTTTGTGGAGCACCTCAGCGAAGTCCGTCGTGCTGTCCGGTTCCGACGGTTTCATGAGCAGTTTGAAGAGGCGGGTATCACTCGCCCATTTGATGGTCGTTTCGAAGATTGGTCCTACGAGATCCCCCGCGACACAGAACGCGTCGCTCAACTCATCCGTGAAAGGATTCGAAGCCTATGAACTTTCTCAACTCAATCCGCCAACGCACGACTCGCTACGACTCTCCGTTTCCGCATTGGGAGATCAAGCAGCCGCTGACTCAAGACATCTTGAAGGAAGTTGCCGGCACCTATGTCACTGACGCGCCTCGCGTTTATGACGGTACTCGCGCTGCGGACAACGGTGGGAATGGCGTCGACGGCCAGATGCGATGCTATGTGACCGACGAAAACGTCGATCGCTTCCCAGCGATTGGCACGTTGATCGACGAGATGGTTTCCAAGGAATGCGCTGAAGCCATTGGCGACATGATCGGACGCGACCTCAGCGGCCAATTCCTACGTGTGGAAGTGGTGTGCGATCGCAAGGGCTTCTGGCTCAAGCCACATACCGACATCAAAGAAAAGCTGATGTCTATGCTGCTGTATGTGAACCCGCACAACGAATCCGAGACGCTCGGCACGGACATCTACGACGGCAAGCTGAACCGCATTAAGACGCTGCGTTACGTCGACAACTACGGCTACATGTTTGCGCCCGCTCACAACACATGGCACGGGTTGGAGAAGAAAGAGATCGTCAAAGAACGCCGCGCGATCATGATCAATTACGTGACCTTCCCGACGTGCTGGAAGTTGCCAGAGTTTGGTCGTCGCCGAGCAGCTGCTTAGTATCAGCCTACAAAGAACACCGAGTCGCGGAGCGACTCGGCTACGTAGCTCAGTCGCTCCGCGACTGAGAATATCGAACGAAGTTGCTTCTCCCGCCGCAGCCCGGCGGGTGTTTTCATTTGAAGATGCTCTGACGGCTGAGTCATCGCCGCTCTTACTTCGTTAGCCGTCGGAATCCCTCGATCGTCAACCGCGCGGCTTCGAAGGAATCGGGATACGCGAAGCACTCGGCGGAGAAGTAACCCGAATAACCGATGTCGCGCAGCGCCTGCATGATCGGAGCAAAGTCCGTATGCCCCGAACCGACCGCACGTCGATTCGAATCGACGAAATGCACATGACTAATAAACGCTCCACCGGCTCGCAGCCCATCAGCGACGTTGACCTCTTCGATATTCATGTGGAAGAGATCTGCCAGCAGCTTGACGTTACTCGTCCCCAATGACTGCAAGTACGAAACTCCGTCAGCCATCGTCGTAATGAGGTTCGTCTCATAGCGATTGAGCGGTTCATAGATCAGTGGCACACCGTGCTTGCTCGCGGCGTCGCCGAGTTCGATCAAGCTCTCGCCCAGCAGCTTCAAGGCGGTCGGCTTATCGATGGTGTCCGCCCAGCGTCCCTGCATCGAACCGATGATGGCCGGAGCGCCGTATCGGCCACCGGCATTAACGATGTCGCGAATGAAGTCTCTCGCCTTCGCTCGAATAGCTGCGTCTGGGCTGGTGAGCGCGAGCTTGTGTTTGACCCAACCTGCTCCAGTGCCGACTGCCGCCAAGCGAAGTTTGTATTTCGTCAGCAACGAACCGATCACCGGATCGTTCAAGACTTCGGGAGCCGGAGCAAAGATCTCAACGGCATCGAACCCCAGTTCTGCGGCCTGACGCATGCCTGCCTCAAGATCATGCCAAAAGACAAACGGACCTCCGGCGGCTTCGGTAACCAAGCTGATCGTGACTGCGGACTTCATGACGCAAGCTTTCTCACTGGGTAAGGATGATCGTGCAAGCAAACAACGACGTGGGTTATATCGAACACCTGCCAAGTCGGGACTGATGCGGCGAACTCACTCGTGACTGATGATTGTTCGTACTTTGGAGCTCGATTCAGATCAGTCCTTGCTGATCGAGACTCCGCCTCCGAGCCTCGGAATCGAACGATGAGAGTTTCGTCGAGTATCTCATCACGCCATCGGATGACACAGAACGACGGGCGAGCGTGCCAAAGCTCTGCGGAAATAGGGTTTGATGAATTCGATGGCTAGCAAACGGTTGGCCTGCCCGGCAGAATGCCGCCCCTTGCTCGCCCGCCAGTTTGTGTTGGCTCGTCGCGGGCGTCCCGTTTCAGTATTCCGCAGCAGAGTTTTTGTATGGCCAAAGAAGAGGGCATTGAAGTTGAAGGTGTCGTCGTTGAGGCGCTCGCCAATACCCAGTTTCGAGTGAAGCTCGATACCGGCCATCTGGTGATGGCTCACGTTGCAGGCCGCATGCGAAAAAACTTCATTCGTATCGTGCCGGGAGACAAGGTAAAGGTCGAAGTGTCTCCGTATGACTTGAACCGTGGCCGCATCACCTTCCGCGAGAGATAACGGACTGGAAGTTACGGAATAAGAACTCGAACGATCCCAGAAGCGGCGGCAGGTTCTTATTCCTCTGAATGACTTCACAACGGCGGGCCACTGTGCCCGCCTTTTGCTTTTGTGATGGTCAGCATTTCCGAGCACGCCACTGACATCAGCGACGATCTGTCGTACCTCACCGATCACGGCCATGAATTCCGAGTCACCCAGCCCCATCTTCGACGTGCGTCTGTTTTCCGACGGAGCTTGCAGCGGCAATCCCGGACCGGGAGGTTGGGCGTGCATCTTGAGGCATGTGGCGACAGGCACCGAGAAGGAGCTTTCCGGCGGTCTGGCACTCACGACAAACAATCAGATGGAGCTGCAAGCCGTGATCTCGGGACTGGCTGCACTCAAGAGACCGTCTCGTGTCGAAGTGGTGACCGACAGCTCCTACGTCGCCAAAGGTAGCTCCGAGTGGATGGAAGGTTGGAAACGAAACGGCTGGCGTCGGAAGGAAGGCAAGAGTTGGAAGCCGGTCAAGAATGAAGAACTTTGGCGTCAACTCGACGAGCTGCTGCAAACGCATCGTGTGAAGTTCACGCTCGTCAAAGGCCACGCTGGCCATGCTGAGAACGAACGCTGCGACGTACTCGCTGTCGCTGCGGCTGCTATGTTTCGCTGAGTAGCAACTTCATCGGCCTAATGCTTAATGGCCTTGCGCAACGCCACCAAGCCGGCCACCAGCAGAACGACATTGCCAACCCACATGCCCCACGCAGGTTCGACTTTGCCAACTCGACCAAGGTTTTGGAGCAACAAGACGACCGGGTAATAGACCAGCAAGATCGGCATGAAGCACATGAAGAAGCTCGTCAGGAATTGACGGCGCGCCTGCAAGATCGAGAACGGACAACCAATCAACGCGAAGAAGAAGCAGCCACAGGCCAGCGCAAAGCGGCCATGAATTTCCGTCCGACTGCGATGAATGCGAGCGTTATCTGAAACCGACTGATTGGCATACTTTTGGAACGTTGGTTTCGCGAGATCCTCAAAGCCCCCCATCGCTAGAGCGAAGGCTGCATCGATTGCTTGAGCATCCGCCTGCGACTGCAAACTCTGGCGAGAGGAATCGACCTTCGTCTTCAGCTCGCTGATGTTGAGATGTCGCTCTTTGGTACCATCACTACTCCCAAACTGTGCGATCAG
>OMIV01000035.1 GCA_900299185.1 Planctomycetaceae bacterium
CCAGGGAGAATCCGACTTGGGGCTACGATCGCATCCAAGGAGCCTTGGCCAACATTGGTTACGACATTGCCGACTCGACTGTCGCCAACGTTCTCAAAGCGCATGGTATTGAACCGGCACCTGACCGGCAGCGAATTTCAGCTTGGTCGACGTTTTTGAAGGCTCACTGGGATTCCATCTTTGCGACAGATTTCACGACGGTCGAAGTGTGGACTCGGAGCGGGCTGGTCACGTTTTATATCCTCGCCGTGATGCACTTGAAGACACGACGCGTGCACATTGCCGGTATCACACCCAGTCCCGATGCCACATGGATCAAGCGGGTCTGCCGCAACCTGATTGACTGCGATGAGGGGTTTCTCAGGGACGCCAGCCATCTGATCGTGGACCGTGATACCAACTTCATCGCGATGGGTGACTTTCTGGAGCAAAACACCGATACCGAAATCGTGCTGTTGCCCCCCGAGTGCCGTTTCGACCTCGGTTGTTGACACGCATTCGAAGCGTGAACAGAGCGAGCACAAAGCTGCATTTAAGGTGTGACAATTGCGTGAAATACATTCGCGGAATTGCAGATTGGTCAAAAAGGAGAGGAATTGATGATGTAAGTCGAATCTCAAAACCGCTTCGATCGACGATCAACGTAAAAGGGGGTAGAGCGGAGTTCTTGATCGCAATGAGGACACTTGAAGTTCATCGCAAAATCACTCTCCATTAAATCCTCGTCCCATGCTTCGTCTGGGAGTGATAACACCGGGGAGTCGGCCACACTGATTCCGAACTCGATATGGATTCGATCTACCGTATCTATCACTTTGGGTGGAAGGCGATCCCGTTTGCCACATCCTCGACAACGATATGTGATTTCTTCGTCAAACGTACCGGGGAGCTGTTTCTCGTTGAGGTAAATCAGACTGTTTGGGGCGGGAGTGGAGCCGTCGATGCTTCCAATTCGAAATAATCGAACCCCAGTAACCCAGGCTTTACGGCTATTTGAATCGAGGATCTGAAGACCAGTCCTGACACCGTTGGAGTCGCGAACGTAGCCTTCTTTATCAAGCCAAGGATGACCGCTTGGCCATTGGCTGTTGTAATAAGAAATTAATCCGCCGTGATCTGTGCCAACACACTTTCGCTCTGCAATTGACCATAAATAAGTTTGATCGTCGGTTTGTTCGGCAAAATATCGCGCATCACGCGAGAAGACGCACTCCCAACCTCGTATGACCGGATCTGCACCTGGACGCGGCAACGTCCAGTTCGAATCTTGATTGAGTTGAACGATTTGCGGTCGCCCATGTAGTCCGTCTGAAACCATATATCTTCCATCCGGACTGATGGGTATCCCAGGTGCAACCACTCCTGAAGAGTATCGACGCTTGGGCTCTAGCCAATCTGCATGTTTTATACTCCAGAATCTGAGTGTGTTATCGCTGTTGGCGAATATGATTGCGTGTCCATCGCTTGTGAATGCGATCGGATCGCCGCACTCTTCAAGGATTGCCTCGTTTCCTTTTGCGAGATTGATCATTGTTAGGGTTTTCGAATTCTTGAAACTCCTAAATACGATGGCGGTGCCGTCAGGGCCAAACAGCACAGGAAAATCATCACTTCCTTCGTAGAAGTTGAACTCGGGAGTTCGAGACCAGAACGATGATTTCTCGATGACTCTTAAGTGGCTTGGAGTCGTCCCTCGTGGATCTTGAGAGATGGCGGACGACGGTACGAACTCCATTCCGAATTTCGCTATCTCCAACGTCTCTAGAAGGGCGGCCACACCTTCGCCGTCGTAGGTGTCGGTCGACGGCACGAACTCCATTCCTAATTCTGCGAGAGTCAACGCGATCTCGTCATCTCGGTGACTGGGGATTACAGGTAGTAACGGCTGAGAAGCATCAAGGGGTGGACTTAATTGGGCCGACATTTGTCCGGTCGCGAGATCAACGAGTGAGAAGGTATTTGGTCTTTTCAAGAATCCATAACGCCCATCAGCGCTGATGCATCTGAGGTCGCCGTTCCCTTTCGGAATTCTACGCAACTCTGTCTTGGACTTCGTTTCAATTACAGAAACGCCATCCGACTGTTGCGTGAATTGATCAAGAGAGATTGCTTTCAGTTGAATACTGCGGTCGGCTGTTGATTTGGAATCAATAATCTCTAAGGATGAACGCAACGACTCTGCTCGACTCGGCTTCCAGGAGTCGGAGCTGTCAATAATTGTGTCATTTACGAGATCAATAACGATCCAATAGGCATCTCTCGAATCGCTTGCTCCGCGAATCAATGCAGTCGCTCCGGAGTGGCATAGTCTTAATAGGTCGGCGGTGAAATCGTCATCACATCCTAGATTGGCAAGTTGTTTCTTGCATACTCTATTAGAACCGATGTCCCAGATGACTAGAGTGCCTTCCATTACCCCAACGACACGAGCGCCGTCAGGAGTGATCGCTACGTTGGTGTGAAAGCCTGTTGCGAAAATCTCATCGCATTCAGCGTGTCGTCCATTTGGGCGATTCAGGTCGACTCGCATAAGTGGGTGTGACGAATCGCCATGAGTAGCTTGAAACAACGCCCAAGTACCATCTGGCGAAAGAGCAACTGGGAAACCGAGTTCACCTGCGTTGACTGTAACTTTTCTCGATGTTTCCAGGTTATAGATTCCACCAAATTCATGAAGGTGGCCCTCGCCTATGAATGCAAACCGAGCGTCGGGGGTCATCCAGTACTCATTGATGTCTCCACCGTAGTCCTCTTTTGCACTACGAATAGAGCAAAGGTAGAACGGGGCGACGTCTGGAGACTCCGGCAAAATGTGCTGCAAGAGTTGCACGGGGGGCGTCGGCAATTTTGCGGCAGCGTCTGCGATTAGTCCGTGCTTTGCGTAATTGCGAGCAATTTCAACTATCGCATCAGGTGCTTCTTGCAGAAGTTGAAACGTTGATCTGACAAACTGCTGGAATTCGTGGATCCGTGAAAAGTTGGTGGGCTTCGCGGGCTTGCGAGCGGATGGCTTCTTTTGACGTTCTTCCGTTCGGCGCATGTCTTTGATGGTCTGCGTCGTGTCCGGTGGAGGGGGGAAATTGAGCTTCTCGATCTCGGCAACGGGGTCCTTGCACTCGCCCTGTTCGTGACGGTTGCGAATCTCGGTGCAGCGACGTGAGTACTCGACGATGTCTTGCACGTACTGGTGTAAGGCGGCGTCTTGCTCGATCCGCTGTTTGAATTCCTTGTCCTGCTGCGGATGTGCTTTGAGGACGGCATCATATTCCGCCAGCAAGTCATGTCCTTGCCCCGCCTCGAAGCGCGCTTGGATGAATTGTAGGTCAGTCAGAAGTGCCTCAACTTCATTCCATGCTTGGGCATGAACGAAGTGATGGATCACAAATCGAAGCGCGTACGCTCGCTCGAATTCAGCCGGTGTATCATGAATCCAATCTCTACAACTATTGGCGAGCTTAAGCTCCATTCTTCGAGCGTCGCTCTTCAATTTCAGCGATACGAAGTCGGCGAAGGTTGCATGAAAAAGACTGAACACTTCGGTTTGTGTTCCATCGAAAAGAGTGATGTCTTCGCGCACATACTCACCGATATTGTCGATGAGCTTATCCCAGTCAGAAGTTTCGAATTTCAAGACTGCTTTGATCATCTCGGATGTGAGGGGCTGACGGCAGACTGCGAGTAATGCCAATGTCTGATACACATTTCGAAGCGCTTCGTGGCTCAGCCGTCTAAGACGCTTCCAAGCCCTTTGGAATAACTCTTCATAGAGTTTCGGTGCGTTTTGATCCAAGTTTCGCAGTTGCTGCAAATAGGTTTCGACTTCCAAGGCTGATGAAGGAAGTTCTTGGCAAATCAACGACAGGACTAAAAAATTGCCATTCCCTATTTCACCAATTGCTCGCAGTGCGTCGCTGCTCAAGTTTGCTGGTGCAATTGTTCGCACGAAAGCGATCCCATCATTGCGGTGATCGTTGCGAACATCGGGATGCTCAAAATCAAAGACGTCAATCTGTAAGCATTGAGATGCGTCAAAATGCGTTGGTCGCACTGTGGCGAGAACTCGAACATTGGGCGGGAACTCGCTCCGCAAAAATTCGGCAACGGATTCCTTTGAGGGACCAGCTTCGTCGATGGCGTCAATCACAAAGAGGAGTTGCTTTTGTGACGTTATTGCGTTCTCGCTGAGCCGGTGTCGAAACTCACGTAGCAACGCAGTCTGATCGGCATTCGCCAAGTGAGGTTCTTGATGCTTGAGTTCGTCGGGGCTCAGAAGGGCCGAATAGAATCGACAGATCCAGTCCCGGGGCTCTCCTTGAGAGTCAACAAAGAAGTGCCAGCAAGCTGCGGTCTCAATCGGCAAGTGCTCATCAAGGAACTGCGCTATGACGCCAGATTTGCCGCGTCCGGGATCACCTTGAATAACCAATACCCGTTTTTTATCTTGATTTAGAAACTGCTCAATTCTTCGATAGACCCAATCGCGACCAGTGAACTTCTTAGCTCGAAACGGCGTGATCGATTGCTTCGCTGCCCAGCGTGACAGATCAATTGGAAGCCCCGCTGCTCGTTGTGCGGCTTCGTCGCGTTGACTTCGCAGCTCAGCCAACTCCTCGCCGCCGCGTTGTGGCTCGGCGAATGCATCACGCGGCCTTTCCCATCCTAGTTTTTGAGCGACCCAAGCAGACAGACCCCAAGCCGTGTTCAGCAAACGGAGTGTTTCTCTTGCTTCATAAGTTCGATCGTGGGTTGCAGGATCACCTGCGTTTTTGATGTCCTTAAACCATTGAAGCTGCTGGGCCGGTACATGCCAGGGCTTCTTCGGGTCACTGCACTCACCGATTAGCGTGCTGAATTCGATGGTCCGATGCTGGCCATGATCGCCGCGCGTCTTGACACCTTCCCGTCCCTTACGCTCGACAAACTCATGTAGGAGGAACTCCGCGTATCGCCTCATGTCAGCGATTGCGTCAGCAGGTGATTCATGGATGTGGCTCTCGATGATTGCGCCAAGGTCGCTCAGTCGCTGAGCATTGGCTCGAAGGAACTCAAAGTTGGTTGATCGCATGGGCTGTGTTTTGTGTTCTTGGTTCATGCGGCGACGCTAGGCAAGCACTGTGCCACGACGTTGGTCGATGGGGAAAGTATTACTCGACAGTCGCATTCGAGTCGGGAACTTTGAGGCTGTCTAAACGATGCGTCAGAGCTTGATAGCTCTTGAGTCCGAGCAGCTTCGCAGCTTTGGTTTTGTTGCCTTTGGCTTGCTGCATCGCGCGACGCAAGATCTCTCGTTGCAGGCTGTTGAGATGCTCATCGAGGTCGAAGCCGGATTCGAAATCGAGACCGTGCAAGACACTCTGAAAGGACTCTGGCGAGGGCAATTCTCCCAGCGATGCGAGCAA
This sequence comes from Planctomycetaceae bacterium, assembly GCA_900299185.1. Taxonomy (GTDB): domain Bacteria; phylum Planctomycetota; class Planctomycetia; order Planctomycetales; family Planctomycetaceae; genus AM-0621. The sequence goes on from OMIV01000035.1 coordinate 5,400, forward strand.
GTCTTCGCGACTGAGTTCCGTCTGGTCCGCCATCACGGCCGCTTGTACCATGACGTTATAAAGTTGCCGGACATTGCCCGGCCAAGCCTGCTGTTGCACAAAGACTTTTGCGGTGGCAGAAAGCGTTTTGTGCTCATAGCCCGGTTCCTCCGAGGCGAATTGCCGATTGATGTCCAGCAGCAATCGCTCAGCGATGGCGGGGATGTCGGTGCGTCGGGCTCGCAGCGGAGGCAAGCGAATGGAAACAGTCCCGAGGCGGTAGAAGAGGTCCTCGCGGAACTTGCCATTCGAAATGCACTCCAACAAATCGCGATTCGTCGCGGCGATGATGCGGACATCGACCTGATTCTCAACTTCGTCGCCGACACGGCGGATACAGCGGAGGCTGGCGGCAGCTCCTCTAATGGGCTGTAAGGTACGCAACATCTTGGCTTGAATTTCGAGATCACACTCTCCGACTTCGTCGAGAAACAAGGTGCCGCCATCGGCTTGCTCAAAGGCTCCAGCTCGGTTGCGGTCGGCTCCGGTGAAGGCTCCTTTTTTGTGGCCAAATAGTTCAGACTCCAGCAAGGCTGCATTGAGTGCAGCGCAATTGACTGCAACAAATGGCTTATCGCGACGTGGACTGGCTTGGTGGATCGCACGGGCGAACAACTCTTTGCCCGTACCGCTTTCCCCCAACAGCAACGTTGAAACGTTCCGTAGGGCAACTCGCCTGGCTCGTCCGACCGCCTCTCGCAGTAAGTGACTCTCGCCAACAATCTGTTCGAAGCCCTCTAACTCTCTGGGACCATGGGCAGCCAGATGCTGCCAATGTTGATCTGCGGAGCGAAATAACTCCGGAATGACATCAACCGTGAGGTCGAACGGAACGGCAATGACCTTAGAGCGTCCAGCGAAGGTCTCGAAAAACGTCGCCGGATGGCGCGTCTTCCCGAGTAAGAGCCAAACAGCAGCCATCGCGGGGGTGCCCGGGCTTAAGTGCAAGCAGAGCTGAAAGTCGAGTGAGCTATGGCGTTGCTTGATTTGATTCAGCACTTGATCGGTGCAGCGATAAATCGCTGCGTAGTCTGTAGGGCTCGGCAGTTCGACTGGCACTAACTCGACAGCCTGTTTTATCCACTTGCAAAACCACCGATTGAAGGCTGGCGGGTAATTACTGAGGAGCTTGATCTCGTCGAACGATTCATTGGTAAGCAAAGTTCTTGTTGGCCCCTCATCTCCAACTAATGCCGCTTCGCCGCCTACATGTTTGAGAACGTGCTGTCTTTCACTCGGTTGAAGGTCGCGAGCCATTGCTCGTAGATCGCTGTGGCCAATCCATTGGACAAGTATTCGGTTATTTGATGTGTCCATAAAGCAATCGGTTTGGTTGGCGAGCAGGCAAACTGATGGAGTCGAATCGAATGTCGGTTGCGTTCCGCCGCCCTCGAAGGACGTCTTGTTCGCCGAAAAGCTGGCGTCACTTGAAGTCGCGTTGCAGGCATGCCGTCTTACATGCTTCGTGTCGGTTAACGTCGCAAATCGCATTGATAAATGCAATTCCGTTAGAACATTCGGGCTTCCAGGATCGATTCTTCGGATTCATTTGCTGATGGATTGGCAGCATCTCCAGACGGAGTGCCTACGGCTTAACGAAGGCAGTCGCTTAGTTGATTACTTAGTAATTGGCGAAAGCTAGCGGGCCAGGAGTCGTCCGCATTCCAGTCACGGACGACGCTGTGCGGGGCCTCTGGCTGCGCCAATTGGTCCGTCGTGACGCGAGCGATCGCATGCACGAAGCACGTCGTGCGGTGCTTGCCAGATGATGCCTCTCGCTTGGCATTGTTTCGGCGATGATTTCGCCGACAGGATTTTTTCCGCGGGCCGACTTCGAGTGGCGGTGGCCGAAATTAGGCCATTTCGGCACCGCTTGGTACGTCTGGCATCGTCAGACGAGTACCTTCGATGTGCATGAGCACTTCGGACTTGGCGAAGAACCTAAGAATTAAGGGGTTCCAGGAACGCTGTGCTCGGCACCGGCCAATAGGTTTCGGGATGCGAGGGTCACTGGAAGATTCCGCCACGGTGAGGAGCCGGATCGAGTACCGGATGCTTTGGGAGATCTCAGGATCGACTCAGCTCATCTGTGTCTGGCTTGTGATAAACGACCGCTGAAGTCTCTCTCAAGCGACACATTCGGCGCGCTAACGACACAAAATCGCCAAAATCGATGCTGCCAAAATGGCAGCTTGCAGAGCATTTTATGCGCAATTGTTTTTAAATGAACGCATATTGTATCTTGTTTGCTCATGAGTTGCTGTTACTTACCAGTTTGCCGGCGAGACTCTGGTCGTGACTTTTGCACGTGCGGAATCCTCGCGCAAGTGGATGCTGTCGACCGGATGTGGGCAAATACTATCTCACTCGGACGTGGTGATAGCACTCACATCACCAAGGCATCATGGGCTTAAGAATGCCCCGAATTGCTTGGGATGAGAATTGGTATGAACGCCGCGTCCCTGCGGCAGAGTTTCATCCTTGATCGCGCGAACGATTGCACGAAGTGCCCGTCGCTCGGCTGACCGGACCAAACAGTGGAGATCGAAGCCGGTTACGGATGCTTGGGATCTCTTGATTTTCTGTCTTGTGACACCGCACCTGAGCCGGACAGTGAATCATTGAGCTCGGACATGATTCGTTGTCGCGACTCCCGAATCTGCGCTAAATCCATCAGGAGTTCCAGCTCAATATTCTTCAGTTCCCGCCGTGAGAATTCGCCAATTTGCCGGATTTTGCCATTTCCGGAAGCGATTACTTTTCCGGTATCGGTCCGAGGTCCGGTTGAATGTTCCCATGGGCGTTTCTCAAGAGCGGCTGCGCGAAGACGCTCACGACCTTCGTCGGTTAGCGGTCCTCGTTTGCAGCGGTTCTTGCGGCCGGCTGCGACGCGGCGAGGATTAGGCCGCTGCTTTAGATCGCTGTCTTCTTGACTTACCTTGGCTTGAAATGCCGGTCCGATTTTGGGTGGCAGATCGATTCACGGAGCCGGCTGTGATTGTTCACATGACTTGTTGACTGGTAGAGAACGGCGCGATTTGCGGTCTTGTCGTGGCATGCCGATTAGCTCGGCGAACGGAACATCGGGGTTGAACTCCAGATTGTCCGACGCGTTTGCCTCAGTGGTTTGCTCAGTTGCACCTGCCGACATGATGCAATTCACTGTCGGTGTGATGACGTATTCAACATTCGTTTGAATCGCCGTCGCCGGTTTTGATGACGTGCTTGGGTGGTCATTGTCTGGCGTAACGACTGACTGAAGTTGGCTGAGAGTCGAAATACAATGCCGAGCCTCAGCCATGTACTTGGTCGCAATTCTTGCATGGATTTCAGCCAATTGAGCGGGGATGCCGGCGCTGTTCATGATCGCCACCGACGCTTGCCCGTACGCCAACATTGCAAGATCGCTGAGAAGAGCCTTGAGCAACTCCGGATTAGATCGAGCCTCAGTAAATGCACGCACATGGTCGGGTAGGCTCAGGATCTTTAACTCCGTTCCCCTGGATGCTGCATATTGGGCAGTGGGCGCAAGACCCTGCAAAACGAATTGTTTTCCGTTGTCCGGTGGTATGACCGAAGAAGCGGAGGCCTGTGGTGTCTCGGAGACGACGGTTCGGAACTGGCTCACCAGTTCGAAAATCCAAAGATCGGCAGATGCCGAATGTGTTTGCTCTGAAATTGCGGCGACGGAACTCAATCCAATTGTGGTGCGAACAGAGCGCCGGACTTCGCGACTTGGCCAAAGGCAGAAACAGCGTTTGACCAAGGAGCGAGTCAGTCGTGTCATCAGCCTGATTGGCAAAGAAGCCGGGGTCATTGTTCGCAAAAGCGATGGCAAATCGGTGGCTCGGGACAAATTTGCAAGTGCGCACGACCTGCGTCGAGGTTGTGCGATGAGGCTGATGAATTCAGGTGTTTCCGCAGAGACTCTCAAGGTCGTCATGCGGCACGCGGACTTTGCGACAACCGAGAAGCACTACGGTGCATTGAGGTCTGCTCAAGCGGCGGCAGACGAAGTCCAACGCAGATTAGCCGCACTGAATCCCTCATTTGTGGGGGGATTAGTGGGGGGAAAAGAAGAAACTCCCCAACTGAGTGCTGAGGAGCTTCTGAAGCTAAAGTCTTTGCTGAATTTGCTTTAGCGAAATACACCCCGCTGGGCTCGAACCAGCAACCTTCGGTTCCGTAGACCGATGCTCTATCCAATTGAGCTAGGGGTGCATCCTTTGATGCCCGTCGGGCTTTAAGGCGGGCGGGAGTTTAGCTCGGTAGTTGAGCATCGCAACCCCATCGAAATGAAGTTTGAATCATGGTGTGTCGTACTGCTTGTCTGCGTCTTCGATCGGAATGTCGCGTTCCTTAAAGCGTCGGATTTTTTCGGCCTTGTCTTCAAGAACTACCATGTCTCCCGTCTTTGAGTCGTAACCCAGGAACTGCCAGGGTGGGAGCGGTAAGAACTCGATGCGAAGTTGCCGGATTAGCTCCATCAATTGGCTGTGGGTTAGGGGCTTGTCATCGTAGATAGCTTTAGTGATGCGGACTTGGTTTTGGAAATTCGCGATCTGGGCCTTGGCGGGAACTGAAAAGTAGGCTTGAGCCGATGCAGTAAGCGGATCTGCTCCCGTTATTTTGCCCGTGACAATTACAATTTTCGGGTTCTTTAGAGCCTCGGCGAGGTCCATAAGGTTCGCGGGCTGAGTGTCAAATCCTTGCTTGGGATCGGCGTGATTTGCTGCCGGAGCGTTCGCGGATGGGCTGGCGGGAGTGGCTTTGGAGTCTGTGTTGGCGGGTAATGGCTGAGTTGCAGTTATCGCTGGTTGCGATGTGGGTTTGGGTGACTCTTGAGGTTTCATGCAGCCTGAAGCAACGAGGATTGAAAGTGTGAAAACGATGTGCTTCATGACGGTGCTTTCATTTGTTGTCTGACTAGTAACTCTCGGACTTCCCAACGACGAGTTTACCGAGGTGGTTGAATTGCGGGCACTCAGCAGATTGAAGATGTAGCCGATCGTTGATGGGCGTCGACCGAGTCGGGATGAGCCTTGGAAGCATCTTGATGCTGGTCAGCCTCGATGTTCGAAGTGTGAGCGTTATGCTCCCAGCGTAGAATCGCCTCTTGGAATACGAGTGGCTCTGCGTCGTTAGTCTCCTAAGGGGAGCGAGTTGATGAGATGGATCATAGCATGGTGCGTGCTGCTTAATGTGGCACCATTCGTCGCAGCTCAAGACATGCCCCTGTCGCAAGTTTTGATTGGCGGCAACGGGTGGGAAATTGTCGGGGACGGATTCAAGTTCACCGAGGGGCCGGCCGTCGATGTTAAGGGAAATGTGTTCTTTACAGACATTCCCAACAACCGCATTCATCGCATTGATCTCGGCGGAAACGTAACGGTATTCGTCGAGAATTCAGCCAAGACAAATGGTTTGATGTTTGGAGCTGATGGCCGACTTTACGGTTGCCGTGCGGGCGATCGAAAGGTTGTTGCATATAAGATCGATGGCACGTTTGACACGATCGCCGAAGATGTGGATTCAAACGACCTAGTTGTGATGATTAATGGTGCTGTTTATTTCACCGATCCGCCGGGGCGTCGAGTTTGGTATGTTTCACCATCTGGCGTGAAGCGAGTTGTCGCTGATGGGTTTCGCCCCAACGGTGTCATTGCATGGCCTAGAGGAGAGACTCTCGTTGTTACCGACGGTGATGACCCCCATCTCCTAACGTTTCGAATTGAAGCTGACGGCAGTCTGTCTCATCGAGATGCGTATTATCGACCTTTGCAAATGCCGGTTGGTCGTGATAGGCCGGGTTCGGACGGCATGACGATGGATGATGAGTATCGACTGTATGTCGCGACTGCAGCGGGAATCCAAATGTTTGATCCAACTGGGCGCTTAGGGGGCACAATTCTGAAGCCTGAATGGAATAAACCCGTTTCCAACATCGTCTTCGGCGGCGAGAGATTTGATTACCTTTATGCGACGTGTGGTGACAAGGTTTTTCGTCGCAAAGTTAAACCGGCTGGTAAGCCGTACTTTCTGCGAGGTGTGGCAAAATAGACTCTGGCGGCGGAAGTCGACGGAGATCGGATTTTTCTCGCTCACGGATTGTTGGGCGAACTTACCAGTTAGTGGTTTCTGATACGGACGGCCTGAGTGTTGTTGTTACGTTTTTTTCTCTGTCCAAAGCTGGATTATGTTAGCACGTGCTGAGATTTTTCCAGGCGTTATTGAACTCAATTTTCAAGCTCGCAAACGCCTAGGTTGCTGTGTCTATCTGGTCTTTGATGGTCCCGACTGGATGCTGATTGATATTGGGTACGACGATACTGTGGATGAGATAATCGATCTTATTCGTAAGCTCGATTTCTCACTCGCGAACTGCAAGTACTTGATTGCTACACATGCAGATGTAGATCATAGCCAAGGCTTTAAACGGGCGAGGGCGCTGCTGCCGACGGCTGAGGCAATCGGTCATGCAGAGTCCATCGAGTTGCTGAGGACAGGCGATCGTATTGTTACTTTTGCTGAGATCTCGGCTCAGGGGATTTCCATCGACATGCCGCCAGTGCAGTTTGATCGAGCGATTGATGAGGGTGATGTAATTACTTTGGGTTCGAAGAAGTTCGAGGTCTGGCACACGCCGGGTCATACTCACGGTCAACTTTCATTTCGACATGGCAATTTGCTTTTTAGTGCGGACAATATTTATCGCGATGGCTGTGTCGGCAATATCGATGCGCATCACGGATCTGATATTCCTGACTTCATTGAGTCACTGAAACGTATTCGCAACAGCGATGTCGAGTGGCTTTTACCGAGTCACGGACCGGCCTTTCGAAAAAATCTTAAGCAGCTTGATGAAGCGATTGCTCGTTTGGATCGCTATCAGCACATGGCGGACTTTGGGACATGTGCCGTCGACTGGCCGTTGCTTGATGAATGGGAAGATGAACTCACAAAGGGAGTGATGCCTAAGTAGGTTGCGGTCGAAACGATGAGGCACTCTGCGGTTAGTCACTTCATAATTACGTCTCATCGAGACGATGCTGAAAGGGAGACGCTCATGATCTCCGACATTTCTCGACGAGCGTTCGTTTCGGGTATCTCTTCAGTGTTACTGGCGTTAACCACGGGCAGTAGCTCGTCAGTGTCGATTGCGGATGAGACAAGAGGTTGGAAGGCAGGAATTGCTCGTTCTGTGATAACGCCTGAAAAGGGTGTTTGGCTGGCTGGCTATGGTTCGAAGCGAGCGCCCGATGGAAAGCTACATGATTTGTGGATGAAGGCTCTCGCGCTTGAAGATCACACAGGCAAACGAGTCGTCTTAATCACGAGCGATTTTCAAGGCGTGCCGAAGAGCATGAGCGATCGAGTGTTTGCCCAGGTCAAGCAGCGGTATGGGTTGGAGCGATCGCAGATCATGCTGACCTTTTCGCACAATCACTGCGGTCCGCGGTTGGGGGACGATCTCATCGACTACTACCCCGTCGATGTTGAACAAGAAAAGCTCGTGGCCGAGTACACCGATTTGATGGTCGTTACGACTGTCGAGCTTGTTGGCGAGGCGTTGTCGAAACTCTCACCGGCGACGCTGAAACAAGGTGAGGGCAGGGCGACGTTTGCGGTGAATCGACGTAACAACCGAGAGCCGGATGTGCCCATGATGATCGAAAAGGGCATTCCGTTCGCAGGACCGGTCGATCATGCGGTCCCGGTGCTGACTGTGACGAGACCAGACGGCAAGCTGGATGCGGTGCTCTTCGGATATGCCTGTCATCCGACGACGCTGAGCTTTCTCACTTGGTGCGGAGACTATCCGGGCTTCGCTCAGTTGGAGTTGGAGAAGGCTCATGAAGGTGTGACTGCGTTGTTCGTCAACACGTGTGGTGGCGATCAAAACCCGTTACCGCGCCGCAAAGTGGAACTGTGTGAGAAGTACGGACACATGCTCGCTGTAGCTGTAGAAGAGGCATTGAAGCAGCCACTGAAGCCGGTTTCGTCGGGCATTCGCACGGCCTTTGAATTGATCGACTTACCCTATTTGAAGGTCGTCACAAACGACGAACTGCAAACTCTGACAAAGGATGCGAACGCGCTGAAAGCTCGCTGGGCGACTCGACTATTGAAGAAGCTTCAGGCGGGGGACAAGTTCGAAGACGCATATCCTTATCCCGTGCATGCCTGGATGCTCGGACGCGAAATGCTGGTGATCGGCATGGGGGCCGAGACCGTCGTTGATTATGCGTTGCGATTCAAACGCGAGTTTGGACCAGGCACTTGGGTGATGGGCTATGCCGACGACATGGCTTCGTACATTCCATCACTGCGAGTGTGGAACGAAGGCGGATATGAAGGTGGTTCGAATCTCTTCGAGTATGGTCGTCCGGCCTTTCGATGGGATGGCAGTATTGAGGACCGCATCGCGACTTCAGTTCATAAGCTCGTGAAGCAAGTGCGTGAGTGAGTGGTGGGCACTTGCTTCATCGTGGAGCTCAGTCAAACCGCTTGATTCCCAAGAAGTCGATCGAAGCGGTGGTGTTGCCGGTGGCTGCGAGGTCGGCGAGGGCTTCGCCGATGGCCGATGTGAACTTGAAACCGTGGCCAGAAAACCCTGCTCCTAAGAAGACATTGGAATGCTCGGGGTGTCGGTCGACGAGGAAGTGACCATCGGGGCTCATGGAGTAGAGGCAGACGGCGTGACGCTTAGGACGACTTCTGACCTGAGGCATGTGTCGCGTGAGGAACTCTGCGATTGGTGTGATGTCGGCTTCATGCAATGAGCGATCAACGTTGAAGGGATCGTCGACGACGTTGCCTTTTGAGTGCTCGCCGCATTTTAGAGTTTGTCCGTCAACGGAGGGGAAGCCGTAGAAGACTCCATCAGGGCATTCAAAGAGGAATGTCACGCCGTTGTTGTCGATCGAATATGCGCCGGGATCGACCGAGTTCCACAGCAGCACTTTGCGGCGCACTTCGATGTGAGGGAATGACGACGAACTCTTTATCAGTCCCGGAGCCCATGCTCCCGGCGTAAGGATCAAGGCGGCTGCTGAGTGAGTCTCGCCGTTGCTGAGAGTTAATCGAACAGATTGACCGTTACTCGACCAATCCGTGATCGCTGAGCCGATCGCGAGTTGAGCACCATGTTCGCAGGCCAACTGAGTGTGAGTTCTTACACACTCTTCAACTGCAAGAATCCCCGCGCCGGGTTCGAGCACGACTTCCATGTCGTCGGCGAAACGAAATCCCGGAAAGGCGCGTTCAGCTTCGCGCGGCGAGAAGTTCTGGACGGGAATGTCATAGAGATCGGCGGCTTTGCGGACTCCGGGAACGACTTCGCCTGACATCGGGCCGGCTTGCATCAGGCCGCAGATTCTGAGGAGTGAGCGACCAGATGCCGCTTCGAGTTCTCGCCAGAGTTCATACGAGCGACGAAGCAGTGGAACATAGTCGGCGTGTTCGAAGTACGCCTGCCGGATGATGCGCGTGTCTCCGTGCGAGCTGCCTCGATCATGACCTGGCAAGAAACGGTCAACGCCCAGAACTCGGCAGCCGCGTTGGGCCAAATGATAAAGGCACGAACTACCGAATCCTCCGCAGCCCAAAACGATTACATCATATGTCGACATCGCAAATCCTTTGATGTGTAACGCAAGCTCCACTGGCTCTCGTCGTGATTACTTCGAATTGAGCTGCCAATGGCGTCCCGAGTAGCGACCATCGATCGGAGAATGCGGCTCGGATTTGCAGCAACCAAGTGCTTCCAAGATCTCGTCGATCGAGTCCGTCAGCAGGAGTTGTTCGTGATCGGCGCGGGAGATGGTGCCGGCCTCGGTCATCTTTTGTCGCATGAAGTCGAAGAGCGGTTGCCAATATTCGGTGCCGACGAAGATCAGCGGGAAGTCCGTGATCTTGTCGGTTTGCATGAGCGTCGCGGCTTCGAAGGCTTCATCCAGAGTTCCAAAGCCGCCGGGGAAAATCACGAAGGCTTGCGAGTACTTCACCAGCATGACCTTGCGAACGAAGAAGTACCGGAACGTGATGGTGACATCGAGATACGGATTAGGAACTTGCTCATGCGGCAGATGGATGTTGCAGCCGATCGATGTTCCGCCGACGTCCTTCGCTCCGCGGTTGGCTGCTTCCATGATGCCAGGGCCGCCGCCCGTCATGATGTTGAAGCCGAGCTTGGCGATCTCAGCGGCAGTGCGTCGGGCTAGGTCGTAGTACGGATTCGATTCGTTGAAGCGGGCTGAGCCAAAGATCGTGACGCAAGGCCCGAGGAAGTGCAGTTTGCGAAAGCCGCGAATGAACTCGCGAACGATTCGCAGCACGCGCAAGAACTCGTCCGTGCGAGAGCGTGGCCCTTCGAGTAAGCGATGATCGTCGCGAACGATCTTGGCTTGGCGCTGACCTGCGTTAACCATGCCGAGGTTCTCCTGTGGTCCGACCAAACGAAAGCTCGACCCTGATGCCGCGACCGAATGTTGGTCGCCGAGAAGGTCTCGCTCTTTGGTCTCTGTGACTCAATAGCGTTCGATGCGATTCTTGCGGAGTCAGACTTAGCATGTTGTTTCGATTGCCGTTCGCTTGGTTCATCGGTGCGATCATCTGCTTCCTCACGGTCGTGATCGAAGAGTATGACGGTGTAATGACCATGATCTTCGCACCGATTGTCTCGCTGACGGCGAGCGGGCTGACGACTCTTGGGACGGCGATTGTCGGAGCACCGCTTTATCTCAAACGTGTCTGGCCAGTTTGGTCGCGGTACTGGATGGTCTCGGTCGTTGGCATTGCCGTCGCAATGTGCTGCTTGCTGCTGGCTTGGTGGCCGAGCCTGCAAGAATCGCATGCAGGAGTTGGCGATGATCTCGGATTGACCTTCATGGGACCGAACTCAACTCTTTCGATCGTTGGTTGGTTCCTGCTTCACTACTGCTTGGTGCATTGTCCACGGTTGGGAATCTCGAAAGAGAAGGTCTATTGGTAGGACGATCCGGTTCGGCGATTCAGCAGCGTTCTGAAGTGGAAGCTCACAGTGGCAGAACTCGAGCACTGCGATTTGCCGATTCATGACAGTGTCGCCGTTGTCGGGCCTTACATTGGTGCGTCCTCTGGCTACCTTTTGCGGCTCGGATTTGGCTCGTTGCTCAACTCTCGTTCTTGTGGATGACGCTATGACATCTTCTCTGAAGCTTGATCGTCGTGCGGTGCTCAAAGGCTTGGCCGGGGTTTCTTTGGCGTTGCCATTGTTGGAAGCGATGGGCAAAGAAGTCGCCAGCCAAACTCCTCGGCGGTTCTGTGCGTTGTACACAGCCAATGGCATGTCGCTGCCGAACCCGAAGAATGAGATCAACGACTGGAGTTGGTTTCCGCAGATTGAAGGGCGGGCATTCGAGTTCGGTAAGTCGACGGAGCCACTCAAAGCGTTTCGCGAGAAGCTCAGTTTTCTCGGCGGTTTGCATCATCCCAACGGAACGAAAGCCGACCCGCATTTGTGCTCGGACATGTGGCTGACCGGAGCGCCGCTGCATAACCCGAAGCCCGGTATGTTTAACTCCGTGGCGTTGGATCAACTTATCGCGCAGCACACCAAACAATTCTGCCGACAGCCATCGCTCGTGCTGTCGATCGATGCTGGCGTCGGCTTTTTGTCTCGCACTGGTACGATTTCTTACAACCTGGATGGCAAGCCAATTCCCGCCGAGAACAATCCGCGACGAGTATTCGATCGGCTCTTTCGAGGTGACCGCGACTCGTTGGCAACTCAGCGTGAAGAACTCCAACGCCGCATCAAGCTGGTTGACGCGGTGCTCGAAAGTTCGACGTCGCTCAACAAGCAACTGGGTAAGTCTGACCGCGAAAAGATGGACCAGTATCTTACGTCGCTGAATGAGATCGAAGCGCGACTGACGGCCTCGGAAAAGTGGATCGACATCCCACTGAAGAAGCAGGACTACTCGCACCTGAATCTCGACGCGACGTCAGAAGGCGAGCCGCGCGAGTACTACCGCAACATGTTCGATCTGATTGCGTTGGCCTTCGATGCCGACATCACGCGGTCGGTGGCATTCATGCTCAATCGCGAAGATGGCATGGGGGTCAGCGATACCTTCCCACTGAAGCTCGGCCTTACGAGGACGCATCACAATCTCTCACACGCTGGCGACAAAGACGGGCAGTTGGAGTTTGCGAAGTACGATCTCTTCCTCAGTGAGCAGGTCGCTCACTTCCTGCGTCGATTGGATGAATACAAAGACAATCAGGGCAGGGTGCTCGACAACTCTATCGTGCTGTTTGGCAGCGGAGCCAGCACGACTCACTACCCAAAGAACCTTCCCACGCTGGTGGCGGGAGGCACGAATCTGGGACTCAAGCACGGTACGTATTGGCGAGGCAAAGATGCCCGCATGTCGAACCTCTTCTTGAGCATCCTGCGTTCGATGGGCATTGAGCAGGAGTCGTTTGCTGACAGCACCGGAACGCTAAGCAACTCGATCTTCACGGTGTGATGGTTAGCAGCATCACGACCGGCTCGTCTTCTCTGTGCTCCAGTTGCCTCTGTGTTTCAGAATTTCCGGGCTTACTCGGCTTTCACGTCGCTCCACAACCACTTGAGCGACTGTGGCAGAATTGCTCCACCGTGCTTGGCTGAGTGTCGGCCGTCGCCCATCACGAATTCAAAGTCGTACTTGGCGAACTTCAGTGCCGCGGCCATCTGCTGATTGGCGAGCGGCCAGTGCCCATGCAAGTTGTCGAGATCGTTTGAGCCGTCTTGCAGGAACACCTTGATGTCTTTCTTCGGTGTCTTGCGAATCAATGACGGATAGACGTTGCCGCCTCGAATATTGGTGAAGCTGCCAATGTGGCTTAGGACTTTGCCGAACTGATCAGGCCGCTCCCAAGCGACGGTAAAGGCTGCAATGCCTCCCGAACTGATGCCGCAGGTCGCACGGTGTTTCGGATCCTTAGAGATCGAGTACTGCGACTCGAAATGAGGCAACACTTCCTCAATCAGGAACCGCGCATATTGATCGCCGAGCGAATCGTATTCGAAGCTACGATTGCCGCGTGCTCGACCTCCTGGAACAGTTGCAGGGATGCTGCCAGGATTGAGGAACAGAGCGATGGTGACGGGCATCTCTTTGCGATGAATCAAATTGTCGAAGACCACAGGCACTCGAAAGCCGCCGTTCTCGTTCGCGTAGTTGCCGCCATCTTGAAAGACCATCAGACACGCTGGCTTCGACTTGTCATATTGAGCGGGCACATAGAGCTTCACGTCGCGTTCCGTGCCCGAAAAAACTTTGTCGCTCTTCCACTTTGACGATGTCACGGTGCCAACTGGCACCCCTTCTTGCCGCATCGAATCAGGCCCCAGTTGGTAGTCATCGATGGCGAATGCTCCGGTTGCTCCAGTCATCAGCACGGTCATTCCCAGCACGCATCGTCGCAGCAGTCGCAGCATTACGGTTCTCCAAAAGGCGTTGTCTCAATAGTAGCGCGATCATAGCGCGAGCCCTTTGATCCGCAACGCGCGAACGAATTTGAGACGTGTGTTGGTCGCGCCGATTGAGCCGGTCGAGAGAGCTTTTGCTGTGTGTGGCTGACCTCGTGCCAGGCAGTCAGCGGCGCGAGTTCACTGCCCTCACACTTTACGCAACCGCTGCGACGAACCTGAGAGTGGTTGGAAATGCCGTCACGCGAGATCTCTGGCTACCGCGACGGCGGTCATGGCGCATGCTTGGGGTGAAACGACAGCAAGTTCAACGCACAGTCAAAACTTCTTGATCGTCGTAGCAAGTTCTGTCTCAAGTCACTGATCTGCCAGTTTCCTGCCGTAGTGGAAACGACCGGCGGTGCGGTGTTGTGGTGAGTTGGTTTGTGGACCTTCTGGGTCTCGTAAGCCGACAGGCTGCGACGTTGCGACCTTCGATCGTTCTCCGCGCCAGAGTGGTCGCGGTGCGCACGATGCGCAGCGATGACTCTGTCGGAATGACGTTTCGTGTTCGATGTCCGTCGCTTTGACCGAGCGACCTCATGGAATTCGGATCTACCCGCACTTGGAGCGCCAATATGCATCCCGACAAGAAAGTCGGGTTGGCTTTGGGCATCCTGTTGATCGGGATCGTTGGGGCATTGTTCTTCCGTAATGAGGCCCCCGAATCCGATCAGACCGGACCGGCCCTCGCCAATCCGCAGGCTCTCGATAGCCGCATTCGCCACAAGCCGAACGCGCCATATCTTCAAGACGTTGCGAAGTCGAAAGACTCGGTGCCAACGATCCCTGATGCTTTGGTGCCGGACGTTGCTCCTCAGATTCCGGGGGCAGTGGCGGCGACGGGGAATCGCCAGACCGCGACCGTGCCCGAACCTATTCGACCAAACGCTCGACGTGATGGTGAGCAATCCACTCCGGTTCCGACTCCGACAGGAGAAGTTGGTGGAGTGCCTCAGCCACGCGGTGAGAAGACAGAGCGAACCGTCGCTGCATCTAACGCTCCTCAGAGACATGAAGTCGCTGCCGGTGAGTCGCTCAGTTCGATCGCCTTTAAGTATCTCGGCACGCATAAGCGGTACATGGAGATCTACGAAGCGAACAAGGATGTGTTGAAGAGTCCGAATGATCTCAGCCCAGGTATGAAGCTGAAGATTCCTCCAAAGGAACGTTCGGCGTCGGCACCGGTTGCCACATCGGCGGCTGCCACGACCGAACCGCCTCAAAATCCGAGTGTAGGAACTCCAACAGTCGCAGCACCGACCGGTAATTCGTCGACCACTTCAACGTCTTCCTCAACACCGTTGTCGGTTCCATTGCCGGACACCAAAACGGATGAGCCCGCTTCCTCGAAGCCCTTGTTTGTGAGACCGAAATCCATTCCGGCCCGAGTGCCCTCGAAGAATGGTCGATCGCTTTCGCAGACGGTCCCGCCTGACGTGCCTTCGGTGGATGGCGTTGAAGTGAAACGTGATCCCGCTGTCATCGCGTCGAAGCCAGATGAACTCGATGCGGCGGCGAGCGAGAAGACCAAAGCGAATTAACTCAACACCGAGTCGCAGCGATTCATTCTTTGATTCCAAGCACAAAGTTATGACGCCAGCGAGTGTCTCTCGTCGTTCCGAAAGGTCGACGGAAACGCTCGATGGCGTTTCGGCTTTTCGGGGTATTCGCCGGCTCCGACTGACAAGCGTCGAGAGTCGCTCAATCCGAGCCTGCGGGTTGCAGAACCAACATTCGTCTTCGACGTCGAGCGATGATGTTGCCGGGCAAATTGATCGCGCCTTGATCGAGCTGGATTAACTCAGCGAGTTGTTGCCAGTGTCGAAAGCCCATGCCGCGCATCGGCCAGTTGATGTCTTGCCAAGCGACTCGAATGGCTTCGCGCACAACGCAGGCGGGTTCAGACCGAAGCACCGTCACATCGAAGCTCAGGCAGTCTGGTGGTGACTCCAATTTCGCAGACCTTGCAACATGCCGCGCGGTCTCGGTTAGCCAATCGCTGACCTCAGAGGCTTGAGTCGCCAACGTCAGCAGAG
The DNA here is from genome assembly GCA_900299185.1 of Planctomycetaceae bacterium. Classification (GTDB taxonomy): domain Bacteria; phylum Planctomycetota; class Planctomycetia; order Planctomycetales; family Planctomycetaceae; genus AM-0621. The sequence continues at coordinate 20,979 of OMIV01000035.1, forward strand.
CCTTGCGCACTTGCGGATTGAAGTCTCGTTCCAGCAACGGCAGCAATTCGTGCCGCAGTCGGTTGCGAGTGAAGGCCGCGTCCGTATTCGACGAGTCGGTGCGATAGCTCTGATGTTGCGAGTTCAACCAGTCTTCGATGGTTTGTCGCGAGACATCCAACAACGGCCGAGCCAGGATCAAGTTGCGATTGGTGTTGGTGTCGGCCTCTGGGGCGGTATCGCGCTGCGCGAGCACTCTCGTCTGAGGCATGCCGCGTAGGCCGCTGAGTCCGGTGCCTCGCAAGATGTGATGCAAGATCGTCTCGACTCGATCATCAGCGTTGTGCCCTGTCACAACGAACCGGCAGCCTTGCTCGAAGGCAATGTCGATGAGTGCTCCGTAGCGCATCCGTCGCGCGGCTTCTTCGAGAGTCTCGCTGGCTTCTGCGACCCGGCCAGCCACGTCGATCGAACGCACAACAAGCGGCAGGTTGATCGAATCGCAGAAAGTGCGCACCCACGCTGCGTCGGCATCGGATTCGGCGCCTCTCAATTGATGATTCAAGTGGGCTGCCACGATCTCGATACCAAGCTCCTCACGAAGCATCGTCAGCCCGAGGCAAATCGCGACGCTATCGGCGCCTCCCGAGATCGCGACTAGCACGCGGCAATTGGCCAACTCGCAAGCACGCGCGCCATCACGCAGTCCATGGAGGAACTCGGGATGGGGCGAAGCGGCGGGCATGGCCGGATGGTCCTGTTGATGATGAGTCGGTCGACTTGATGACGGATCGTGAGTGGTCAACTTGGGACGCAGAATACAAGTTCCTGCCGTCGAGGCTGCACTGGTCTGAGTGGATCTTGTCGAATTCGGAACTCGGGTCGAACGCACGCTGTCGAGTCGGCCAATCGCTGCGGAGCGAGTGGCAACTATCGCGCGAAACCGATTTCGCGGCGTCGAGACTGTTTCAAATTGAGTGTGCTTTGCACTCCACATTGACCCTGAATTTCAGCTTGCCGTAGCTTCCCGAGCATTCCGACCGCCGACTCAGTGGTTGTGCTTAGCCCGACCCGGCGATCGTAGCCAAGGATGGATCATGCGAATTTGCTTAGTCACTGCTGACTTCTTCCCGAATGTGGGTGGTGTCGCCGCGCATGTAGTCGAGCTCGGCAAAGCTTTCGTCAAGAACGGGCATCTGGTTGATGTCTTCACGTTGCCATTGGGCAATGAGCGACAGCCTGTCAGCCAGCTCTTCGGCATGACCGTTCATCGTCCCGCCATCCCCAAGGCCAAGCCGTTCTTCAATTGGTGGATGCATTGGGCACTCAAGAAACATCTCAACAAGTACCCGGTTGATGTCGTCCATGTGCATGGCTTGCGGCCGCTGGAAGCCACGCGCGGGCTCGATGTGCCGGTCCTCTTCACGAACCACACCTCTGGCTTTTTGAGGCGCATTGAAGGGAGCCGGTTTGAACGCTGGCGGATGGCTCGCCGGATGACTCATCTGGATGCCGTGCTGGCACCCAGCGAAGAGTTAGCTCAAGCCACCATCGACATCGGCTATGAAGGACCGGTCCGGTTCATTGCGAATGGCGTTGATCCCGATCGCTTTCATCCGGGAACAGCGACAATGCGGGCTCAATGGGGCATTAAGCCGGACGAAGTCGTGCTGTTGTTGGCGCGACGCTTGGTCGAGAAGAACGGCGTCTGTGTGTTTGCCGAAGCGATGAATCGTCTGAAGGGCGAGACGGTGCGTGTCGTCTTTGCTGGTGACGGAGCAGAACGACCCGCCGTTGAGAACATCCTCAGACAAGGTGGCATGCTCGATCGCTGCATCTTCTTGAGCAACGTCCCCAATGCCGAGATGCCCAAGGTTTATCAGTCGTGCGACATCTCAGTCCTGCCATCGTTTTATGAAGCGACCAGCATCACGGGGCTCGAAAGCATGGCGAGCGGACTGCCGTTGGTGGGTACGCGAGTCGGCGGCATTCCAGCCATTGTGATCGATCACGAGACCGGCATGTTGGTCGAGCCGAAGCAGCCCGAACAACTCGCTGACGCCATCAAGACGCTGATGCAGCAACCCGTCTTGCGAGCGGCGATGGGCGAGCGTGCTCGGCAACGAGTTCTTGAATTCTTCTCTTGGTCGCGGATCGCTCAGCAGACGGCGGCCATGTACGAGCACGCTGAGCGGAGAGCGGCATGAAGAAGATTCTTCTGGTGTTTGGGACCCGGCCCGAGGCCATCAAGATGTGCCCGATGGCTCAAGCACTGCGAACCGATTCTCGCTTTCAGCCGATCGTTTGCGTGACTGCTCAACATCGGCAGATGCTCGATCAGATTCTCGACTTGTTCGCGATCAAACCCGAGTACGACCTCAACTTGATGCTGCCAGGTCAGACGTTGGCGGGACTGACATCTCGCATCATCGACTCTGTGACGCCAGTGCTGAAGGAAGTCCGCCCTGATGCGATCTTGGTGCAAGGCGATACGACGACGACGTTCGCTTCGGCTTTGGCGGCGTTCTACGAGAACGTGCCGATCGGGCATCTCGAAGCGGGATTGCGAACGGGCGATATCCGCGCTCCGTTCCCCGAAGAGATGAATCGCGTGCTGACAACGCGCATCGCGAGTTGGCATTTCGCGGCGACTCCGCGCAATCGTGAGACTCTGCTCGCGGAAGGTGTACCGTCAGAGAATGTCTTCGTGACGGGTAACTCGGTCATCGACGCCTTGCTGCAAGTTCGAGATCGCATTCAACGCGGCGAGTGCAGCTCTGAAACAGCCGCTCTGATGGCGCGATTTCAGAAGCCTTACATCTTGGTGACTGGCCATCGCCGCGAGAGCTTCGGGACAGGATTCGAATCCATTTGCCAAGCGATTCGTGCCTTGGCCGTGAAGCACCCCGAGTTGGATGTTGTCTATCCGGTGCATCTCAATCCGAACGTGCAAGAGCCGGTGCGTCGCATCTTGAGCGGTCTGCCGAACGTGCAACTCATCGAACCGCTGAGCTACGAGCCGTTCGTTGCGTTGATGTGCCGGTCGAAGTTCATTCTGACGGACTCGGGCGGCGTACAAGAAGAAGCCCCGTCACTCGGTAAGCCGGTGTTGGTCATGCGCGATAAGACCGAGCGACAAGAAGGACTCAACGGCGGCGTGAGACTGGTCGGTACCGATGCAGCTCGCATCTTGTCGGAATCCGAGAAGCTCATCGCTGACGCAGATCACTACCGCCGCATGGCCGAGGCCATCAACCCCTACGGCGACGGCCAGACCTGCTCACGCATCGCTGATCTACTCGCCCAAAAGCTCGGTGCTTGACATCGTCGATCTCAATCGGAACTGCTCTTGCAATGACAGCTTCGGCGTGCGCTGGCCTGTGAGATCGACTACATCAGTTTGAGTAATAGATCGCCGATCAAATGAGCCGCCCGTTGCTATTCGCGGCTTAAGGCTTCGTCGAGATTCAAGATTGCTAAGCACACCGAGGCCAGCGCGGCGTGATCGGCGAGTTGCAGGGACTCGTCGCGTTTGGATGCTCCGACGGTGAGCAAGGACTTCGCGGCTTCCGTATCGGCTTTGTAGATCGCGTGCTGACGGTCGAAGGCTCGCTGCAAGGCGGCGAGATCTCGCTCTGAGGGCTTGCGGCCCAGTACTTGTCGGAAGGCGTGACTCAGTCGCGCGGTGAGGTCGGGCGACGATTTCATGCTCTGCTCAGCGAGTACTCGCGCGGCTTCTACCCAGGTCGGATCGTTGAGAGTTGTGAGTGCGTGCAGCGGAGTGCTGGTTGCCGATTGGCGGACTCGGCACGTTTGCCGACTTGAGGCATCAAACATGTTGGCCGGGTTCACCGTGCGGCGCCAAAACGTGTAGAGGCTGCGGCGATAAAGGTCTGGGCCGGTCGAGGCGGGGTATGTGAAGTCTCGCTCTTTGGTGATGGCGAGCGCCTCCCACACGGCATCAGGTTGATAGGGATAAACCGGGACTCCGCCGTAGCGACGATCGAGCAACCCGGACGCCGCGAGAGCCCAGTCCCGCAGCAAGAGAGACGGCATACGGAAGCGGCTCGCTCGGGCGAAGAGTCGGTTCTCGGGGTCTTTCGTCTTGAGGTCCGTGCTCACTCGACTGGCTTGCCGATACGTCGCGCTCGTGACGATCAAACGATGCGTTGCCTTCATGCTCCATCCTCGTTCGCGAAATTCGACTGCGAGCCAATCGAGCAACGGGCCGTGCTGCGGGTACTCGCTCTGCACTCCGAAGTCTTCAGAGGTCTTGATGAAGCCCGCACCGAAGAAGTGTTGCCACATACGATTGACCTGCACGCGAGCTGTCAGCGGATGCTCGGGCGACATCAACCACTGCGCGAGTCCGAGTCGATTCCTCGGTGCGTCATCTTTCAACGGTGGCAGGAAGGCTGGTGTGTTGAAACTTACTTTTTCCTTGGGCTTAAGATACTCGCCGCGATCAAGGATCGACGTCTCTCGCGGTCGCTCGTCGCTCATGATCATCACGCGCGGCATCTGATCGTTGCGGTAGGCATTGAGTTGCTTGCGAATCTCTTCCGCCTTGCCGAGCACTGGAAACTTGCCGTTGAGCGATGCTCGAACTTTCGCGTCGAAGTGCTTGCGCAGTTCAGGCTCGATGGCTTTCTTCTCGGCCTCTGAACGTTCGGCTTCGGGCTTCTTGAGGATCGCGATGAGATTGTCTGGCAGGCCCTTGCCTTCATGCGGCTTGCCATCCGCGAAGAGTCCAACTCGCCAACCTTCGAAGGCGGCGTTTGCAATTGGAGCGGCTTCGTCGTCGGCTGCTTTGATCTTGGCTTCAAAGTCCGCAAACCGCTGCTTGTTCTCTTCGGTCGGTAGCTCAATGAACGGCGCTGCGACTCGCACGCGCGATGAGAAGAACTGTGGCGTGCCCGATTCCGGCAAACGATTGAACCCATCGAGAATGCTGTAGTAGTCCCGCATCGTGATCGGGTCGTACTTGTGGTCATGACACTGACAGCAAGCCATCGTCAGACCGAGCCAATTGGTTGCGGTCGTATCCATGCGATCGAAGAGGATTACCCAACGCTGCTCTTCGGGGATCGCGCCGCCTTCGCCATTGAGCAAGTGATTGCGATTGAAGCCGCTTGCGATCTTCTGCTTATTCGTGGCATTGGGCAGCAAGTCACCTGCGAGTTGCCAGGTTGTGAATTGATCAAACGGCAGATCGTCATTGAGCGCCTTCACGACCCAATCGCGCCAGATCCATTGCCATGTATCGCCGTCTTGCTGGAAGCCATTGCTGTCGGCGTATCGCGCGGCGTCGAGCCAAGGTAAGGCCATTCGCTCGCCGTAATGCTGACTCTTGAGCAATCGCTCAACGAGCTTTTCATAAGCCTGCGGATCAGCATCTGTAATAAAAGCGTCAACTTCCGCCGGAGTCGGCGGCAGTCCGACCAGATCAACCGAGAGTCGTTTGATGAGCGTTGCTCGATCGGCCTCAGGCGACGGTAAGAGTCCTTGCTGTTCGAGCTTTGCCAGTACGAAGCGATCAATCGGATTGCGAGCCCACTCAGCCTTCTTCACTGTTGGTTCAGCGGGCTTTGCCGGGGCGACGAAGGCCCAATGCGTTTGGTAATCCGCGCCTTCATTGATCCAACGTTCGAGCAACTTTTTCTGCTCGGCACTGAGCCGACGATTGGACTTCGGTGGAGGCATCATCTGATCGGGATCATCCGACAAGATCCGCTTGATGAGCGAACTGTTCGCCACATCCTTCGGCTCAATCGCTCCTGCGTTAATCGCCGCTTCGCGCACATCAAGCCGCAAGTCGCCTTGCCGCTTATTGGCGTCCTGCCCGTGACAATAAAAGCAATTCTCTGACAGGATGGGGCGGATGTCGCGGTTGAAGTTGAGCGGTTCATCGGCCAGGGCCGTGAGTGCAACTGAAACGACCAAGACAGAGAGCAAAATGGCTTTCATGTGTGACCCTGCGGTGACATGAGTGCGAATCAAATCAGGGGAGTTGGTCGCGTAGGAATAACAATCAACTCGGGGCCTGCCAGCCTCGGCATGATTCCTGCCACGACTCTAAGAACGGTTGGGATATGTCGCCTCGATCATCGGCATGGTTTTGTTGGTCGAGTTGGTTTGTAAGAGCGCATCGCACTCGGGGGGCTTGGAAACGATGGCTCAGACGGACCTCGTCAAATTGCAAGAACCGTGCTTGTTTCTGTGCGGCCTGCAAGTTCTTTGCGTTGATTAAGGCAATCGCATGCGGCTTCGCGATGAGCAGTGCCCAATGCTCGAACTCACTTCCGGCGACGATCTGTTGCCGCTTCTTTCAAAGGATCAGACATGAAACCTATGACTTGGAATCGTTCTCTTCGTAGTTGGACGATGGCTGTCGGCGCGTTGGCAGGATGGTACGGCGAAGTGCTCGTGCTGCCTCAAAATCAGACAGTCGCGAAGGCTGCAGATGGAGTTACAGCAGCGTCTGTCGAAGAGGCTGTGAAGGTTCTCGATCTTCGAAAGGTCAAGTTGCCAGAAGGCTCAGTCAGCGGTGAGGGATCGCATGCCGTTATGCTGTCTTATGAAACCAAAGCCGGGCTGAAAGAGGCGTTCCAGTTTCAGCAACAGGAACTGGTGAAGCTGGGCTTCAAAGAGCAGCCGGGGACTCAGCGAGAAGCGGCGTATTGCACGGGCACGTTTACCAAGAACGGCTTTGCGGTTTCGTTGATAACATATCTCGATATGGCGAATCCTGCTCAGCCATTGACTCGCGTGTTTATGACACACTTTGGCAACGTGCCCGCTGAGCAAGTGCCGGTCATCAAGGAGTCGAAGCGAGTCTTGGTGAGTCCCGGTGGTGCGAATTACTCGACGCCATTGAAAGCCGCAGAGGCTGCTGCAGCGACTCGCAAAGTTCTGATTGCCGCTGGTTGGGAGACGTATGGATCGAACTCGATTCCACCGGATTCCGAAGTCCAAGTCTACAAACGCAACGCCATCCGCCTGACGGCCTACATCGCTCCCGCGCCGGATCAAGGTCCGCTGAAGGGCACGGGCATGCTGATCAACTACAGCTTGCAGATGATGTCGGCGGACATACCGGCTCCGGCAGATGCTCAGCAGGTTGGCTTCGCTGACTCGACCAAGACCTTGAACTTTGAGTCCGCTCACGAGTTCAAAGATGTGGCGGCTTTTTATCAGCAGCGACTCGCCAAGAATGGCTGGAAGTCAACGACTCCTGAAGTGGTCGAGCAGAGCGATCGCTTCAATCAACCAGCCGCAACGTTGATGTTTCGTAACTCCGCAAACGATGTTCTTTCGCTGGAGATGCAACGCCGAGACGACAAGACCGTAGCGACGGTTGCTCATCTGACCGCCATGGAATTCGCAGCCATCGAACAAAAGCAAAAGGCTGCTGCTGAGAAGTTCGTTGCCGAGCGAAAAGCTCGCGAAGAGCAAATGGCAGCGAAGGCCGCGACCAAGAAGCCTAAGTCAGAGCAACCGACGAAGTCCGACGACGGGTTGCCTGATATTGAAGCGACGGCGAACGCCGCGATTGCTGATGCTCTGAAGGGTACGGGGATCTCGATCAAGCTTGGCAAGGAAGGCACTCCTTCGAAGACCAAACCGAATGCTGCTTTGGAAACGGCGAAGGCTGAAGCCGCCAAGAAGATCAAGAACAAGAGCAAGGAAAGTCCTGCCAGCGAGCCCAAATCTGACGATCAACCGAAGAAGGATTTGTCGTCCTTGGCACCGCGCGACAACGCTGGGGAAATCACGCTCGACGACAAGAGCTTCGAACTCAAGCACGCGACCGCGTTCGTGATGACGCGTGGCGATCAACGAGTCACCAAGGTTGTGCTCAGTGGCAAACCTCTGAAGCAGTCGGCGTTGATCGAGGCATTGAAGTCGAAAGGCGATGACGAAAACTTCAACGTGCCGGAGCCTTCTGTCACCATCGAATTGGATGAGCGAGATCGTCCTTCTTCCATGAGCTTGCATGCTGATCGCAAGAGTCTCGGAGTCAGCAGCAGCAATCTCGCGGGTGAAGCTGTTGTGGCTGAAGGCCGTGCTCGCGGCAGTTTCAAGATGAAGAAAGACGGCGAGTTCTTCGACACTCGCTATCGAGCTGCGTTGAGCTTCGATGTCCCGGTTCTCACCAAAGACAGTAAGCCCGCCAAGCAACTGACGGATGCTTCCAAGTTGGAGACTTCCGGCAAGATGTTGGCCGATGGCAAGACCATCAAACTGGCCAACGTCGTGGCTTATGAGATGAAGGTCTTCGACGAGAAACGCGTTGCCATCTTCTTCACGGAGAAGCCGGTCAATCTCGCCAAGCTCAAGGAGTCCTTGAAGAAGATGGGCAACGACGATGGGCTGTTCGAAGTTCAGCCACAGGTCAAAGTCGAGATCGATAAGAACGACCGCTTGGCCATGATGCATCTGTGGGTGAATAACGTGTCGCTGAATAGCAACGCGGATTTGGTTGGCGACGTGATCGTCGAAGATGGCCGAGCACGCGGCACTGTGAAGCTTGGCAAGCCAGCAGAGTTCTTCGACAAGGAGTACTCGTTCGAGCTGACGTTTGATGTCGATGTCATCCCGCTGCCGAGTGAATGACAGCGGGTTTGATGGAGTGATGTCAGTTTGGATGTTGATGCTGAAAGACATCTCACGCAGAGGCGCGGGGGTCGCAGAGTTGAAGGCGATGAATGGTCTCGTCTTCTCCGCGTCCCCTGTGCCTCTGCGTGGGATTTTTCTTTTTCAGAGTAAGACGAACTGAAAAGCTCCTACTGGCTTCGCTGCGGGTTGCGTTGAGTTTGACGGTTAACGAAAGGCTTTTGGTCGCGAAGAGTTGTCGGCCCGCATTCGTTACCTCGTTTAACGATTGGCGCGGAAGTATGCCAAATGAGGTCCGAGACCAACTTCGCGGCACGCAGCGAGGACCGGGTGGTCGAACCAAGTGGCGAGGTTTTCCCGACACTTCCCGTCTCACTCGACGCGCTATGACGAACACTCCCTCAATTCGTATGTTGATCGTTGATGACCATGCCGAGAACCGGCAGGTTGCTCGCTGGATGTTGCGCCGCGCTTTCCAACAACCAGTCGTGTTGGAAGCGAGTTCGTTGGCGGAAGCCGAGCAGGTTTGTGATAGCGAGCAGCTCGACGCGATTGTGCTCGATGCGGCCATCACCGGGTTTTCCGATGTGTGCTCCGTGCTCGCTCAACGAGCCGAAGATGCGTGCTGTGGCTTCGTCTTATTGGTCGGCGCTTTAGAGCAAGTGCAACGCAAGTTCGGCGAAGAGTTGGGGCTTGAGCATTGGGTCGTCAAAGAGTTGATGTCAGCGTACTCCGTTGAATTGGTGGTGCGCCGGGCGATCGACAATGCGGGCTTGCGACTCAAGCTTACCGAACAAGTTCGAGCCGCTCAGCAGCTTCTGTCTGAGCGAGAGACAATGCAGGCCGAGATCTCTGACTTGCAGGCCAAACTTGCTCAGGCCAATGAAGCCGCACAAGCAAAAGTAGAGGCTGTCAGCACTGCGGCGCTTGTGGCTGCCGTCACTCCGGTTGCGAATGTTGAAACGCCAACGGTCTCGTCAGCCGTAGCGGCTTCGCACGATGTCGGTTCTGATGCGAGTGAACGTCCCAAGTTGATCTCGAAGCAAGTCAACGCTGCTGATCTTGAAGGCCAAGCGACAGCCCGGCGATTGCAAACAGAACTTGCGCCACCGGGTTCGCCTCTGATCGAGGGCTTCGAGATTGCAGGTCTGTCGTTGCCTGCTGAAGCGACGGGTGGCGATTACTACGACTATCTGCCCTGCGGCGACGGCTTGCTGTGTATCACGATTGGCGAGTGCAGCGGACGAGGGCTGGCTCCCACAATGCTGGCGACTTCATTGCGGGCGTACTTGCGAGTGCTGACTGCTTCGATGACCGATGTGTCCGAGATTGTGACGAAAGCCAATCGGCTCATTACGGAAGACATCGGTGATGAAGAGTTCCTCGTCACGATGATGCTGGTGCAGATTGATCAAGTGACGAAACGCATTCAATATGCGAGCGCCGGTCATCAAGGTTATCACCTAGATCGCGAAGGTAAGTCGCAAGTATTACACAGCACCGGCATGCCGATGGGGCTGGGCGATACCGTGATTCCAGAAGGCCCATTGGTGCGACTGAAGGCGGGCGAGATTCTTTTGCTTGTCACTGACGGCATTCAAAAAATGACCACGCAGGAAGGCGAACGCTTTGGCGTCGAACGCATGCTGGATGTTGTTCGCAAACATCGTCATATGACGCCGCGCATGATTGTGAGCGAGCTGAGGAAAGCCTGTTTGGAGTTCTCGAAAGGGTCTGGCCAATGCGACGACATCACGGCTGTCATTGTGCGTGCTGAAGGTGCGAATGGCTTTCATTGATCGCGAGGTCGTGGACTTCACGAGCAACCCCGAGAAACTCGCGTTGAGTCGCTGAGGCAAAAGAAGCACAACTCATTCGGAAGTCGGGCTGTCTCTCTCATTAGCAGCGCGGAGGCTCTCATGTCCGAAGCCGTCATCATTGGCGGAGTACGAACTCCGTTTGTGCAAGCAGGTGGTGAACTCAGTAATGTGCCTGCTCCCGAGCTGGGCATTCTTGCCGTCCGCGATTTGCTGTATCGGCTCGATGTTGAGCCTCGACTCATCGATGAGTTGATCTGCGGCAACGTCGCGTCGCCCGTTGATTCTGCCAACGTTGGTCGTGTGATTGCGCTGCGAGCCGGCATACCGCGCGACCGCATCGCTCACACTGTGAACCGCAATTGCGCAAGCGGGTTGGAGGCCGTCTCTCAAGCTGTTGCTCGAATTGAATATGGTCGAGCTAAAGCGGTGATCGCACTTGGCGTGGACTCCATGAGCAACGTGCCGCTGCTGTTTCGAAAGCAGTTTGGAGAGAAGTTGCTGGAACTGTCGAAGGCGCGAAGTTCACTGCAGAAGTTGCGAGGTCTGTTGCGGTTCCGCCCGAGTGACTTTGCTCCGTTGATTGGTTTGAAGCTTGGTCTGACTGATCCGGTCTCGGGGCTGATCATGGGCGATACTGCCGAGAAGCTGGCTCGCGAGTACGGCATCTCTCGGGATGAGCAGGATCAGTTTGCATTGGCGAGTCATCTGAAGGCTGTCGAAGCGCTGAAAGCGGGGCGTTTGGCATCCGAGACGTTGACGCTCTATCCGCCGCCATCGTCTGACCCGATCGCTCAAGACATTGGTCCGCGTGAATCACAAAGCATGTCTGCGTTGGGCAAGTTGACTCCGTACTTCGATCGCAAGTGGGGCACGGTGACGGTGGGCAATTCTTGTGGAGTCACTGACGGAGCTGCGGCGCTGTTGCTCATGGATCGTGACTATGCAGCGTCGCTTGGGTTGAGTCCCATCGGTCGCTTCCGGGCCACTGAGTTCTCCGGCTGTGATCCCGCTCGAATGGGATTGGGACCGGTGTACTCGACCGCCAAAGCTTTCGAAGTCGCAGGCGTGACGATGGACGACATGGACTTGGTGGAGCTCAATGAAGCCTTCGCTGCGCAAGTCTTGGCGTGTCAGCGCGGTTTCGAAAATCCGCCCGACGATTGCTCGAACTGCAACGCGACCTCGCGGCTAAGACGCATTCCCGAAGAGAAGCTCAACGTGAACGGCGGAGCGATCGCACTTGGGCATCCTGTGGGCGCGACCGGCACGCGTCTGATTCTCACGCTGCTGAATGAGCTCAAGCGACGCGACCAAACGATGGGGCTGGCCACGCTGTGCGTGGGCGGTGGGCAGGGCGGCGCATTCATCGTGGAACGACTCGCCGCATAAGCCTGCCGTCTCTAAATCAGTTCGTCGCTGAGCAAGACTGACGAACGCGACAAGAATTGCATTTCGTCGTGGGGCAGGTTTTTAACCTGCCTGTTTCGTAACCGTCGCGCAGGTTGAAGACCTGCACCACGTGCCTTTTTCAGGATCGCCTACTCTGCGTTCTCCGCTTCTCAGCGGTGAGCAATCGTCTTCACCGCTGAGAATCAGAGAACGCAGAGTGTTCGAAAGCGAGAGTTGAGTTACAGGATCTCCAGCGTCGGCAGTTCCGGAGTTTCAATCAAACTCTTGGCGACTTGCATCGCGACGTTTTGGCAGATCTTCAGGAGTGGTTCTCGAACAGGGCTGCCCTCGTTGAAGACTTCGCCGATGCGACCATCGTCGCCGAGTACTCGGATGCAGGCATCGATTGGGACTTCACCCAAGAACGGGATGTTCGACTTACCGGCCTGATCCTTGGCACCACCTCGACCGAAGATGTCACCGGTCATGTTCTCGACAATGCCGAGCACCGGGATCTTCACTTGGTCGAACATGCTTAACGCTTTGACCGCGTCGATCAGGGCGACCTTTTGAGGCGTGCAGACGACGACTGCTCCGGCCAGTCCCAGCAACTGCGACAGGGTCAACGAGACGTCACCGGTTCCTGGTGGCAGGTCGATGATGAGATAGTCGAGATCGCCCCAGTCGGTCTGGGCGAGGAACTGAGTCAGCAACTTGTGAAGCATCGGACCGCGCCAGACGACGGCTTGGTCTTCTCGAATCAAGAAGCCGATCGAGAGCAATTTCAGACCGTCTTTTTCGATCGGCTGAATGCGCGGGATGACCTGCCCATCCGGGCCTTGATGTTCGACCATGGCTGGTTGGCCAGCGTTCTGAGCACCGCAGAGCAGCGGGATGCTCGGGCCGTAAACGTCTGCGTCCATCAGGCCGACTCTGGCTCCGAAGTTCTTCAAGCCGTACGCCAGGATTGCGGCGGTCGTGCTCTTGCCGACTCCACCTTTACCGCTGCCGACAGCGATGACGTTTTTCACTCGCAAGCCAATCTTGCCACCGCTCTCTTTGCCGCGGACTCGCCACGAGAATGAAACGTTTGCCAACGGGCTTCCGGGGAATTTGGCGCTGAGGGCCGCTTGGGCTAGCTCTGCCAATCGACCTCGATTTGGATAGGCCGGAGTGGGCAATTCGATCTCGATGCTGGGCACTCCACCGTCTCCAATCGCGGCGGACTTGAGCATTCCTAGCTCACCCAGAGAGTGACCGAACTCGGGGTCGAGAACACCAGACAAACAGCTTTGAATTTCAGCAGGACTCATCGAAAAGAAGCTCCGGTGGGTTTGATGGGGGCGGGCGTTTTAACGCCGGTCGGAGAGGTGCTCAACGAACGCCATGGACTTGGTTGGTTGCGACCAGTGGATGTTGATGTGACTCATCAGATTTCCGCAGGTCTGAGTTGAAGGCCGGATGAGACGTTGCTTTCGCTGCTCATCCTGTGATGAACGAGATCGACTTTTAGCTATTCATACTTGGTATAGAGTTCGTCCCAGGTATTGACCAATTCGCTTCACGACTCATTAGGAACGCAATCATGAAACGCTGGCTGATGTTTTCGATTGGTGGTCTGTCGCTGGTCGGTGTGATGTCGTTGGGCATGGCTGACGAAGAGAAAGAATCGCGCGGTGAAAAGCCCGTCGTGAAGCCGCGAGAAGAGGTTCGCAAAGGCGAACAAGACAAGCCTCGCGAAGGTGCTGCCGAACGAAAGAAGGAAGGCGATTCCGAGAAGGCTCGTGAGGAGAAAAAGCGTGATCTCGAAGTCCACGCGAAACGTCCGTTGCCAAGTGCAGAGAAGTTCGAACGGCGCATGCATGAGCTTCATCAAGCTTTGAAGAAGCACGTTGAAGCTGGTCAGCATGAAGAGGCTGGACGCATCAAGCGGGAGATCGCGGAACTGCAACGATCACTGCGTTCGGAGGGTGGTGAGCGAATCGAGCGGGTGAAGATCGCCGTGCAACACATGCATGAGGCCGCAGAGCATTTTCATGCGGCGGGTCTTGCAGACGTGGCGGAAGGACTGAATCGTCATGCCAAAGAGATCCTGCTGCATCAGTCGCGACTACAAGAAAGCGAGCAACGTGGCAAAGAACGAGATGGCGACGAGCACCGTGCTGGTGTGGAAGATCAATTGCATGAACTCAAGCAGCTCGTGAAGAAGTTGCATGAGCGAATGGATCGGCTCGAACAAGACCGCGTACTTAAGTAGCCGCCTGCAATCGTTGGATGTGGAGCGACTGGATTCGCGAGGGCTCAATGCCGCAACGCATAGCGTTGAAGAAGTGCGTTTTCATGCCACACGGTTCAACGCACTGAGCCACCGACTCTCGATGATATCGCTGCAACTGACATCGGTGTTCTCGGCTTCTCTGTCGTGCTCAATGTCCTGATATGGACGAGCATGACGGCAGGGAAGCAGAGAACGCTGAGGTGATCGAATCGGATCGAGCTGTCAGAGCAATTACACGAATCTTTCGAGACTGAGTTTATGCGTATTGGCATCTACGGCGGGGCCTTTGACCCCGTGCACTACGGACATCTTTTGCTGGCCGAGATGTGTCGCGAACAATGCCAGCTCGACGAAGTTTGGTTTGTGCCGACTCGCAGGCCACCGCATAAAGACTTAGATCTGACCGAGGGGCGACATCGTGTCGAGATGCTGAAGTTTGCCGTGGCAGGGCATCGGCAGTTTCAGGTGAAGACGCTGGAACTGGACCGCGAGGAGACTTCTTGGACTGTGGACACTTTGGCTGTGGTGAAGAGTCAACAGCCCGAGTCGACGCTGTTTTTCCTCATGGGAGCAGATTCGCTGCGAGACCTTCCAACATGGAGACAACCCGAGCGAATCGCGCAGTTGGCGACGCTCGTCGCGGTGAATCGAGGAACTCAGAAGTCAGAAGAATTCCTGAAGGGACTGGCTCCGAGCATTGTGCCGCGAGTCCGCTTTGTGACCATGCCAGGTGTGGCTTTATCGGCGACCGAAATCCGCGAGCGAATCCGACATCGCCAGAGTGTCCGCTTCATGGTTCCTCGCGCGGTCGAAGAATACATCGCACAGCACGGGCTCTATCGCGACGAGCCATCGCGATAGAGGAAACCTCTGGGGCGGCTTATCGCTTCATGAACCACGGCATGAGTTCATGGCCTTTCTCAAAGACCAATGCAGAGGCATCTCCCGTGGCTTCGTCATAGGTTGCTGCTGAATCGGCGGAGATCCCTGACCCGCAGGCCGCCACCGGGACGAAGCCGTGGCTATGCGTTTTGGTCCGCAAGAAGGTCGGGTGATCGGGCGAAACGAGAATTCGATATTCGCCCATTTGCTTCATCGCCGCATGCAGCGGACCAACGATGTCGGCATCGATGCGTTGGAGTGCTTCGACTTTGGCCGCCGCGTTGCCTTCATGCGATGCTTCGTCGGTAGCTTCGACGTGAACAACGACGAAATCGTGCGTCTTCAACGTCTCGATGGCCGCACGTCCTTTCGCCGCATAGTCCGTGTCGAGATATCCCGTGGCCGTCGGAACGTTGATCACGTCCCAGCCGAGCAATCGACCGATGCCTCGCAGGAGGTCGACTGCGGTGATGACGGCACTCTTCACGCCAAATCGTTCGGCGAAGTTCTGGAAGCTCGGTCGACTTCCCATTCCCCACAACCAGGTTTGAGTCGCCGAGATACCATGAGCGGCGATCCGAGCCTTGTTTTGATCGTCATTCGCGAACAACGGTTTGCTGCGTTCCATGAACTCCAACAGCACGTCAGATCCCGGTCCGGTTGGAAGGTACCCAGCGATCGGTTGGTCGGTGATGTCGTGTGGCGGCGTCGATTGAGTCGCTGTTGTGAACGGAGCTGGGACGCCTCGTGACCGGTAAATCAGCAGATTGCGATAGCTGACTCCGTTGAAGAACTTCCAATGTTCGTCACCGCAATGATCGTGTTGCAGGAGCGAGATCAAATGCTTGGCGAGGTCGTTAGGGATTTGCTCGGCCGTGAAGCTCTTCATGACGTCATCGAGCACCGTCACCAGATTGCAGCGTACCGCCCAATCACCATCGCCGAGTTCGATCCCCTGTGCAGCGGCTTCCAGTGGGGCTCGACCGGTGTGGTAAGCGAGTGGGTCGTATCCAAAGAGACTCATCGTGCCGACATCGCTGCCAGACGGCATGCTTATCGGAACATGGTTCGCTCGACCGACAACTCCGCTTCGGGCGATTTCATCCATGTGCGGAATGTTGGCAGCTTGAAGCGGTGACTTGTTTCCGAGGCTTGGTTGTGGCTCGTCTGCGGGTCCGTCGGGAATGACCAAGGCAAAATTCATCGTGCAAACTTTCTGAGCGGAGAGGGCTGAGGTCGTTGGTCGGGAGTTACAAGTCGAGGCCGCCATTTGCGAGCTTTCAACAATTGGCCGGACCTCAGCCGATGGGACAGGATCGGGCGGGAATCACAACGACGTTCATCGGTTCGAGCAAGATCGTCTGCCTCATAACACCTGGCTTAGAGATGGTCTTGGAGCTTTGAGAGATGAATTGACACAACTAGGCTCACCGATAAGATCCACGGCGACCGCTGAGTTGCGATGCCTCCCTGAATCAGTTGTTCGCACCGGAAATGGCTGAGTTCGGGAGATGAATTCCAACGGTTGGCCAGCCCAAGACACCGCGTTTCTGCCAACTCTTTTTTAGTTATCCGCATGACGTCGCGGACGCTTTCTTGGCAGACATCGGAAATGTAATTCGGGCCGGTAGATCGGTGCTCGATGAGTGCCGAGATTTGTCTTGCCGCGAACGCTGAACAGGCTGGCGAGTCTACTGCCGCCAATTCGGCGTTTGGTGAGATTGATTGAATGTGATGCTCGTGCCGTCTGTCGGACGAGCGGTTTTACTGGCTCGATGGAGCTGGCTTGTTGTGAGGGGGCATGGGTTTTGGGCACACGGTCAGTCGTGTTTTGAACCTCGAATCCCCGCCTGTTGTAGTTTGCGGATCCCGGTAGCCGCGTTCCCTAGGAATGGATGACCTCTTTCGTCGGCCATTGCTGTTGGCCAATTCCAGACTCACTGCAGGGATTGTGTTTGTGAGCAGGATTGTTGCGGTTCTCGATTAATGACCGCACTTTTGAGTCGCTTTTGCGACTCTCTTATGTTCGATGTGGCAACGCTGTTTTGTGTGTCACGTCACTCAATTTTCATTGTTTGCTGGAACTACCTTATGGTTGTGCCTCGGTCTGAGTCTTCGACAAGAAGCAGCCGTCCGCGTCGTCGTGTTCGATCTGAAGAATCTGCGACATCGTCTGTATCGGAAGTTACTCGTGACGATGCGTCTGATGTGATTTTTGACGAGGGTGATGATTCTGCACCTGTAGAGAAGCCTGCTTCCACGGTTCGGCGTCGCAAAGTTGCGACTCGCCGCCGTGCAACGGAAGAAGAGGCTGCTGAAACTGTTGTTCCCGCGCCAGTCGAAGCTCCAGTCGAAGCTGTCGAGACTCGACGCCCAACTCGGACGCGAACGAGTCGCACTAGAGCAGTTTCTGAAGAACGACCAGTTGATGTTCCAGAACCGCGGCAAGAACGTGAGCCTGATGAACGCCGACCTGTTGCTCGCGATGTTGGTGACGACTCGGGCCGTCGAGATTTTGAATCGAATCGCGGCTCTGACGCGAGTAGCGATGATCGGCGTAGTGATTCTGAGTTTGGTGAGCGACGTCCGGCACCTCGAGACTACGACGACCGTCGTGGTGAGCGATCGTACGACAATCGACGACCGCGATACGGCCGAGGTCGGCCTCGCGATGATGTTCGCCCTTATGGAGAAAACCGTGCTCGTGACGACGGTCGGAATTATTCCGAAGGTCGCTCGCGAGAAGACAACCGTGAGTTCGGCGATGACCGAGGGAATGGCGAAGAACGATCACAGGATGGCGGCGCATCCTTTGAGAGTGATCGACCACGAAGTGAAGACGGCGAATTTGATCGCAACCGTCGTGGACGAGGGCGTGGTCCTCGGCGTCCGCGAAATCCTTTGGAAGCTCGCAACTATCGCACTGATGAACGAGAAGACCGCTTCGATCAGAACGATGTGCAGTCCGACCGGTTTGATTCGGAAGTTCAAGACGTTCGCGACTTGCAGGCGGAAGGTGGAGAAGGCGAGTTCTTCGATGATGATGGTGGTGACGGTGAACCAAGACGTCGTCGTCGTCGTCGTCGTCGTCGTCGTCCGGGTGGGGGTGGGCCTAACAATTTTCAACAGGGCGGTTACCAACAGCCCGGTCCCGGATATGGTGGCGGCGGTGGTGGTGGTGGACCGCGCGGCGGGTATCGTGACAGTCAGGGCGGTCCAGGACGCGGTGGTCGGGGGCGTGGTCCTCAAGGGCGTCCGCATCAGCCGCGGCAAGATCGAGGAAACGATTACGACCGTGGTGGTGATTTCGAACGAGATCCTCGCGGGTCACGTCGTCGCCAACGGAGTATCGCACCAGCTGGTGAAGTTATTGAGGGCATTATCGAGGGCGTGCTCGAGATGCATCCCAAGGGCTACGGCTTCTTGAGAGATCCCAATAAGAACTACGTGGCTCAAGAGTCCGACGCATTTGTTCCAAGCTCGTTTGTTGAGAAGAACAAGCTTCGTGAAGGTGTGTTGCTTCGCGCTGAAATTGGAGCCGGAATTCGTAATCAGGGGCCGCGACTCAAGGAGATCATTCTCGTTGATGGCCGATCGCTGGAAGAGTGGCAGAAGTTCACGCCGTTTGATGAGCAAATTCCGGTGACTCCGTATCGCCAGATTCGTCTGGAACGCGGAACAAAGCCCGTGACGATGCGCGTCATGGATCTGGTCACTCCTGTTGGCATGGGGCAACGAGCACTCATCGTTGCTCCGCCTCGGACCGGCAAGACGATGCTGCTGCAAGACATCGCGGACTCGGTTAGCCATAACCATCCTGATTTGCATTTGATGGTGCTCTTGGTTGATGAACGTCCGGAAGAAGTCACCGAGATGCGTCGTCGAGTAAAAGGCGAGGTCGTCGCATCATCTATGGATCTCGAAGTTGAAAACCATGTGCGAGTCAGTCAGCTCATCATTGAGCGTGGCAAACGCATGGCTGAGATGGGCAAGGATGTCTTCATTCTGATGGACTCTATCACTCGCATGGCTCGTGCTTTCAACAAGTGGACCGGCGGTGGATATGAGTCGCGGACGATGACGGGGGGTTTGAGTGTTAAAGCGCTTGATATTCCCAAGAAGCTCTTCGGTACTGCTCGCCAGTTTGACGGTGGTGGCTCGCTGACGATCGTCGCGACGGCCCTGATCGATACTGGTAGCAAGATGGACGAAGTCATCTTCCAAGAGTTCAAGGGCACCGGAAACATGGAGTTGGTGCTGAGTCGTGATCTCGCTGATCGGCGCGTCTGGCCGGCGATCGACATCACTCGCTCAGGGACTCGTCACGAGGAAAAGCTCTTCGACGAGGACATTCTGGAAAGCGTGACCATGCTGCGTCGCAGCTTGATTTCGCTGAGTCCGGTTGAGGCGATGGAGCATCTGACAAAGACGCTCGACAAGTTCCCAACCAATCGCGAGTTCTTGGGGCGCGTGAAGTCGTTGCTCTAAGAGTGCTAAGCAGACGTTAAGTCGTCGCTGGATATTACGAAGGCGAGTCGTTCAATGGGCGGCTCGCCTTTTCTCATTTCGGAGTCCGTATGTCGGAACCTCGCAACTCAAATCTCGATCGCCTGGCTGTCGTGTTAGCGACAGGGCTTGGCGTGGGCTTCGTGCCCTGGGCTCCGGGAACTTTTGGAAGTCTCTGGGGAATCGCCCTCTATTGGCTGATTGCCAAATGGACGCTCCCGATCGTGATCACAGTGGCGTTGCCCTTCATCATGCTTGGTATCCCCATTTGTACTCGCGCAGCACGCGTACTGGGAAAGTACGATCCGGGCTCTGTGGTCTACGACGAAATCTCGGCCTTTTGGATTGTTTACCTGCCAACGTTGGCTTTCAGCACGAAGCCTCATAATTGGACTGTGGCGATCGCAGGCTTCGTTCTTTTCCGATTCTTTGACATCCTAAAGTTCTGGCCGTGTCGTCGTCTTGAGGAACTGCCGGATGGGCTGGGCATCATGTCGGATGATCTTGCTGCTGGGGTTTATGCAGGAGTCATCCTCTTCCTTGTTGCTCAATCGATCTAAGCACCATTCATGCTGATTGGTGATGGTGGCGGTCGACTCCCTCGACCATCTGCTTGTCGGTACTTTCTGCGTTGTGACGAATCCGTTCGTCATCTTGCTACTTCGAATAACGCATCTACTTTTGAGTCTCTCCCATGCCGAAACGAGCATTGATTACGGGCATCTCTGGCCAAGACGGTCGCTATCTCACGGAACTACTGACATCCAAAGGCTACGAAGTGCATGGCATCTTGCCGTGCCGAGCTCCGGGGATTGGTGAGGCTGGTGAGCGGCTCTATTACGCAGATCTCGCAGACGGCAGCAACTTGCTATCGATCTTGGAGCAAGCTCAGCCTGATGAACTCTATAACATGGCGGCTCAGAGCCATGTGAAGTTGTCATTCGACCTGCCGGTCTACACCGCTGATGTCACCGGAGTGGGTGTGTTGCGGGTGCTTGAAGCGATCCGACAGTACGAAAAACGCGGCGGAAACCAAGTCAGGTTCTATCAGGCTTCTTCGAGCGAGATGTTTGGCAAAGTCGCCGAGACGCCGCAAACAGAGCGGACGCCGTTCCATCCTCGAAGTCCTTACGCATGCGCGAAGGTCTATGGGTATTGGCAGACTATCAACTATCGCGAGTCTTATGGCTTACATGCTTCAAACGGGATTCTCTTTAACCACGAGTCACCTCGACGCGGCGAAGCGTTCGTAACTCGCAAGATCACCCGAGCCGTGGCTCAAATCAAACTTGGCAGACAAGACAAACTGAAACTTGGAAACATCGATGCCCGGCGCGATTGGGGGTTCGCTGGAGACTACGTCGAAGCCATGTGGTTAATGTTACAACAGTCGCAGCCTGACGATTACGTCATCGCAACGGGTGAGACACACTCGGTGCGAGAGTTCTTAGAAGTCGCCTTTGGATGCGTCGGGATCGACTGGCAGAACCATGTCGAAATCGACCCGCAATTCATGCGTCCGGCAGAGGTCGACATCTTGAGAGGAGATGCGAGCAAAGCTCGCAAGCAACTTGGTTGGAGTCCGCGAGTCCCCTTCGAAGAACTCGTTCGCATGATGGTTGAGCACGACCTTAAGTTAGCGATGGCCAGCTAACGTTGAACTTCGCATCGAGCCGAGTAATTAGCCCGCGCTACTCCGTTTCGATGTTTATAGTTCATAACAAAACCGCCTCGGACTTGAAGCATTTTGCTGCAAGTTCGAGGCTGAATTGAGGTCGTTTATTTATGGCAATCGAGCGAGCTGAGTTAGCGATTTGAGAATTCGCTGCGATCTGGCATGGCGCTTGTTCCTACAGCAAAACGCGGAGCTTGCTGACGTTCCCAGTTCCACGCATGCGGCTGAGGGACACCGCTCGATGATGCTCCATGAGGAGCCGTCAATGGTGCTCCGACGGCGAGATGTGGTCGAGGAATAGGTGCTGGACCGTGAATAATCGGTTGAGCGATTGTCGCAGCGGGTGCAGGTTGCATCTGCGGAACAATGGGCAGCGGGGTTGGCTGAATTCTGTAGATCCACTCTTGGATGCAGATCCACTCGTTGCGGCATGCCGAGAAGACGCAGCTACAACCAGCTCGACCAGCTTGAAGTTTTGATGCCAGTGAGAGTGGAACTTTCGACTCACACTTCGGGCAGTGGGTATAGAAGTCAGTACGAGGTCGCATGAATCGGCCCTTCAGTGAAGGTTGGCAGCGAAGTATCCGCAGTCATGTGATGACTTCGCGGGAAGTCAAGAAGACGACTAGGGACAGACGAGACCCTCACGAATTGCATAGCGAGCCAGGTCGACTCGATCGTGGATCTCAAGGGCCTGCATGATTCGGTACTTGTGAGAGTCCACGCTTTTCACCGAAATGTGAATCTTTTTTGCGACGTCTTTTACGCTGAGGCCGATTGCCAAGTTGCGAAGTACCTCAATTTGTCGATCACTGAGTGTCGCCAATCGACTTTCGCATTGAGTTTTCATCTGGCCGGATATTGGATCCAGGGTGATTCGTTCTCGGATCTGCTCTGAGAAGAACGTTCCTCCATTGGCAACTCTCTGGACCGCAATCACAAGATTAGCCAGCGTATCTGTCTTGAGAACGTAACCAGCGACCTTCGTGCGAAGAGCTTGATCAACATAGATGTCCGGCATAGCAACGGAGTACAGGATGACTTTGGTTTCTCGCTGGCGCATCGCGAGATCTCCGGCGATTTCGAATCCCGAGCGATTCTCAAGATCGATCTCGACAACTGCAATTCTCGGTCGATGTTCAATAAGAGCGCGAAGTCCGGTCTCGCCGTCTCGCGCTGTGGTAACGACTTGCATCTCAGGCTGGTTGTTGAACAGCGTGCTGAGGGCGAATTCGGTTGCTTCAAGTGCTTCTACAATTCCGATTGTGATCGGTTTCTGTTGTCCATCGAACATTGGTGGCCTTCCGTTGTTCACGCCGCGACACCCGAATTCGCTCGCGCCCCGCTCCAGTAGCGGTTAGGTATTACGCCGCAAGATCTCAGCATCTTGCTTCACGCTCGTAGGTATCGGACCTCCCGTTGACGCGATATAGCAGGGTTACCCTCCTGCATAATGAATGCGGTCGTCAGCGGCATTCCGCAACAAATCGAGTGATCGCGTGACGAATCTTCGCCACCTTTAATTAGTTGATCTGAGTCGAGAATTCGCGACAGTTTTCAGCACCCTGACGTAGCGAAAAACTTTGAATTTTCGACTGCTTTTGGTCTTTGTGCCGCGATTGAATGCATCACTTGTTGATCGAAATTTGCATTGCCTCATGCAGATCCGTTCTACGGAGCAATCTAAACATAGAATTAGATGGGGCATGGCGTCGATTCTGCGGTGGACATGCTCCAGAGATCCCAAATACGAGCCCTGAGAAGCCGCCCATTCTCCAAAACATCGAAGAATTGCTGGGGTGGCATTCGGGAGGATGTTCGAGTTGCTGGGGGTTTCCAGTTACGTTGCCGAACTCTGCCTTAACCCGTGATCGTTTCCTGAAACTCTCAAGGTTCCGATGTCCGAATCTCTTTCATCAGAAACCGTAACACTTACCCTCGAAGCTCGGGCACATGGTTGGCGGCTCGACCATTACTTGACTCGTCTGTATCCAAATTACAGCCGAGCCGCGTTTCAAAAGGCAGTTGAGCAGGGGGCAATCCAAGTCAATGGCGTTTCAGTCAAAGCTGGGAGACGCCTCAAGGTCAACGACCATTTGAGCGTTCGGCTTCCGGAAGCTGCAGACGAGACGCTTCCGCCGGAAAACATTCCACTCGAAATCTTGTATGAGGACGAGTCCTTGATAGTGATCAATAAAGCCGCCGACATGATCGTTCATCCGGGGAAGGGGAACTATCGAGGGACGTTAGCTGGAGCGCTTCAGTTTCACTTCAACAACCTTAGCGACGTTGCCGGCAAGCTGCGGCCTGGAATTGTTCATCGACTTGATCGAGATACGACCGGTGTCATTGTCATTGCCAAGGACAACCAAGTTCATGGACGGCTAAGTGCCCAATTTGAAGCTCGTGAAGTGACCAAGGAATATCGGGCTCTGGCATGGGGCGAGGTCAAGTTCGACAGCGGCCTGATTGAGACCCACCTGCGTGTCGATCCTCGTAATCGCGAGAAAATGCAGGTGTGCGAGCCGGGCGGGAATTCTCGTGAAGCAGTGACTCGATACGAGGTGCTGGAAAGGTTCCCAAGAGCCACCTACGTGCGACTCTTGCCGAAGACCGGACGCACGCATCAACTGCGAGTTCACATGCAGTCGCTGGGAAACACGTTGTTAGCGGACTCCCTGTATGGCGGCCGCTCTCCAGTAATGGTTAATGACGTCCTGCCGCGAGGTGCAAACCGACCCGCAGATGCATCGCGAGTGCTGATCGAGCGACAGGCGCTTCACGCATTTCGGTTGGCGTTCAAGCATCCGATGAGCGGCGCATCGATGGAGTTCGAAGCTCCTTTTCATGCCGACATGCAGCAGACGTTGGAGTTCTTAAGGACGATTTGAACGACAACGTAGAAATCGCGCTGACCGAAAGAAACAAGAACGGCCGTCAGCGAAGCGGGAGTCTATCCCTGGATCGCTGGCGGCCGTTGTTAAGGTCGATTGAAGCCTGCTTCGTTAGACACCCTCTTCCGACAGGAATGTCGCCTTCAGGTACTCGCGGTTCATGCGCGCGATGTTTGAGACCGAGATGCCCGCCGGACAGGCCGCTTCGCACTCATAGGTGTTGGTGCAAGATCCGAAGCCTTCTTTATCCATCTGTGCGACCATCTTGACGACGCGTCGCGCGGCTTCAGGTTGACCCTGCGGTAAGAGGGCCAGTTGGGAAACCTTTGCGCTGACGAACAAGCTCGCGGAGGCGTTCTTGCAGGAGGCGACGCACGCTCCGCAGCCGATGCAGGCGGCGGCGTCCATCGCCTTCTCTTGATTCTGCTTCGGAACCGGCAAGCAGTTCGCGTCTTGAGCGTTGCCCGCGTTGATCGAAACGAAGCCGCCGACCGAGATGATGCGATCAAAGGCCGAGCGGTCGACGACGAGATCCCGCAGCACTGGGAATGCTCGCGCACGCCACGGTTCTATGACGATCGTGTCACCGTCTTTGAAGCGGCGCATGTGAAGTTGGCAAGTCGTCGTTTCACGATCAGGACCATGCGCCTGCCCGTTGATCATCAGGCTGCACATGCCGCAAATGCCTTCGCGGCAGTCGTGATCGAACGCGACCGGCTCTTCGCCCTGCTGGATCAATTGCTCGTTGAGCACGTCCAACATTTCCAAGAACGACATGTCGGGCGAGACATTGCTCAGACGGTAAGTCTGAAACTCGCCTTTGGCGCTCGGACTGGTTTGCCGCCAAATCTTCAGCGTCAGATTCATACCTCGACCGGCCATTACTTGTAGCTCCTCGTCATGAAGGGCACGTTTTCAAAGGAGAGCGGCTCTTTGTTGAGAATGGGTTCGTCGCCGACGTTCGTGAACTGCCATGCGGCGGCATACGAGAATTTGTCGTCGTCGCGCTTCGCTTCGTTGTCGTCGGTCTGATGTTCCTCGCGGAAGTGACCGCCGCACGACTCTTCGCGATGTAGCGCGTCGATCACCATCAACTCAGCGAACTCCAAGAAGTCCGCGACGCGACCGGCTTGCTCCAGATTCTGATTGAGCACATCGCCCGACCCGAGCACTCGGACGTCCTTCCAGAACACATCACGCAGAGCACGGATCTCTTGCTGAGCTTGCTTCAGTCCGGCGGCGTTACGAGCCATACCGCACTTGTCCCACATGATCGTGCCGAGCTGTCGATGAATGCTGTCAACTGACTGCGAGCCGTTGATCTTGAGGATCGACCGAACGCG
This sequence comes from Planctomycetaceae bacterium, assembly GCA_900299185.1. GTDB lineage: Bacteria > Planctomycetota > Planctomycetia > Planctomycetales > Planctomycetaceae > AM-0621. The sequence goes on from OMIV01000035.1 coordinate 46,361, forward strand.
GCCTTCAGCATCGGCGAGAGCTTGCTTCACTGCCGGATGATCGTCGCCGATCTTCGTCAGCTTGCTGCTGTTCTTCGCAAGGTGATCGCCGATCGTGTAAGGGATGATGAAGTAGCCGTCGGCCAATCCTTGCATCAGTGCCGAAGCACCGAGCCGGTTTGCACCGTGATCAGAGAAGTTCGCTTCGCCCAGCACGAAGAGGCCGGGGACGGAACTCTGCAAGTTGTAGTCAACCCACAAGCCGCCCATCGTGTAGTGGACTGCGGGGTAGATTCTCATCGGTACTTTGTAGGGGTTCTCGGCTGTAATCTTTTCATACATGTGGAAGAGATTGCCGTAGCGAGCCCGAATCGCCGGCTCGCCGTCTCGTTCGATCGCTTTCTGGAAGTCGAGATAGACCGACAAGCCACTCTCACCGACTCCGCGACCTTGATCGCATTCCAACTTCGCAGCGCGAGAGGCAACGTCTCGCGCCACCATGTTGCCGTAAGTCGGATAGCGGCGTTCGAGGTAGTAGTCGCGCTCGTCTTCAGGGATCTGCTCAGGAGAGCGGTGATCGCCATTTTTCTTCGGCACCCAAACGCGACCGTCGTTGCGGAGACTCTCGCTCATGAGCGTGAGCTTCGATTGATAATCGCCGCTGACCGGGATGCAGGTCGGATGAATCTGCGTGTAACAAGGATTGCCGAAGAAGGCTCCGCGGCGATGAGCACGCCATGCGGCGGTCACGTTGCAGCCTTTTGCGTTCGTCGACAGATAGAAGACGTTGCCGTAGCCGCCGGTCGCAAGCACAACGGCATGAGCGGTATGAGTCTCGAACTTACCGGTCACCATGTCGCGAACGACGATGCCCCGAGCGACTCCGTCGACGACGATCAGATCAACCATCTCGCGGCGCGGGAACATCTTCACTTTGCCGAGCCCGACTTGCCGCATCAGCGACGAGTACGCCCCGAGCAGCAATTGCTGTCCCGTCTGGCCCTTCGCGTAAAACGTGCGGCTGACGAGTGATCCGCCGAACGTGCGGTTGCCGAGCAACCCGCCGTACTCGCGAGCGAACGGAACGCCTTGAGCGACGCATTGATCAATAATGTTCGCGCTGAGTTGAGCCAGCCGATAGACGTTGCCTTCGCGGGCGCGCCAGTCGCCACCCTTCACAGTGTCCGCAAACAAACGCCAAATGCTGTCACCGTCATTGGGATAGTTCTTCGCGGCGTTGATACCGCCCTGAGCGGCGATCGAGTGAGCCCGGCGCGGCGAGTCTTGAAAGCAGAATGCTTTGACGTTGTAGCCCAGTTCGCCGAGCGAGGCCGCTGCCGCTCCGCCTGCGAGACCCGTGCCGACGACGATGACATCGTACTTGCGCTTATTGGTCGGGCTGACGAGCTTGAGATTGTCCTTGTGCTTATCCCACTTCTGGGCGATCGGCCCGCCGGGCACTTTGCCGTCGAGTGGGGTATCAGCGACTTTGAACATCGGAGTCACTCCTGATCCATCAAGGCCATCGCCCAAAGTCGGGCGGCAGTATTTTTATTGAGGGAGATCGTTTCGAATCGCAGCGGCGAGTGAGCATCGAGCTGCGTCATGTCTCGACTACATCTTCTTATCGGCCTCTGCCGGCTTCTCAGCGGCAGCAGTGCCTCCGGACTGCTCACCTTTAGCAGTCGCAGCTTCGTCCGTCTTTGAAGTGGCCTCTTCAGCCTCAGTAGTTTTCGTTACTGGCGGAGCGATGTGAGCCTCATCGTTTGCAGGTGCAGCCTTCGAACTCGGTCGCGTATTCGCCCAACCGACGAGCACTGCATTGCCAACAACCAGTCCAATCACAAACAACAACCCGGCGATGCGAATGAGGTTGTTGTACTTCTTGTGATTGATGCCCAGCGTTTGAAAGAGGCTCGGCACACCGTGCATCAGGTGCAATCCAAGGAACACAAACCCGGAGAGATAGCCGATCGCTGACAACGGCGTCTTGAGGATCGCAAGCGCCTTATCGAAAGGAGTCAGTCCTTCGTAGGCGATGTCGCTTCGCAACTGGAGTTTGAAGTCGATCAAGTGCAGGACGATGTAACCCAGCACGACCGCTCCTGAGACCGCCATCCAAGTATCGGGCCGACCGAAGCCGAAACCGTCACCTTCACCTTTGGCCTGCTGCACCGCATAGCCTTGCCCGCGAGCGAGCTTGTTGCCGACGGTCAGCTTGAAGGCCAACACGATGTGAATGATGAAGAGACCAAACAGCCCGACTTCAGCCACTGCGAGCAAGGGACCTTGCGAGTGGAGCTTATGGGCATAGTCGTTGTAGGCGTCGGCTCCGACGAGTAGGAGCAGGTTTCCGGCCAAGTGGACAACGAGAAAGCCACACAGCAGAAGGCCGGTGATCGCCATCACAAACTTCCTCCCAACGGAGGAAGAAAGGGCGTTGAGCAACCACTTCAAGGTCAGCTCCTTCGCAGATCAGAGGTGCCAATTTCATGGGGCGAAACGTGCCCGAAAATGACCGAGTAAAACTTACTCGGATCGCAGAAACAGGCGGAAGTATAGGGCGGTCAGATGCCTTCGCAATCGAGCCCACGAGTGTGTCGCAGAAGCACGGCGCGAGTTGCATCGCACTCGATCGTGCTCTCTACTCCCGCCCCACCGATCCTGCTCCCGATTGCCCTCCAATGTTCCAGCTGTAGACCATAGCGTTGAACTTCGGGCTTTCATAATGCGCTAGCGTTGGGCATCAACTGCTAATCGCACTGCTTGCCGCCAACCCCAATAACTCCTCGCCATGTCTTCCGACCTCGTGTTCGCAATGGGTAAGTACGAAGCTCGAGTTCCGAGCGATCGGCTCTATTCCAAGAACCATTTGTGGCTCAAACCGGTCGGCGATCTGTTTCACGTCGGCTTCACTGCCTACTCGGTGCGACTCTTGAAAGACGTTTACTTTCTCGATTGGTCCATCGATCCCGGTACTCACGTTCGACATAAGCAAGAGATTGGAGAGATCGAAAGCTCTAAAGCGGTCTCGGCTCTCTTCGCACCGTTTGAAGGGCGAGTCATTGAGTTCAACCCAGACCTTCTCAGTGATCCGTCGGCGATCAACACGGATGGTTACGGCAAAGGCTGGCTGTACTCGTTCGAGACCTCTGAGACACCGCTCACTCCCGAAGAATATGTGCGTCATCTTGAAAGCACGTGGGAGCAGACGCAGCGTGTGTTGAAGGGGCAAGCCAACGAGTCGTAGTGCAGATCTCAATGTCGACTTATCCGCGTCAGCAGACTCAAGGTGGCGTACCGAGCAACGAGCTAGTTCAAAGAGATATCACGGAGCATTCCGCAAATGTCTGGCAAGAAACTCACCGTCGTGATCTCGCAGCATCAAGGTAAGAACCCTGCCAAGCGAAAGCTGGAAGAGGACCTGGCGTTGGCGTGCATGCTTGAGCCCGACGTTGATGTCTCGCTGGTTCCTAACCTGTACGACTTAGGGCACGACCACTCTGGAATGCTGTTTTTGAAAGGCGTTCCAGGCAACCTGCTGGTGCTCGGTTGGCTTTATCCGCGAGCAATTCGATGGACGTTGGACCGCGCGGGCGTGAAGGGCAAAGAGGGCACCGTACTCCTCAAGAGCGACGATGATGATGAGGGGGATGATGAACCGCAGGACGTTGACTCAACGGGTATCGGCGCGCTGAACGTTCCGAATCGGTTCATCTATTGCGCGGACCTGAAGGCGTCGTCTGATCCGCAAGTTTATCTCGAAGAGATCCGCCGTATCCTGGCTGAGACCAATCAGAAGACTGTCAGTCTTATGGATTGGATTCAGGGCGATCCGAATAAAGACCAACTGCAGCGGTATCTGAATCCCCAAGAGTTGCTGGCTCCAGCACCAACACCAAACAACGGACACTCTGTTGCTGATGCCGAAGAAGGCGTGAAGCGACGCTGGTATCCCGTCATTGATTACAGTCGCTGCACCAATTGCATGGAGTGCATCGACTTCTGTTTGTTCGGCGTCTACGGCGTGGATGAGCTAGACCGCATTCTTGTTGAGACTCAAGACAACTGTAAGAAAGGTTGCCCGGCCTGCAGCCGCGTTTGCCCTGCGAACGCGATCATCTTTCCGCAACACAAGCAGCCTGAAATTGCCGGAGCTTCGGGCGAGGTTACGAGTCTCAAAATCGATCTTTCGCAACTCTTTGGCGCACCGGATCCGCTCGAACTTGCGGCGCGCGAACGCGACATCGAACTCGTCCGAGATGGTCGCGATGCCGTCGGACTTACGGTTGGTGTCAAAAAGCGACATAAGCAATGCGGGCCGCGCGACGAACTCGATGACCTGATGGACGATCTCGACAAGCTGGACTTGTAAGCAACGCGAAGCCCGCAATTGCAATGTGGCTACTGAGCCTGCTTCTTTGCGCCGGGGCCTAAGGCGGGTTGAGTCCACGCTCTCTCGAATTCACCGACTTCGGATGGATTGGGATGCTTGCGCGAGGACGTGATGCGAGCCCGCACGTAAAGCTCATCGCCCGAGAACTTAAAGCTCGCGTTCGGTCCTTCGACGGTGGCGAGAACCTTGCCAATGTCGTCGCTGTAACGCTCGGTCACTCGCAGTGGTTTCCCGTCTTTATCGAGTACGGGTTCGTGCTTTGGATCGAATCCTCTTCGAGTGCCGATGAAGTCCACTTGATAGGTCGTATCGGCCGTGGTCTTCACGCTGATTTGAAGTCCCTCTGGTGAGCTTGTGACAGACTCCAATGCCACGCCGCTGGATGAGTAGAACCGGCCGTGTTCCATGGCATCGACGAGTGCATTGGCATGAAGTTGCGGAGCCAACACGACGACCCAACCTCGTCCCGGTTCTGCGGCTCGACTGGGAATCTTGTGATAGTTGTGACCATCGTCCGTCGCGAGACCGTACAGCAGCGGCAATTCAAACTCCGTCAGCCTTCGCGTATTGATGATGTCCCAAATGCGCTCCGTCGAAGCGTGTTGTTCGTCACCCGAATTCTTCACTCCGGGGTGTCCGTTGTAGACCTCGAAGAAGTTCTCGCCGCGGACACGCATGAGGTCTTCAGCCGTGATGCCCCAACCAAAATTGGGATGATTCAAATGGATCATCATGGGCTGGCCGGTGCGCTCGCGTTGCGAGATCAACGCGTCGGTATTGTTCTGGATGGTTTCGGCGATGCTCATGCCGTGACGAGGTACAACCAACTCTTTGACGTTCGACGCATTCATGTGAATGGGAGCTTTGCCGAATGAATCAGTGACTTCCTCGCCTTGCACCAAGAGGTACTTACTGGGGTTGTTAAACCGCTCTGCCACTTCCAGAAACGTCTTGAGTTTGACTTCGATCTTGCCTTCGGCGGTGGTGCGTTCTGTCACCCAACCCTCGGGGAATTTCTGCTTCAGTTTCTCCAGTGCCTCTTTGCCGCCTTTGCTCTTCGACACATCCACCCAGCGTTCGCGATCGGCCAAGGTGTTGTGGTCGGTGTAGACCAAGAACTGATAGTCGTGCTCGCGATACCACAGCGCGATGGATTCCAGATAGTCATCGCCGTCGCTCCACAGCGAGTGCGTATGCATGTTGCCTTTGAACCACTGCAACTCGCCGGTTGCTCGCAGTACTTGGGCATTGGCCTTGGCGGTCGGAGTGGTTTGAGGCAGGTTGATGGCAGCCCACATTGAGACCACGACCAGAAACGCGACAAACAGCGAGCGAGCTGATTTCACCAGAAGTACTCCGCAGAGAGGGATGCGAGTGAGAGTTTTTGAATCATCGAGGTTGCTTGGCTGTCCTCGTTGAGATCGAACGAAAAGTAGAGACGGACGCGGCATCAGTGGTTGTAAAGAAACTCTTTGGTATTGAGCAGGCTCCACAAGATGTCTTCGATGGCTTGTCGGCGCGAGCTGCCTTCGGCTTCAAATGCCGTCTTCAAGAGTGATCGTTCCTCAGCAGTTGGGAAACGCGATAACGTCCCAAGGAAGAGTTCTTCCACGGTCGCATCTGAGCTGAGATCCGAGTCTGCCAACTTACGAGCGACACCGTGGCGATGCGTCAGTTTGGCGTGGACTTCGGGCGAGTTAATCAAGTGCAAGGCTTGAGCGATGCTCGGCAACGTACTGCGTTCGCATTCGCAAACGGTCGCTCTCACGGGGCGACCAAAGATGCGAAAGAAGTAGGACGGCATGCGGTTGTCCCACACATGAATGGCTCGCACGCCCAGCGGCCAGCCGTTGAATTTCTCAGGGACTCCTGTGGTCTGACAGATCGCGTCAAGCAGGACTTCGGCAGCCAATGGCTTGGCGGGATAGTGCGAGAAGTTCTGGCGATCGTCCCCATTCGAATCATTGGTGTCGGACTGCAGTTGATAGACCTTCGACTTCAGCAGCGTCGCCGTGAAGGCTTTGAGGTCGTATTTCACTTCTCGCAGATGTGCGACGAGTGCCTTCAAGAGTGGCTCATTGGTGGCTGGGTTAGTGACTCGCTGGTCGTCGATCGGTTCCACGAGTCCTCGTCCGAAGTAGTGCGACCAAATGCGATTTGAAATTGCCGACGCGACGAATGGGTTGTCGTCATTGGTCATCCAAGCGGCGAGCACTTGGCGGCGATCTGTCACTTGAGAGAAGTCGGCGTCTGTGGCATCTAAAGCTCGCGCCGGAACCAGTTGCCCGGTGCGCGGGTGCTTCTGATCGTTCCCGATGCGAGCCACGATGGCATCGGTGCCGTCCGGCAACTTCTTTGTGGCGACGCCCGTAAAGAAGCCGACAAGCCCGGCATAGTCATCTTGGCCCCAGCGTTCCGAAGGATGATGGTGGCATTGAGCGCACTCGATGCGGACGCCGAGAAACAATTGGCTGACCGATCGAGCGGCGACTTCAGGAGTGTCGACCGACTTATAAAACGCGACCGGACCTTCGCTCTGAACGGGGCCTTGAGCCGTGATGATCTCGCGCACGAACTCGTCATACGGGCGGTTCTCGAGGAACTGCTTTCGCAACCAGCGAGTCAACCCGACGGTGCCTTGCGGCGTCACCTTGAGCTTGTCGGCTCTAAGTAAGTCGGTCCATTTCATCGCCCAAAAGTCAGCGTACTCGGGACGATTCAGGAGTTCTTGAACCAGCTTCACGCGTTTGTCCGTCGCAGTGTCCGTCAAGAAGGCACGTGCTTCGGCAGCCGTCGGCATCGTGCCGATGGTGTCGAGGAACACGCGTCGCAAGAACGTGGCATCGTCTGCCGGAGGGCTGGGCTGAATGCCGAGCTCTTGCAGCCGGTCCCAAACCAGTTTGTCGATGAAGTTCTCTTCGGCAGGCCGAGCAAACTTAGTGTCGGGTCTCGGCAGTGTGACCCGGCAAACGGCCACATGGCCGAGGTATCGAACCAGAATCGCGGCCGAGCCCGAGATATCGCTGGAACGAAGTAAGCCACGTGTATCAGTTCCGACAACGTGCTCGGCGTTCGAGAAGTAATCGGCTTCGACGGTGCAGCAGCGGCGGCCTCCCATTGAGTCGATCGCGGTCACTCTTAGTTGCTGCGTCGACGACGCAGTCATGATGACGTTCGCTGGTTCGACTTCGATGCGCTCAATCGCCACTTCATCGCCAATGGTTCGCGGTGCTCCCGCTTCGATCCAGCGACGCAACCGACGGAAGCCAGGTGTGCCGACTTCGATCTTGCGGCCCCCACCATGTGGAGTAATCGCTCCACCCTTGGTCAAGATCATGCTGCGATCGGGATGAGCAAGGTCGACTCTTCGTCCTTTGGCTTCTTTGATCAGCGCGTCGTAGTCCGAGGACCAGTCGTAACCCAGCAGGCTGAGCTTGAATCCGTTTTGGCCTTCCGCCTTTCCGTGACAGCCTCCGGAGTTGCAACGTCCTTTGGTGAGGAGCGGGATGACTTCATGCTGAAACGAAACCGGCGGCGGCACTTGCTGGCCAGTAACGGTCACGTCCACTCGCAGTTCTTGAGTTCCAGCTTTGATGACGATTTGAGCGGTGCCATCTGCGAGCGGTTGCACCAGCCCATCGGCAGCGATGGCAACGACTCCCGCCGGTTGCGCCGAGTAAGTGGCCGAG
>OMIV01000036.1 GCA_900299185.1 Planctomycetaceae bacterium
ATAAAACGCTTGAGCGGACATTCTGGGACTCCGTTGAAGTTGCGACTTGAGAACTCACAACCCCAGCTGAACCAGTCTGTCCGCTCTTTACCAGTTACCCCCACGGTTTTGCGATGAGCCAAAAAAAGGCTAAATATAATTGGGCGCGGCGAAGGTGTTGGTACGTTGACGTGCGGTAGCTACGCCATTGGTAGTAATACCACGGGATATGTGGTGGAGATTGAAAATAAGTCGTTGAACTTGAAGATAGCAGATTCGAGGCTTTTTGAAGTTGCGGAATCACTTAATGGCGAACGAGTATGGATTGAGGGGCGGGTGGCTTATGAGCGAGTTCACAACGAAGCTGGGGAGAAGGGTGAAACGTACTACGCTCTTGTTGTTGTCGTTGATCAGATTCGCGAAGCTCGGACTTCTGAGAAGAGGCCAATATATCGCGTGTCAGTGCAAGGGCGGGTCAGTCGCAATGTGATTCGCTTTGGGAATTCGAAGTCGCTGGAGTGGAATATCAGTAGCGGAGACGATGACGTCAAAGAAACGCTGAGCGACCTTAATAACGACCGTCGAAAACTAGTTGGGGAGATGGTTTACGACCCTAAGGCGAAGCAATGGCGAATGGAGGTCGCCGGGGTGTTCAAAGTCAGCAAAGAAGACTGACGTTGCTTGAGTGGCGAGACGACGGGCGCTAGGGTCTCCCGCCCGTCAGATTTCTTCCCGCCTGCAACTTTGGAGATCCAATGAATCGCATCACTTGGCTCTGGGCCGTGTTGTTGAGTGCTATTGCCAGTTTCTCGTTTGCCGAGAACTGGCCTGGTTGGCGTGGGCCTCGGGGCGACGGTTCAAGTGTCGAGACGAATCTGCCAGTCAAATGGACCGACACAGAAAACGTCGCCTGGAAGATTGAGCTGAAGTATGGCGGTCATAGTTCGCCGGTGATTTGGAATGATCTGGTTCTGATAACCGGCGCGGATACTGCCGCCTTGAAGCGATTGTTGGGTGCATTCGATCGTCGAACTGGGAAGCAGCTTTGGGAAGTGATCGTCGACGAGTCTCCGCTGGAGAAAAAGCACAATCTCAATAGTTGGGCTTCGAGTACTCCGGTCACTGACGGCGAAAAAGTTTTCGTCAGCTTTCTTCATGAAAAGGAAATGCTGGTTGGTGCCTATGACGTGTCAGGCAAGGAGCTGTGGAAGGTTCGACCAGGCATCTTCTCCAGCGTGCATGGCTATTGCAGTTCGCCGGTGCTGTTTGAGAACCTCATCATTATCAATGGCGATCACGACGGCGATGCGTATCTCGTTGCCTTAGAGCGTGCGACGGGTAAGACCGTGTGGAAAACCGCTCGCGAGAATCGCACTCGCAGTTACTGCACTCCGCTGATTCGAGAAATCGACGGCCGCACACAAATGATGCTGTCGGGAAGCAAGAGTATCGCGAGCTTTGATCCTCGAACGGGCACTCGTCAGTGGGTAATCGACGGACCGACCGAGCAATTCGTGGCATCCTTGGTGTATCACAAGGATTTGGTTTTCGTGACCGGTGGATTTCCCGATAAGCACATTATGGCGATCGACCCGCGAGGCTCGGGCAATCTGACAAAAAGTGAGAATATCAAATGGCATCGCCAGCGGAATGGAGTGTCGTATGTGCCGTCGCCCGTGGCGATTAACGGGCTGTTCTTCATCGTCGCGGATGACGGCATTGCAACCTGTATTGACTGCGTGAGCGGAGAGCAGAAGTGGCAGAAACGCATGGGCCGTCGATTCAGCGCGTCGCTCATCACGACACCAGATCGCGTTTACTACCTCGACGATGATGGCAATTCGAAGGTATTGAAAGCTGCGGCTGAATACGAGGAGTTGGCTGACAACAAACTCGGCGAAGCAACTTTCGCGTCTCCGGCGGCCAGCCAAGGTCAGCTCTTCATTCGAGGTGAAAAGCATCTGTTTTGCATCGGCAAGCCGTAAACTGCCGAATCAAGGCAACTTAAATTCTCACGGCGTTTGCGGAAACTCAATCCGCAGTAACTGCATAGAAAGTAATACTGACTCATGAGCGAACGATGGATTGCCGACCGGATGCACCAAATTGACGCATCTGGGATTCGTAAGGTTTTTGATCTCGCGGCCAAGATGAAGGATCCAATCAATCTCAGCATCGGACAGCCGCACTTTGATACTCCGCAGCCAATCAAGGACGCTCTTTATGATGCGGTTGCTCAAGGCAAGAATGCCTATAGCCAGACCCAGGGTATTGGTCCGCTTCGCGAGCAGCTTCAAGAGCAAGTGCGGAAAGAATTGGGGCATTCGGATCGAGAGGTCTTCGTTGCGAGTGGAACCAGCGGAGCGCTGATGCTCGCATTAATGACGCTCGTCAATCCAGGAGACGAAGTCATTGCATTCGACCCGTACTTCGTGATGTATAAGCACCTCACGACAATGGCGGGGGGTAAGACTGTCTTTGTTGATACCTACCCGGACTTTCGCATTGATCTCAATAAGGTCCGCGACGCAATTACATCCAAGACGAAGGTCATTCTCTTCAATAGTCCGGGCAATCCGACAGGCGTCGTTGCTACTGAGGATGAGATGCGTGGACTCGCGGAGCTTTGCCGTGAGAAAGATATCGCATTGCTTAGCGACGAGATCTATCGAGCGTTTTGCTATGACGGTCCATTCGTCACACCTGCCACGTGGAATGACCAAACGCTGGTCATCGATGGCTTCAGTAAGTCGCATTCAATGACAGGGTGGCGTTTGGGATTTGTGCATGGTCCCAAGCATGTCATTCAGCAGATGATCAAGCTGCAGCAATTTACCTTCGTGTGTGCTCCTCATCCCGTGCAATGGGCGGGGCTCGCTGCAATGGACTACGACATCACGCCGTTTGTTGCCGAGTACAAAGAAAAACGCGATTTCATGGTTCGTGAATTGGGCGGCCTTTACGAGATGGCCCCTGCACGAGGAGCGTTTTACTTGTTTGTGAAGGCGCCCTGGGGCACTGGAACAGACTTCGTGAAGACAGCGATCGAGCATGACTTGCTGATCATTCCCGGCAACGTCTTCAGTTCAAAGGACACTCACTTCCGCATTTCGTATGCGTCGGAGCAGCGAACGCTGGAGCGAGGCGTAGAAGTCTTGAAGAAGCTCGCGAAGCTGAAGCCCTCGAATTGAATAGCTGGCTTCTTAGAACTCGACCGACGCAGATGCTCGTCGTGAAAACGAAAAAGGGACTGAAGCACGAACTTCAGTCCCTTAAGCACCCCTAAGGGGATTCGAACCCCTGTCACAGGAATGAGAATCCTGGATCCTGGGCCTCTAGACGATAGGGGCGAGCAATCTTCGAAGCAGGCCGAGCCTCGAAGCGCGGCGAGTTTTAGGGATCGCCTCGGAAGACTGTCAAGCAGCCCGAATCTGACGATCGGGAGTCTGACTCGTTGTGGTTTGGTATCGGTTTTTAGGGCTGATGCTGGTTCGTAACGGCGACCGATCAAGTAAACAACGATTGATCGAACGCTCTCTCGCCGTAGAATCCCAGGCACGCTGTGTGGCCTCAACAACGAGTGCTTCGTGCTGCCTGCCTTGATGAGTACGCTCGCCAGTTAATCCTTCCTCAATCTCCGCCTCTCTGCCCACTTGGAGAAGTCTTATGCTCGACCTGATGACCAGTTTTTCTCGGACGTGCGATGGAGTGACTCGTCGTAGCTTTCTTCAGATCGGAGCACTTGGCGGACTGGGCATTAGCTTGCCGTCCGTGTTGGCTGCGAAGCTAGCGGCAGGTGAAGCCGTCGGTCGCGATGTCAATTGCGTGCTCGTGTGGTCTCAAGGTGGAGTTTCACATCATGACACGCTGGATCCAAAACCGCAGGCGCCGGTGAGCATCCGCGGCGAGTACGGTGTGATCGACACGGCTGTGCCGGGCGTGCAGTTCACCGAGATTTGTCCGACGCTGGCTCGCGAGCTGAATCGCTTTGCGGTTTTACGAGGATGGAACCCAGAGAATGGAAGCCACGGCACCGCAGACCAATTCGTGATGTCGGGCCGCAAGTTCAATCCAGCAGTGCATTATCCAACCTACGGTTCGGTCATCAGTCACTTCAAAGGCTTTAAGAGCGCTCTGCCACCGTTCGTTCAACTTGGCACGAACATCGATCGACGCTTTGGTGGCGGCCAGCCGGGCGTGTTGGGGTTGGAGCATGGTCCCTTCGAGATGAATGCTGACCCCAGCGCCAAGGACTTCGTAGTTCGAGACATCACTCCGCCCAATGGCATCAAGATGGATCGCGTGAGCCGTCGCCAACAAGCATTAGCCAAGCTCGACCAGCTCCAACGCAAAGCCGATTTGCAACCCGAGAAGTTCGCTGCGCTCGACGAGAGCTATCAAGCCGCTTTCAACATGATCACATCGCCGGCGACTAAGAAGGCGTTCGCGATTGAGGAAGAATCGGAAGGACTCCGGGATCGCTACGGACGCAATAAGTTCGGTCAGAGCTGCTTGCTTGCTCGGCGGTTGCTGCAAGCCGGCGTTCGCTTTGTGACCGTCACGTCGGGTGGCTGGGACACTCATGCCAACAACTTCAAGTCGCTGAAAGACAATCTCATTCCGCCGGTCGACAAGGCGTTACCAGTGCTGCTGGAAGACTTAGAGCAGCAGGGCATGCTCGACAACACGTTGGTGCTCTGGCTTAGTGACTTCGGCCGTACCCCCAAGATCAATTCGGCAAGTGGTCGCGATCACTGGTCGACATCGGGCTTCGCGGTCATGGCTGGAGCGGGAGTTCCCGGCGGCAGCGTGCTTGGGGCGACTGATGACGAAGGCGGAGTCGTTGTTAAGAATCAATACACGTCGGGCGACATCGCAGCGACCTTGTATGAAAAACTCGGCATTCCTCTCGACTCGGTCGTTCAGGCGGCTGATGGTCGGCCTGTCCGCCTCATCGAAGGTCACGTCATCCGCGAATGGATGTAAGCCTTGCAGGCGGAGTTTGATCCCGGTCTGATCTCACACGCTGGCCGCTCGACGAGTTCTCACTCGATGTTTGAGGCAACGACTGAAGTTGCTGCGAGCGGCCAATTCTTCATCAACGAATGGAAGTCGTGATGAGCAGTAAGGGATATCAAGAGCAGCGTCTGGCACGCACGAAGATTGTGGCGACTGTTGGTCCGGCGAGCGCAACACGCGAGGTCCTTACCGATTTGGTGCTCGCCGGAGTCGATGTCTTCCGGCTGAACTTCGCTCATGGATCGCATGAATGGCTTAGTGAGATCGTGCGAACGATCCGTGATATCTCGCGAGAGCATCGCCGCCCGATAGGCATCTTGGGCGACCTCTCGGGTCCCAAGATTCGGTTGGGAATGCTCCCCGGCGACAGTGTTTCCTGTGCGGAAGGTGTGGAGTTCAAATTCATTCGAGGTATGGAGACTTCCAATCCTCAAGAGCTGACTTGTACCTACGAGCCACTGATTGACGACGTGCGTCCTGGCGATCGCATCTTGCTCGCAGATGGATGCGTGGCGATGCGAGTGGTGGAGCAAGATCCCCAACGCGGCTTCGCTCTTTGTGTTGTGGAAGTCGCCGGCATCATTCGAAGCCGCCAAGGTGTCAATCTTCCGGGTGTAGCGTTGAGCACACCAAGTCTCACGGACAAAGATCGCGCGGACTTGGCGTGGGCGGTCAAAGAGGGCATCGACTTTGTGGGACTGAGCTTCGTGCGTCGCGTCGCTGACGTTGTGCAGTTGCGAGGTGCGATTGCTGATCTGGACTCGAAGTCGAAGTTGCAGATCGTCTCGAAGATCGAAAAGCCAGAGGCTCTCAATGAGCTCGAAGCTATCGTCGATGCCTCTGATGCGATGATGGTGGCTCGTGGAGATCTCGGTGTCGAAGTCGACATCGTCCAAGTTCCTGGCATTCAGAAACGACTTATTCGCCTGTGTAATCAAAAGCGCAAGCCGGTTATCACGGCCACGCAGATGCTCGATAGTATGCAACGCAACGAACTACCGACTCGGGCTGAAGCCAGTGACGTCTACAACGCGGTGCTTGACGGCACCGACGCCGTCATGTTGTCGGGTGAGACCGCTGCCGGACTTTATCCTCGTCAGGCCGTGGCCATGATGAGCCGCATTGCCCACGAAGCCGAGCAGCACCGCCTTTCGGGCGCAACCATCAAGCCTAACGAGAACGTCCAAAGTGGTTCTCATCGGCGAATGGCTGACGATCACGCGTTGCCGATGAACCAGGCGTTTGAGACGACCGAGGCGATCGCGATCGGAGCAGTGGCCACCGCAGAACGATTGCATGCCGATTTGATTGTCGTTGCCACTGTTTCAGGTCGAGCAGCTCAAGCCGTTGCCAAAGAGCGAACCGCAGTGCCGATCTTGGCAATTTGTGTGAGTCCACAGGCCGCCCGATCACTGACTTTGCTATGGGGCGTTACACCGATTGAGGCCACTTCATTGGAGCATTCGGCGGCGAGCATTGTTGAGCAAGCTGAAGCGTGGGGACTACGTGAAAGCGTACTGACTACAGGTAGCCGCATGGTTGTGATGGCAAGCTCTCAATGGTCGTCTGCCGGGCACGATTCGATGCTCGTTCACACGGTCGGGCAATGCTCAATCGCCGGCGGCAAAGACTAAGGATCAGCCAAGAAACAACCGCTCGCTTTCGCATATAAGCCCGAAACGCCGGCGAGTGCGTGCATTTCATGACACGACAACGGCACGCACTCGTGGGCGCTTCGGGTTTTTAACGGGTCGTTGTTGATCGACTCTTTTTAGTCTCGCAGTTTGCTCAGCGACTCCTCGGCCGTCTTACGGAAGCGAGCGTCGGTTGTTTCGTCGGCGACGATCGACTTGTAGGTCGCGATGGCTTCGGCTTTGAGACCCGCGGCGCGTTGCGTGTCGGCCAGTGACATCAAGAGCGAGCCGCGCCAGAAGCCGCCTTGTTTGGCGATGTCGACTCGTCGCAAGGCCGACAGCGCGGCTTTGTACTTGCCGCGACGCGTTTCAATCCGAGCGATGCCTTGCACCGCGTAGAATTGGTCCGCGCTGCCAAGTTGCTTCGAGGAATCGATGATTTCGTGATAGGCCGCCAACGCCGCTTCATCGTTTTTGAGTGTGTATTCTCGATTACTTCCAAGCGTTTGCCGGATGCTGTCGCGGACTCGCGGGTCGCTGGTCCATTCGAGGGCTCGCAGCAAATCAGCCTCCGCTTCCTTGCCAGCTTTGGTGATCGAGTACGCTCGACCGCGCGCCAAGTATCCATCGCCCCGCTTCCAGAACGGCCAACGGCTGATGTCCTCAGTCGCGAATTGTTCGACGACCTGCTGAGCTTGGAAGCGATAGAGCAGGTTCTGCATTTCGACCGTCTTCTTCACTGCGACGATCGGAATGCGAGTCGCTAACTCAGTCGCGACTTCATGCTTCTTGAGGATCCGAGCCGACGCCGCTGCTTGTTCTAATGCGGCAGACTTTTGCAGATCCGTTCGCTGGCCTTCGACCGCCGCGACATAGGCCGCAAGAGCTTGCTCATGCTTGCTCTGTCGCGAGAAGTCCGCCGCGATGCGCGTGGCTTCGAGAAAGTCTTTGTCCGGTTCGGCAGCGTCGAACTGATGCGAATTGCCGTCGAAGTAATGAGCGAACTTCATCAGCTCATGAAAGTGATCGGTGCCTGTTGGCGAGAATGCTGAATGCTCTTGGCCGTCATCGCGCACTCGTTGCCGACACACATTGAAGTGCCACGGCAAGCTCTTCGTCGGCTTGCGACCAATGACTTGATGCAGCGGATCGTTCTCGTCTTGAGTGACCGGAATTCGGATCTCGACCGACCAATGATCGTCAGCGACATGCGTCGCGACTTCGGCTTGCGAGTCCCAACTGAACCACGCATTCCGCGCGGCTGAGCGATCGAGATCCGCGATCGCACCGGCGGGGTTGATGGCAAGCTGGTAGTAGGACCGTGATTCGGTTTCGAACAGTACTTCGACGACATCGCCATACCACATGGCCGAGTCATCCTTCTTCGTCGCTGCGATGTTGAGCTTCTCGCCGGGATGCTCATCGCAATGAAACGCGAAGTAGACGTTGTTGCCGATCCAGGCCGACTTCACGGTCGTGCCAAAGGTCGGTTGGCGACCTGTTTGAAGTTCTCGGAGTCTAACCGTCGAGGCCGTGGGACACTTCTGCCAGGCGTCGTCGTCGAGCTTGCCGTCGATCACGATCTTCCCCTGTGCTTCGCCGACAAGTCGCAGATAAGGCACCGGGCCTCGCTGCTTGCCGAGCTGCTCGCTCTTGCTACGCAGTCCTTTGAGATAGTCGTCAATCAACGCCAAACGTTGACTGTAAATCGTGCCTGAGTCGGCCTTCTTTTGAGCGGCTGCAAACATCGCCAGCGCGGTGTCGGCTTTGGATTTGTCCTTCTCCATGTCCTGCCAATTGGCTTCGCAATATGAGAAGAAGGCCAGCATCTCGATCTCTGCCGGGCCGTAGAACAGGCGGCAGTATTCGCGAAACATGGCGTCGACATCTTGCTGCTTCCCGCCCCAATACATCCTCTGAGTGAAGTAGATGAGGAAGTGATTGAAGCCCATGCCGACCTTTTCAAAGTCTTGTCGGACCGTGAGCCAAATGTCTTCGCCCTGAGAGACTCCCTTGATCGCATTCACGCTTTCGCCCATCGAGTGCGGAGTGAATGACGGCAGATACCAACCTCGATCAGTGAAGGGATAGTTCTCGAAGTTGATGATGGGGTTGTCGGTTTTCTCCAGCCAACTTTCACGTAGCTTCCGCATTTCTGCTTGTTCTTGCGGCCGGTTATTCATCGGTCGCCGACCTCCCACGGTCGACACCACAACGTTGGGTTCCAGCTTGGCGATCTTCAAAGGCGGCAACGTGTAGACGCCGTATGCGCAGTTCAAAATCTTCTTGTTGGGATGTGTCTTGCCGACCTCCTTGGCGACTCGATTGACGAAGTCCCACACATAGTCCGAGAGCAGCCCGCGCTGATCGCGTTCCGGAGAGTCTTTGCCTTCACACAGCTTGCACTGACAGATTGAGGTGTAGCCATCGGGCGGCATCACCGAGATCGCATCGAGCTTGTAATGATCGAGCTGAGCACGGGCATAACCGACTGTCTGCTGGAAGAGTTCTTCACTCGAATAGCAGAGTTGATTGAGTCGTTGATCAGAGCGTGTGTGTCGCTTGCCGCCGTAGAGAGCGAACCAATCAGGATGCTTGTCGAAGATCTCTTCTCGATGAGTCATGTCATCCAGACCGTGCGCGACTTGGATGCCATACGGATCGCGCAGCCCCAGACGCATGGCCCACATCGCCATCTCGTGCCCATGTACTCCGAAGCGAACATTGAATCTCCGCACGGGAAAGTCGGGAGTCACGGTCTCGTTGATCTGCGGCAACAAGATCGACTTCATGACGGGCACGACTTCGCCGATCTTGCCCGGTGCATACCACCTCACACCGAGACGCTGTAAGAGCCCGCACACCGCATTGAACGAGCCGCGCTCATCGAAGCCCCACATCTCCAGCGGCTTCATCGGGACCGGCTTGCCGTTCGCGACTTGCTTCATTGAGTCCGGCAAACCGATGTCGCCCGGCACGGTGAACCGATTTTTGTAGAGCGTCACATGCGGCGCTCCCCACAAGTGGCCGGTGATCTGATCCCACTCACGCTGGATCTTGCCGTTGACGATTTCTGCGTTGTTTTTTGCCCACGGTTCAATCGGAGTGAACTCGGTGTCGTCGCCAATCAGTACGAGCCAATCGTCGCCCGATGCGATCCGATAAGCCCCGTCCTTCAACCCCGCCGCACTCACCTTGAGCCGCTCGGTATGCTCACTCTGACCGACAAAGATCGAGACCCCGCGCGCCGCATCCGTCGCACTTCCTGGCTGAGTCACGATCGGCAACTTGGCCCCGCTGATCTTCTCGACGTAAGTCTGAAGCTCATGAGCCGCCAACCTCACCGTCCTCAACCGCTTCTCACTGATAACGATCCGCGCATTCGGCTCGCCGTCCTTCACCACCACCAACTCCGCCGCCCCCAGCCGCTCTCCCCCAAAGCTCAATCCGCAAAAGAACAACAACCAAAGCAGCAAGCGATGAAGAGACATTATGACTCGAATGCATGAGTGACTGGCAAAGAATCAAACCGCTGATGAACGCTGAGAGAACGCTTATCAGACAAGAACGCCAACACGCTAGCCAGGCTGTATCACTCCAAAGTTATCGCACTCCGCGAGGGTGACTGCGTCTTAGCTATCGCTGGTCATAGACGCTGCCAGCATCATTAGACCAAAGTTCGCGCAACGTCCGCTGCGATGCCGCCTGCCAAGTCGCGACCAGTTCGCTTTCCGACTATCCCTGCGGCGCAACAAGATTGAGCAGCGATGCTCCAAGCACGCGCCACTGCTAGCCAATCCTGATTGCCGGAGCTTGCCCTGACTCCAACAACTGCATCACCGCCTCGCGCGAGACTCGCAACAGGATTGCCGTCTCATCTGGTGTGTAGAACACGTTTGGCTGAATCCCTGTCATGATTGCGTTCCCGATTTCGGTGTTCGTGCTGCAGTTGCTTCACTGAACACGTTGAGAAATGTGCGACGATCTCTCGATTCCCATCACTCGCTTTCGCGTTTCTCAAACGCGACTTTGAATAAAGGCAACTTCATATCCGCTCGATGAAATTGCTTAAATTCAACACTTGCCCTTACTAAGAATCCCACCGTCCAGGCCGAAAGAAACGCCAACCATTGTCTCGATCTCTCACCTCCACACGATTCTCATAGAGGCGAATGTCGTAAGGATGGATGCCTGGTCCGTCGTCTCGGCGAAGCTCGACATAGTCGGATTGAACCTCAATTTGCCTGAGTCGATAGGGCTTTCCGAGCCTTACAGTGTCATCACTCGTTTCTTCCCACATCTTCGCATCGATTTGCTCAATGAGACGATTCTCGTGGTGACCAAGCCAACGTCTCCGTTGCGGAAGCAAACTCCTCAAAGTCGAAAGAATATCCGTGCATAGTCTCTTGAGAACTCCCGGATATGTCCC
>OMIV01000037.1 GCA_900299185.1 Planctomycetaceae bacterium
CTTGTCCCTGTTGAGCTTGTCCCTGTTGAGCTTGTCCCTGTTGAGCTTGTCCCTGTTGAGCTTGTCCCTGTTGAGCTTGTCGCGGCTCTGGTTGATCAGTCTTGGGTTGCGGAGCGGAACCTGGCTGGTTCGGGTCTTTCACTCCGTCATTCTTGAGCATCGCGAACTTAGACGCGTCTTCGATCTTGTCGCTTGCCTTATCGATCATCGCGGTGACGGTGAATTCACCTTGGGGCCTCGGTAGCAACAAGCAAACGATCAAGATCCCAAGACCGATCGCGCTGCCGACGCCGACCCACGTCGCAGCCATCTTTGGTGGCATCTGTAAGCCGCGCTGACGCAGGTAGCGACGCAGTCCCAGGAAGCTCGTCAGCATCAGCAAGCCCAAGGCAGCGCCGACAAAACAGAACAAGCATTGAAACGCGAAGCCACGTTCGGCGGTCTGACCACGAGGAATCATCGCCTGCCCAAAGCCAAACACCGGCAAAGCCATCAGCGAGAAATAGACCACCCACAAACCAGGAGCGTGCGGGCGTCCGGCTCGCTCGGTCGTATTCAACAGCAGTCGCATCCAGAAAGGACGCCGTTTCTTCTGAGCAGCGGCATCTTCCACCGCATTGTCCGAGAGGTTGGCTTGGTCGCCGACGCCCGCAACTTGCAGCAAGCCTTCACCCGAAGCGTCTTCGGTCTCGTCGATGAGAGTGCAATCCCAGGTCAGCTTATCGGTCAGCCACCAGATCAACGCCAAGCAGCCGATCACGGCCAGTTGCTTCTCGGGGACAAACTTAAAGACCGCCAAGGACACCACCGCGCCCAAACCCAGCGTAAAGATGCTGGCATGTTCGCGACCGCTTTCGATCGCAATGCGGGCGATTAGCACAGACCCCAGCACGAACCAGAACAGGATCCATTTCACGCGCGAGTCGAATTGGCCTTGGTACAACATGCCCTGTAAGAAGAACGTCAGGCTGCCGACCAGCACCATAATCAGCACCGGACTGACAGCGATCGCCAGATAGTCAGCCAGCGTCTTGTCAGGGCGTTGTTTCGCCATCACGAACATCCTGGAGTGCGACACTCGTCGCAGCACTTATGTATGCGGCTCAGCCACGATGCACTTGGGATGACATCGAAGGATTCCGGCGTTCCGATCGCTCGCTGCATCGGCATCTGAGGACTTCGAACTGACTCACGGCACGGCCGCGAGCGTCATCCCACGAAAGCACTCCAGGACATCGCGACGATAACTACTTCTTCTCTTCGGCCTTCTTGGCCTCTTCCGCTTTCTTGGCTTCCTCAGCCTTCTTCTTAGCTTCTTCGTCGGCTTTCTTTTTCTCTTCTTCGGCCTTTTTCTTGGCCTCTTCCTCGGCCTTCTTCTTCTCCTCTTCAGCCTTCTTCTTGGCTTCTTCTTCAGCCTTCAGCTTCTCGAATTCAGCCTTGCGCTGAGCCTCGATCTCCGCCTTGCGCTTATCCTCGATTGGATCAGGAATGATCTTCAAATCGGCTCGCGCGGCCTTCAGCTTCTTAACGCCCTCTTCGGTGATCTTGGTCTGCCAGATATAGACCTGCTTCAGCTTCTTGAGCGCCACAAGGGCATCAATGCTGGCATCGGTGACCTCAGTGCCGAACAGGTTGAGGTACTCCAAGTTCTGCAAGCCAGCCAAGTGCTTGAGACCAGCGTCGGTGATCTTGGTGCGTTCCAAGTGCAGCTTCACCAGACCGGCGGACTCGGCCACGTTGGCCAGTCCATCGTCGGTGATTTCTTTGCCGCGAACGTTGATCGAGTAAACGAACTTCAAACCTTTCAATGGCTTGAGATGGTCGTTGCCGATCTTGCCATCTGCGAGGTGGAACGAGACATCGACGCGATTGTCGTTCTGAGCCAGCTCCAAGACTTGGCCGCCGGACTTCTTGACCTCGGCAATGGCGGCCTTATCGCTGTCGGTCAGTTCGATCTTCACAGGAGCTGGTGCCTTGGCCTTGTCGTCAGCCATGACAGCCACGGATGAAAACGCTGAGAGTGCGAGCAACGTAACGAGAATCCGCATGAGTCCCTCCGAGTGAAACAACAGCGAGTGGGTGAGACGTCCGCTGGGACGTCGTGAGGTGGGCAAAACAACGACAGCGATTCTAGCGGCGTGAAGTTCAGGCGAAAGCTGGCTGAGGCCGCCCCTCAACTCCGTGCATTCCGCATCGCGATGGCGAGTGCTCAGTCCACGAAGATGAATTCGTTGGTGCTGAGAATTGCCCGAGCAAACGCGGCCCACACTTGAGCTTCGATTTGCTCTTGAGGCTTGCCGAGATTCGTCAGTTGCTCGCGATAGATGTGTAAGAACTCTCCCGCTTCGGTGATCTCGTCCGTACTTGGTGGGCGACCGAACGCTAGTTGATAAGCCAAGGTCACTCGGCCCGATTCAGCCACAGTGGCTGCCGAGATGCGTTCGGCAAACTTGGTGGCCGCACCGTGAGCCAACGGACCATTCATCACAAACAACGCCTGCAACGGAGTCGTGCTAGGTTGGCGAATGGCAGTGCTGGAACTCGGGTCGGCCCCATCGAACAGCGCGAGATACGGATTCTTCTTCAGCCGTTGCTGCATCATGTAGATGCTGCGTCGTCGCGTTTCATAGTTCGCGAAGAACGGGTTGTGTTGCGTGAAGCTCCAGGTGTTCTGAGGCGGAAACGGATGCCCGCCCGTGGTGCTTTCATCCAAGTCGCCACTGACAAACAACAGCGCGTCGCGGATGGATTCGGCGTCGAGCCGTTGGCAGCGGAACCGTCCGAACAACTCGTTTTGAGGATCGCGCTGCAAGCTTGCCTCAGACTCGGTGCTCGATAATTGCCAGGTATGTGAGAGCAGAATCAAACGATGCATGGCCTTCAGTGACCAACCGCTTTCCACGAACCGAGTCGCGAGGTGATCGAGAAGCTCGGGATGCGTTGGGGCTTTGCCTTGTCGTCCAAAATCATTCGGCGTCCCAACGATGCCTTTGCCAAAATGATGCTGCCACAGCCGGTTGACCATCACACGCGCCGTCAGTGGGTTGTGAGGATCAGTCAGCCAACGAGCCAACTGCAAACGACCGCTGGTGTGGTCGTCCGACGGAAGCAGTTGACCTCCCAGAATGGCTGGAAAGTGACGAGGAACCTCGTCGCCCAGCTTCTTGGGGTCGCCTCGCAATTGCTGCTTCGTATTGCCGATCTTGCCGTCAGCCACCGCATAGGCATTGTCGATAAACGGTGGCGTAGATTGCTCGGTCGTCAGCCGCTTCTTGGCATCGGCCACTGCTTTTGTGGCGGCATCGACCTGCGACTTCTTGTCGTCTCCATCGGGCAACTTATTGGCTTCAGCTAGCTTCGCTTCGGACATCTTCACTTCGCTCATGAGAGCCGCGATGCGAGCTTGATGAGCCTGCTGAATAGCTTCGACTTCGGCCTTCGGAATCAGCGGAATGAAGTCTTCTTGCCGATTGGCGCCTTCCGCTCCGGGGTGCGGATACAGCGTGCTCTCGAAGATGCCATAGATCCCGTAGTAGTCGCTCATCGTGAAGGGATCGAACTTGTGATCATGGCAACGAGCACACGACAGCGTGGTGCCCAACACGGCTTTGCCCATGTTGTCGATCGAGTCTTCAATCGTCAGATGATGCTCGCCACGTCGACCGCCACCGAAGCGTCGCGAGATCGCGAGGTACCCCGTCGCGACGATATGATCCACTCGCTCGGTCTCGTTCTGACTCGGCAAAAGGTCTCCGGGAAATTGCTCGCGCAAGAATTGGTCGTAAGGCAGATCGCGTTGCACCGAACGAATCACCCAATCGCGGTACTTGTAAGTCTGCGGCACTGGATAGTCGGACGCGTTGCCGCTGGTGTCCGCGTAACGCACCACATCCAACCAATGTCGCCCCCAACGTTCGCCATAGCGCGGCGACTCCAACAAGCGATCAACCACTTTGGCAAAAGCGTCGCTCGCAGTGTCTTGTAGGAACGCTTCCACTTCGGATGGAGTCGGCGGCAGCCCCGTCAAATCAAAAGTCACTCGTCGCAAGAGCGTGCGTTTGTCGGCATCTTCAGCCGGCACAACGCCCGCAGCTTCGAGTCTCGCCAAGATGAAAGCATCGACCGACGTTCGAACCCAATTGGCAGTTTTGACCGCCGGAAGCTCCGGCTTTGTCACTGGCTTGAAGGACCAGAATTGGCGGCCCTCTTCGAGCGACATTCCGTACTTTGTCGGAAGACTGAGCGTGCCGGTTGACGAAGGCTTGCGCGGATCGGGAGCCCCCATCTTGACCCAAGCCGTCAGGTCTTTGATCTGCTCTGCCGACAGCCTGCCTTGCGGCGCGGGCGGCATCCTCTGTTCGTCATCCGGTTGTTGAATAGCCTTCAGCAGCAAACTCTTTTCAGGCTCGCCAGGGACGATCGCCGCTCCCGAATCGCCGCCACGCAACAAGCCCTCCTGCGAATCCAGCAGGAGTCCACCTTTGATCTTGGAACTGTTCGCGCTGTGGCACTCGTAGCACTTGCTGACGAGCAACGGTCGAACCTTCTTCTCGAAGAACTCCAATTGCTCGGGAGCAAGAATCTTCTCGTCGGCGGCCTTCGCCAGCGAACTCAACATCGCGGCAGCCAGCAACGCGGGGATCGCAATCTTCATCATGCAGGGCTCCGAGTATGGAGAAGTCGGCATTGAGCGACTCGCAGAACGAATCGCCTAGGTAGCTCAGTCGCTCCGCAACTGAGAATCTTCGCAGCTCGAACAACACAAAGTTCGGTATAGCCAGCCCGACAAAGATCCGCGACTGACCGAACCCAACGGTGCGCGGTCTTGCCGTTCGCTGTTCGGTCATGAAACCATCGGCCAGAATTCGGCCCGCAACCAAGGCGACCGAGAGACCAGTTCGAGTCCACCTCGTCAGCCTTAACTCAGCGAAGACCAACGCCTTCTGCCATTGGGAAGAATTGTGACATGAGTCGCCAACGCGCCGTTCGACAACAACTCGAAGACCTACGCCGCGCCGGGGTTACTCACGTGCCTGCGGAGGTCGCCAAGAGATTGCTCGAGAGCGTTGCCCCTTCGACCAATCCAACCAAGCCAGTCGCTAACGCAGCGGCACGCGCGACTCCACCAGCTCCAACCAGCAGGCCGATACCCACAGCGTCGACGAGCACCAGCCATCGTCCCGGCGCGGCAGCTCAGGCGCAGCCTCAGCAACCAACGACGCCTGCAACTCGACCTGCAGCCGCGACATCATTTGCGCGACCGGCTGTAGTACCAATTACTGACGTGGCCACTCCCGCCTTAGCGACGGCGATCACCATCCGACCGGGCTGCTCGCTGAGTCGCGAAGACCGCATCGCCCAACTCAGCGGCGTCGCTAAGCATGTCTCGCAATGTACGCGCTGCTCGGAGCTTGCCCGGACTCGGACGCAAACCGTCTTTGGAGTCGGCAACCCCGAAGCCTCGATCATGTTTATCGGAGAAGCACCGGGAGCCGACGAGGATGCGCAAGGTGAGCCGTTCGTCGGTGAGGCCGGGAAGCTGCTCACCAAGATCATCGTGGCCAGCAAGCTGACTCGCGAAGAGGTCTATATCTGCAACGTGCTCCGCTGCCGTCCGCCAGGGAATCGAGTCCCCACACCGGTCGAAGCCGCCAATTGCCGCGAGTATCTCGACGCTCAGATCGCGACGGTGAATCCTCAATGGATCGTCTGTTTGGGAGCGACTGCCGCTCAGAACTTGCTCAACACCAAAGCGGCGATCGGCAAGTTGCGAGGTGCCTTCCACGACTACAAGGGGATCAAGGTGCTTTGCACGTATCACCCTTCGTATCTGTTGCGGTACGAACCCGCGAAGAAGGATCTGTGGGCCGACATCAAGATGCTGCGAGCCGCTCAGGGCGTCATCTTGTGAGCCGATCGCATCTTCAATCCTTCTGGTTCTGCGAGTCGCGGAGCAACTCGCCTACGTAGCTCAGTCGCTCCGCGACTGAGATTGGCAACCCGAAATACTGAGCGCAGAAGACGCACCAGTCGTCCCCGCATCGACACCGTTGAAGGAACTTCGCCTTCCTAAAGTCGCTCGGGACAAGTGAGCGGCGGAGATCACCTTGCTGGTGTTTGCGAAGTTGGGCTAAAAGCTCGCCCCCCGTTTGTTTTTTGTCACGTGCAGCACATTTTGAAGTGCTGGGGCTGGGTGATTTCGAGCCCTTGTCACGGCGTCTGTTTTTCATCGAGATGGCAGGAAGCCATGCAGTCAATCTCCCGCATTGGACGCGTTGTTGGTTCGTTTGTTTTGTCGCTGGTCTCGGCCAGTGCCGTGCCGTTTTTCGGCGGAGTGATGAGCGTCGTTTGGTTAATGACCGCTCAAGCTATCTTCGGGGCTGGCCCCGTCGCGCATACCGCGCTTGTCACCGCAGTTGGTTTGGGCTTCTTGGTCGCCGCAGCGACTGGCCCTTTACTGCAACGCTGGTCCGTTTGGCGTCGCCACGGCGCGATCATCTCCGCATTGTTGTTGATGAGCTGCACGATCGCGACGACTCAGATGACGGAGTTCAGTCGGTCAACTTGGGACCAAATCAACGAAGCCACTCTGGCGACCAACGGTTCTCAATTCGCGTTCTTACTCCGTGCATTCTGCCTGTTGATCGCCGCACCGACGGCTTGTTGTGGTTGGCTATTACTGGCTCCCACAAAGTCTGAAGCCAACGGCTCTCAGTTTCTCTCGCGATGGATGAGCTTCGCCTGCGGCATGCTGTTTCAATCACTCGGCTTCAGCAGCGGGCCGACGATCAACGCCGTGCTTATGCTCGGCACCATGTTGCTGCTCGTCAGAGGACTCAGTTTGGTGGTGCGTCTCGTCACCACTACAGACAACGCCGCGGTAGCCCCGACCACCACTCGCACTCTTGTAAGTAGAGACCTCGTCATCACGGTCATGGCCGGAGCAATCACAGGAGCCGCATTTGTCGGACTGAGTCGATTGGCCGATCAACTGACGCTCGCGACGTTATGGGCAGCAACGGCGAAGTGGTCCGCACTGCTCATCGGCCTTTCGTTGAGTGTCGTTGCCAGCACTCGTCGACCACTCGTTGCACCTGCTGTCACGGCATTGCTCGCGATCGCGAGTTGCTGCTTGTCAGTCGTCATGTTCCCGCAGTTGGTCGAATGCTGTTTGAACTGGAGCACGTTCGTCGAATCGCCATCTATGCAGATCGCACTCCGCTGCGGTTTGTTGTTTGCTCTCTTCGCCCCCTTAGGACTTTGGCTGGGGACAACCGGACGACTGGCCTCAGCGAACGATCGCCCGCTCGCGCCGCTGCTGCTGACTGTCACCTTCGTCGGCGGCTACTTGCTCGCTGCTCAAGTTGGTCTTGTCAGCTTCGGCGTCATCAGTGTGTTGACTGCCGCAGCATGCGGAGCAGTCGCCGTGCTGGCGATCAACGTGCTGCCAATTGGCACCACTTCCAATCGGCGATTGTCTGGGGGACTGATTGGCTCCGCCGCCTTATTGGCAGCGCTGTTGCCGCTGTTCGCACATCGCTACCGCCCAGAGATCGCTGCGAAGCTGCTGTTCGACACCCGCGTCTTTGTTGCTCATCGCATTGAGTCCCGAGTCGACATCTTGCCGCACTTGGATGAAGCCCGTTGTGTAGGAGTTGCTGAAACCGGCACGGGCACATTGAGCCAATGGAGATTCGGTGGTTCTCGTTTGCAAATGCGTCAGTCGGGTGTGCTAACGGCCGCTCAAAGCCTCAACACTCACATCACTCCGCAACTCGCATCCGAAGGACTGCCCGCGATCCTGCCATTGGTGTTGCACGAGCATCCTCAACACGTCGCAGTGTTGGGGCTGCGTTCCGGACTAGCGGTCGAAACCGCATTGCAGTTCCCTGTGCAAACTCTGACATGCGTCGAATCGGATGCGGAGCTGACTCAAGTGGTGCAACGCGATGTCTGGTCGCAACTGGCGGCGAATCCTCAAGCTGACGATCGCCTGCATGTGATCAATGCCGAGCCCATGATGACACTGGCCGCACGGCCTGAGTCGTTCGATCTCATCATCAGCAACGCCGATCAAGCAGCACTCGCTCGCGAAGCTTCGGCCTATACCTCGGAGTTCTATCGACTAGCGGCACGGGCACTCGCACGAGGCGGCATCTTCTGTCAGCGCTTTGCAGTGGCGGATGTGGGAGCGGAACCGGTGACGTTGCTGCTCGAGACTTGGCGCAATGTGTTTCACGAAGTTGCAGCCATCGAAACCTCATCGGGCGAATGGCTGCTCGTCGGCGGCAACTCCATCACGGTCGATCCTGAGACGCTTAACGATCGACCAATTGTGGCTGATCGAGTCGGTGCGATTTGCTTGCCGTCGGGCTTAGTCGAACGACTGCAACGTCCGCATGTGCGACGAGCGTTCTCCGCGATCGGTGCAGATTGGTCGGCACCGCTGCTACTGAGCACGATGCTGTTCCAGCAGTCCGATCGAGAACCTGCTAACTCACTGCTGCCGATCAACACAGCCAAGAGCTGCACGCTAACCGCCCGGCTTCCGTGGGACGTTTTGCGTTGGGGCAACAAGCTCGGTGAGATCAACGAAGTCTATACGTCGCAGACACAAACGCTGGGAGCACGTCTTGGCGAAGAAGCAGCGACCGACGAGATCACTCGACGACTCACCGAAGTCGCGCTGCAACGTCAGATCGTTGCACAACATCCCGACGAATATTGGGCCTATCGCAAGTCGGTAAAGAAGCGACTGACCGAATCGCCGCAATCCACGATCGTTCAAGTCAAAGGCGAACGCCCCACGAAAGACTTGCATCCGAATGAGAAGCGTCGCATGAGCTACTTCGAAACTTTGGGAGTGGCCGCGAAGGCTGCTTCGCCATCAAGCGATCAATTGGCTGCGGTCGTCGCCTTTGCCGAACCACATGACCCGCTCATCAGTAGCTTCTTGCATCAAGAGGTCGCCGAACTCGCGAGTAAGAATTCTGACAAGTTCGCGTCGCTCGAATGGGAGCACCGGCTGCAGGCCATCAACTTTGCAGAGCCCAATGATCGATCAGTGCGAAACGTGGTCTCGGCGATCGAGCTGCTCTGCCAACATCCTGAATTCATTGAGGATGCCGCGCAGCGTGGCGATCAGCTCGATTCGTTGCTGCAAGTCCTGCATGCTCGCTGGCTCGCTCGCGGAGATCTCACTCCGGCGACTTCACAGATCATGCTCAGCGATCTCGAACACAGCATCACCGCGATCGATCATGCATTCGTCGCATTGGACGAACTCCGAGAGGCGCGATCACTGAGCGTTGCCGATTGGGATGCTCGTCGCACCGCTTTGGAGAAGTCGCTGGTTCGACCGCTGCGCCATTACCGCTCGGTGTTGGCTCCGCATCATGCCAAGGAACGCAAGGCGGCGAATTAGCTCTTGGCCCCATCTTTTGTTGCCCCTCTCCCCAGTAGGAGCGAGGGGAGAACTGCTGAGTGTCTCTCCATCATCGCGAGATCGCGTTCTGATTCTCGCGCGACTTATCTCGGTCTCAAGCAATGTTTTGATGGGACTTCAGTCTGGCTTTTCAGACGAGTCGCAGCGGACAGGTTTGACATGTCGCGCCGAGTCGAGACGAGTTGTGTCGACTTATCTGCCTCTCCAGCGGCGCCGCGTTGGATCGTGCGAAATTTGACCGCTAGCCTGCCGCCCTTGGTCTAAGTTCAAGCACAGATTCGACTCAAGCGAGGCAGTTCGGAGATTCAGTGACATGTCCCAGGGCCTGACTTTCAAACAACGCATGTGGTTACTCGTGACCGTCTTCATGGTCGCGTTGCTCGGCACGCACCTGATGTACGGCATCATGCTCAGCAAGCTCCGAGTCAGTGGCCCGGTCTATCACCGGATCGTGCAAGGCAAGGACATCGTCGCCGATATCCTGCCACCGCCGGAGTACGTCATTGAGTCGTATCTCGTCACCTTGCAGCTCGCTCATGTCAACGACATCGAGCAAGCCAGGCCGTTGATTGAGCGGCTCAATCAGTTGGAAAAAGAGTTCAACGACCGTCGCGACTATTGGAAGTCGAAGCTCGATGAAGGCGACCTGAAGCGCGGACTGGTGGATAAGGCTTACTTGCCTGCGAACCGTTTCTATCAGCTCGTCCAAGAGCAAATCGTGGCGGGCATCCGAGCGAATAAGAAGTCGGAAGAACTACTCGCCGCCATCAATGGGCCGATCAAGACGGCCTATGAAGCTCATCGTCATGAGATCGACGAGGTCGTCAAACTGGCCAACGCGCGCATCGTGGTGGATGAAGAAGCGGCTTCCGCGATGGAGTCCTTCTGGAGTTGGACCGTCACCATCTTCGGAGTGTTGTCGTTCGCGGTTCTGGTTGGGTTCAGTTACCTGGTGGCACGCAGCATCCTCGGCCCGACAGCTCAGTTGATTGAGCGAGTGCGCGACATGGCCGAAGGCGAAGCCGACTTGACCAAGCGCGTGGAGATAAACACCAACGATGAAATCGGCACGCTGGCTGAGTTCATCAACAAGACGATCAGCCGCATTCACGACGTGATTGCTCGAGCTCGTATCTCGACGATCCGACTGAATTCGACGGCTTCTGAGATCGCAGCGTCGGCTTCCGAGCAAAGCGGCACCGTGCAGAACTTCAATGCGTCGAGCACCGAGATTGCTGCCGCCGTTAAAGAGATCACGGCCACCGGACAAGAGCTGTGGCGCACGATGGAAGATGTCGATGCGCGAGCCGGTGAAGCATCAACGTTAGCCGACTCTGGCCGTCACGGTTTGCAAAACATGGAATTGTCGATGGGCCAGTTGGGAGAAGCGACCAATGCAATCTCCTCGAAGCTGGAAGTCATTCGCGAGAAAGCCAGCGGCATTAACTTGGTCGTAACAACGATTACAAAGGTCGCCGACCAAACGAACTTGCTCTCGATCAACGCCGCGATCGAAGCCGAGAAAGCGGGCGAGGCAGGACGAGGCTTCTTGGTTGTCGCTCGCGAAATTCGTCGACTCGCCGATCAAGCAGCAGTGGCCACACTCGACATCGATCAGATGGTTCGACAGATGCAAGCCGCCGTCACATCCGGCGTGATGGAGATGGATAAATTCAACGAGCAAGTGGGACGCTGCATGGGGCAAGTCGGCGAGATCAACGGACAGATGGGCCAGATCATCGCTCAAGTGACTACCTTGAAACAGCGGTTCTCACTGGTCGCGGACGGCATGCAACATCAGGCACAAGGTGCGTCACAAATTGACGAGGCGATGGTGAACCTCATCGGCGGCTTCCGCAATGTCGGCACCGCAGTGCATGACTTCCAACAAGCATCCGAGAACCTCAGAGAGTCAGCCGTCGAACTACAACGCGACGTCGGACAGTTTGTGGTTTCCGGCTGATTGCAAACCAAATTTGCGGACCGCGCTTGGAGCCGCATCAGCGAACCCCATGCGACAGCACACAGCACGAATACATGAAGCTCGTGCGACTTACTCCAAAATCCTCGTTGCGAAGAAAGGCTCGACATGTTGGTTCTGATGTGCCGCGCCGGAGACAATCGCTTCGCCTTGGATTCTGAAGTCGTCGCCGAAGTTGTGCCGTATGTTGAATTGAAGTCGATGCCTGGTGCTCCTGAATGGTTGGCAGGAGTCTTCGCTTATCGAGGCCAAGTGCTCAACGTCTTGGACCTCGTGCAAGCAGCCACTGGCACTCGATGTCCGCCGAGATGGAGCAGTCGCATTGTCATCGTGCGATTGCCTGGATCTGCGAATCAACAGCTCTTGGGCTTACTGACCGAACATGTCACCACAACTCAATGGAGTGGCGAGCCTCTTCAAAACGACGCCGCTTCACAGCAGCACAAAGCCAATCAACTACGAGAGCACTCCCGGTCCGAATGGAATTGGGGATCAGTGCGACTCGATGAAGAAGGAATGTTTCGCGTGTTGGACTTAGAGCAGCTCGTCACTCCAGAACGACGAGCGATGTTGGCGTGAGTTAGCACAGTGAATTCGTAGGGCCACTTGGGTTTCATAGGCAGGGTACGAAATGGAGATCAGTCCCGATTCGTTGCAAAGAATTGACGCCATTCTGCGAAAGCAAATTGGTCTCAATGCCAAGTCACTAGGAGATACGGGAGTCGCGACAGCGCTGACCGAACGCATCAGCAAGCTGGGCCTCAAGGCGAGCGACGAATACATCGAACGCGTGCTCGCCGAATCAACCGAACTCCAACAACTCATCGAATCCGTCGTGGTCCCAGAGACATGGTTCTTTCGCGACATGACACCGTTTCGATGCATCCAACAGATTGCTCGTCAGCAAGCTGGATCGCGACTGGGACGCCCTCTGCGAGTCCTCAGCATCCCGTGCAGCACCGGTGAGGAACCCTACTCCGTCGCCGTAACCTTGCTGGCAACCGGCCTTCACTCGCAACAGTTCTCCATCGACGCTGTCGACATCAGCCAACGCTCCTTGGCCAGAGCAGCCGAGGGGCATTACGGAGCGATGTCGTTTCGCGAGAAGCACCCCGATTGCCACAACTGGCAGAAGCAATTCTTCCACATCCGAGGCGATCGCTACCACGTCTGCGAAGACGCTCAGCAACGAGTGACGTTTCGACAAGGGAACCTCGTCTCAAGCGACTTTCTCTCGGGCTCAGCAGCCTACGACGTCGTGCTGTGTCGCAACTTGCTGATCTACTTCGATGGAACCGCTCGCCAATCGGCCATGAAAAATCTGAAGCGACTGCTGGCGACGGATGGCATCCTCTACAGCGGACACGCAGAAGCCGCCGCCTTCGCCGATGCAGGCTTCCAAAACTTCGACAAGCAATTCCCGTTTGCCTTTCGACATGCGACTAACGCCCAACCGACGTCGAAGAGCGTGTCGATGCCGTTGATGAAAGAGATCAAAAACGTCGGAGCTTGCCGACCAAACAATCGAGTAACTGTTACTCCAGCAGTCCCAACCAAGGGTACAAGCAACGTCACCAAGCCTGCCGCTGTCATCGCGCCCAAAACCCTAACGCAGCATGGCCCGTCACTCGCAGAACTCCTTCAAGTCGCGCGCCAGGCAGCGGATCAAGGACGACTAAGTGAAGCCCTAAAGGTCGCGGAGCCTCTGACAAAACAACATCCAACCAACGCCGAGACCTGGTGCTTGCTCGGAATTCTCCAACAAGCCACCGGCCAAAGTGGACTCGCGGAACGCAGCTTTGAACGAGCGGTCTATATCGATCCTCGGCACGGAGAATCGCTGATTCATTTATCGCTGCTCTGCCAACTTCGAGGTGATGCCGACAAAGCAGCGAGGTATCGCCAGCGAATCACATAAAGCCTTAATGCCATGCTCGACCTGACACACAACTCCAAGCCAAGTGGGATTCATTCCAACCAATGTCAAACAAGCTGCTGACATGTTCTTCGTAACCACAGCCCCGACCAAAATCAGGTTCGTGGCAAGCATGTAAGAAACCTGCCACTTGCAAACATCCTCTCGCGGAGCGAGAGGCCACAACTCGCAGAGGATTCGCAACAACGACCAAAGACGCCATTCATGCTCGTGGAACTTGCTATCGACGATTGCTGGAATCGCATCGGTGTGAAGGGGGACGGCTCTTGTCCGGAACTCAAGCAGCACGTGCATTGCCGCAACTGTCCGGTCTATGCCGATGCTGGACATCGTTTGTTTGATAGAGAGCCACCCACAGATTGCATCCAAGAATGGACTCAACAGATCGCCCAAACAGAACCGCTTGAAGCCAGCAATACTGCTCCAGTGCTCGTGTTTCGTTGCGGCGAAGAGTGGCTCGGATTGCACGTCGCTCAAGTATTGGAAGTTGGTGCTCCTCGCGTCGTACATCGAATTCCACATCGCTCCACCAAGCTACTGCAAGGACTGGTCAACATTCGCGGAGAGCTTCAGCTTTGCGTGGCTCTGCGTGAGTTGCTCGGCATCGACTCGACTTCCAACGTCCCACCGCAGCAGCCATCGGGTGAGAACAACTCGGCGACGGATACTTCGGATAACAAGCAACGCTTGGTCGTTGTGGAGCGTAATTCGCAAGTCTGGGCCTTCGATGTCGATGAAGTGGCTGGTGTTACTAGGTTTCCTTTGAGTGAACTTGGAAACGTCCCGGCGACTGTGGCCAATAGTTTGGCGAGATATTCGCGCGGCGTGTTTATGTGGAACGAGAAGGCGATTGGTTTCCTCGACGACGAACGGTTGTTCGAACAACTACGGAGGGCAATCGGATGAGCGGTTATGAAGAACTGCCACTGTTAGACCTCTTCAAAGAGGAAGTGCGTTCGCAAGTCGAGTCGCTGGAAGCCGGACTTGTCGAATTGGAGCAAGCGCCGACGAACCCGCAGCTCATCGAACCACTGATGCGAGCCGCACACTCAATCAAGGGTGCAGCGCGAGTGGTTGGAGTCGATCTCGCTGTCGGTCTCGCTCACATCATGGAAGAATGCTTGGTCCGTGCTCAGCGAGGAACAATCACACTCAATGCATTTTCCATCGACGCCTTGTTGGCCGGTGTCGATTCGCTGCACCAGATCGCGAATGCAGCCGGTGAGGGCTTCGAAGCCTGGGCTCTTCAACATCAGCCCAAAGTCGACGAACTCAAAGCGAAGTTCGAAAAGATCAGCGCGGGCCAAGTTCTTGAAGTGGCAACAGCTGCGCAAATAGTCGAGGCGACACAAACGCCGACTTCTGCTCCCAAGCCAGCGGCCGATGTAGTAGCTCCAACACAACCAGACTTGCGTGTCGTCGCTGCTCTGCCGACACCTGTCCCCGAGGCAGTTGTTGTCCCTGCTGAAAATTCAGATTCGGTTCGGCAAGCGCAGGCTCGGCTGGAAAAGCTAACGGCAGAAATCGCGCGCGGGCCGTTTGCAGAAACAACGCCAGCCGAACCCACGATCTCGTCGCTTCCAGAAGACTCGCCACTTCTCGACCTGTATCGCATTGAGGCAGAAGCCAAAGCCAAAACTCTGATGGCTGCCCTGCCGTCACTCGAAACACATGCGCGAGACGCCCACTTCATCGAACCATTGGTGAATGCGGCCAAGAACATTGCCAGTACGGCACGAATTGTCTTCTACACCCAAATCGGCGACCTCGCGGCCTCTGTCGAACAAACATTGGCAGCGATCCTGAAAGGGAAGCTCAAGGTCGAAGAGTCAGTGAATGCACTCTTCGATGCGGTCGTTCTTATCGAACAATCTGCAGTGCCCGAGTCCGGCGGTAATCAAAGCACTCGGAATGCAGCATCCGAACTCGCGCAAGTCTTGAAATCACTCGCGCCAAGCGACGAACCGTCGCAGGCAACTAGCCTGCCCACGACAACTCCAGTCGCCCAGCTGACTCAAGCCGTGACGCAACCAGCGATAGCGATTCAAAAGGTCGAACCTGTCGCTCAAACGCCGTCACAAGTCGTTGAATCGCAGACACATCATCCAGCGACCACTCTCGCTCAAAACGATCTCTCGTCACCCAAGCCTGTAACGCCAGTTACAGAGGCCACCCCGGTCCCTAATTCCAAGCCACCAGCAAAGCCTGCAACGCTCGACGAAAAAGAACGAGTGGTTCGAATCACAGCTCAAAGTCTTACGCGACTGATGGGCTTGGCTGGCGAATCACTCGTGGAAGCGCGGTGGCTTCAACCATTCTCCCAGTCGTTGCTCATGCTCAGGCGTCAGCAGGATCACCTCGCGGATGTGATCGAAGAACTTTCCGAGCAATTGTCGCGAACAAAGTCTGATCGGCGCGCCTTAGATCTCATTCTGGACGCAAGACAACAAGTTGGTCACTGCCGGCACGAACTCACGGAGCGCATCGACGAATTCGAGACTCATGCACGTCAGTCTGATGATCTCAATAGTCGGCTCTACCACGAAGTCATTACCAGCCGCATGCGGCCGTTCGGAGATGGAGTACACGGCTTCCCCCGCATGGTTCGCGATCTCGCAAGGCAACTCGGCAAGAACGTGCATTTTGAATTACTCGGGCAACGAACCAACGTTGATCGAGAGATCCTAGAAAAACTCGAAGCGCCGCTCACCCACCTGATTCGTAACGCAGTCGATCACGGACTCGATACGCCCACCGAACGACTGGCTGCGGGAAAGTCCGAACATGGCCGTATCGTGGTTGAAGCACGCCATGCAGCAGGGATGCTTTCAATAACTATTAGTGACGACGGGCGCGGAGTCGATCTCGATCGGCTTCGCCAGAAGATCATCGAGAAGAAGCTACAGAAGCCAGACATCGTTAAGAGTCTGAATGAGAAAGAACTCCTCGACTTCCTGTTCCTACCAGGCTTCTCCACCGCAGAAAAAGTCACAGACGTTTCAGGACGCGGCGTTGGGCTGGATGTGGTTCACAGCACCATTTACGCCGTCGGCGGCAACCTAAAGATCACAACCAAGAAAGGGCTGGGCACGACGTTTCATCTGATGCTGCCAATCACGTTGTCAGTCTTGCGAGCCGTTCTATGTGACATCGGGGGAGAGCCGTATGCGTTCCCTCACAACCGCATTGAGCGTCTCATCAAACTCCCGCGTTCGTCAGTTCGATCGCTCGAGTATCGCCAGTACTTCGAAGTGGATGGCCGCAATGTGGGGCTCGTGCAGGCTCAGCAAGTACTCCATTTAGATGGAGCAGAATCCGACGACGAAGAGTTATCAATCGTTCTTTTTGGCAATGACTCCCGTCAGTACGGCTTAATCGTGGATGCCTTTCGATCCGAACAAGATCTGGTAGTCAGACCGCTAGATGCACGGCTAGGAAAAGTCCCCAACATCAGCTCAGCCGCCATTTTGGAAGACGGTTCTCCC
Organism: Planctomycetaceae bacterium; assembly: GCA_900299185.1. Classification (GTDB taxonomy): domain Bacteria; phylum Planctomycetota; class Planctomycetia; order Planctomycetales; family Planctomycetaceae; genus AM-0621. The sequence continues at coordinate 16,848 of OMIV01000037.1, forward strand.
GTATTGATTGTCGACATCGAAGACCTCACCCGATCGATCGAAAAACTGATCAATGGCGAACGTCTGCGACGCGTCGGCCATAAAACCAAACCCAATGAGCAACGACGAAAACGAGTGCTAGTCGTTGACGACTCGATCACCGTTCGAGAGGTTGAACGGCAGTTGTTGACGAGTCACGGTTACGAGGTCGAAGTAGCCGTTGACGGAGCAGATGGTTGGAACGCCGTAAGAGACGGTCAATTTGACCTCGTCGTCAGCGATGTCGATATGCCCCGCATGAACGGCTTCGACTTCGTAAACCAAATAAAGAGCGATCCGCGACTACAAGCCACTCCCGTCATAATCGTGTCCTACAAGGACCGAGAAGAAGATAAACTTCGAGGATTGCAAGTCGGAGCAAACTACTACCTGACCAAGAGTAGTTTCCACGACGAATCCCTAATCAATGCCGTCGAAGTTCTAATTGGAACGGGAAAAGCATAACACCACTACACAAAACCAATTCGCTTTCAGCCGAACGGAGGCGATTGGATCATCTCAACAACACGCCGGAAATCATCCTGGAATAAATATGATACACAATCGTGATCGCTAGATACCTCGATCTTACCCAGCCACTTCCCCAAACGCGTCTACAGTCGCGGCAAAACACCGACAACTAAGTCATGAAACCCACGCCAACACGATCTACAGCTGCAACATCACTGCCAACATTTAATTAATGCGACTGCCCTGGACCGTCAGCAGGATCGAGCCGTTCGAAAGCATGCTGAGAAATAGGATCCTGAGGAACATCCATGTCGTAATAATGGACCCCGACGTCAGGTAACAACGCCAGAGGAAGTCCGATTGCGAGAATCACAGTTGGTCCTAAAAGCACATACTTCCAAGCTCTCTCAAACTTCAAATGCATAAAGAACAGCATTACGACAAGAGCTTTAAGAGTTGCGATCCCAAGAACAACTACGGCTAGCGTCGACCGGCCAGGGAAAAACGCTTTTGCTTCATCCGCTGCCCACGAGAGAGCCGTGAAAACACAAAGCAAACCGAAAATCGCACGATAAAGACCACTATGGTCCGAACCACCGCTGTGCTCGCTATGAGACATAACACATCCGCCTTACCGTGAATCAGACAACCGCCGCAGAACCAAAATTGACAATGTAAATCAATGGGAACAAGAATATCCAGACCAAGTCGACGAAGTGCCAATAGAGGCCACTATTCTCAACCCAATCGCAATAATCGGCACCCAGATTCTTACCCCGTAGTAAAGGGAACACCCAGAGAATCATTCCAACTATCACATGAATCGCGTGGAACCCAGTCATGATGAAATAGATCGAGGCGAACACGTTTCCATAAACTATTGGATGGGGATCATGCACACGAAACGCGGGGCCGACCGTCGGATCGGATCGCCATTTATCAAGGTAAGCCTGAATTAATGGATTCAATTCGTGAGCACCAGGGCTCCCGGATCCAACATGCAAAGATATCTCTTCTTTACGAACTTTGCTTTTCAAATCAGCCACCGCAGTTTCGAAAGCCACAAACGCCTTCTCAGCATCGGTGACGCCGTCAACCTTGCCCCGAATAGAAGTCGCCTTCTGAAGCGGGCTATCCCCGCCACTCACGAGTCGATCCGCCAAAGTATCTCTCGCCTGGACTGATTCGCCGACCAACTTCTGTAGTGCCTGGTAGTCATTCTCCGCGATATGACCAGGCAAAATATCATGGGAGAATTTACCGTAGTACTCTATAGATTTAATGCCAAGAAAGAGACAACCTAACGCCAAAACCGCTAGCATCGCTTTCCATGCTTTTTGAAACTCAGACTTCCCCATTGCCTCGTGAGCCAACACGACCAAATAACTCGAGAGAATCAACACAAACGTGTTTACTCCGCCGAGACGAACATTGATGTGAGTATCGGCTACATCCGAAGGCCATCCCGGCGAACCAAGTCGTAAAACCAAATACGACCCGATGAAGGCGGTAAAAAACATGATTTCAGTGCCGAGAAAGAGCCACATGCAGAGCTTAGAATTGGGAATCGCCAATCCCATTCGCACCGCACCATGCCCAGAAGTCTGAATATGCGACATAAAAAACCTACAACCGACACCTAAGAACCGAGACTAAGAAAACAACGCAAACCAACGGTCACAAAAGCGACGCAAACAAAAATCAGTGACACGGTAAGGACGATTCGTGACTGACGGATAGAACGAGAATGCCAAAATCGAAATGAAACCAACACGTAACAAATGCCACATACGACTAGCAATAAAACTCCGCGACTACCAACCAGCCCGCACCGCTCAACCCAAATCACGGAAGGCAGCGTCCCAATCGCATACGCTGCCGCGATTGGACCTGACAGATCAGTCTCCGAACCGATTAGAGGCAACAATCGATAACCGACAACCGCGTAATCCTTCTTGTAAATCGTCGCAATCGCCAAAAAATGCGGGAATTGCCAGCCAAACAAAAATGTAAAAAGTACCAACCCTGGCACTAAATTCTCATTACCAGAAGCGCACCAACCTAACATCGGCGGCAACGCACCTGAAATCGCGCCAGGAATTGTCCCAAAGAATGTCACCCTCTTAAGAGGTGTATAAACAATTCCATAAAGCACCAACACTGAAAGCGCCAGTAGCGCTGTCAACAGTGTGCACCAAACCCAGAGTCCGACGATGCCAACCGCAGAAACTAATCCACCTACGAGAATTACTTCCCGACTTGTAACCCGCCCTGAACTCACCGGCCTATCAACTGTCCGACACATCAATCGGTCTTCGACCCACTCTGAGCACTGATTAAAAGCTGCTGCACCATACGCGACCGCCGAAATCAGAACCACAGAGAACCACAGATGCGTAAACCGAACCGATCCACCCGCACCCGCGAAATACCCGACCGAGACACTAGCTACCGCCACCAGCAGAATCCTCGGCTTTCCGACTACGACGTAGTCTCTAGCTCTGATACCAAGACAGGTTGCATCCCCGCACCGGGAATCATAGGGAACGTTCATCAGTGATGGCCGCTCGATCGCGACTCCACAGATCCGTCGGTTTGCATCAAGAAGTCGCTATTCGCCGACAACGGTGAAGAATATTCATAGGGCCCCCGATAACAAACTGGTGGGACATCAAAATTCCCGTGCCCAGGTGGAGACGGAGCAGACCATTCTAACCCATTTGCATTCCAAGGATTCCGATCGGAACGCTTTCCGACGAACCAACTGCTCACAAAATTGAAAATAAGTATCAGTTGAGCAAACCCCATCAAGATCGCACAAAGCGTCATAAACCGATTCATTGGAAGCAAATGCTCCATGTAAGGGTGAATGTAGGGGTCAGCGTATCGGCGCGGAAACCCCGCAATACCCAACATGTGCATAGGAAAGAAAGTGCCATTAAAGCCAATGAACGTTAAAACGAAATGCAGCTTCCCAAGTCGATCATCCATCAACCGCCCGAACATTTTCGGATACCAAAAAGGTATCGCTCCAAAACAACCAAAGAGCGTCGCCCCAAACAGCACATAATGAAAGTGAGCAACAATGTAATAAGTATCGTGGAAGTAGATGTCAGTTGGAACCGACGCCATCCAAATCCCACTAAGCCCGCCGACAATGAACATGCTAATAAAGGCCACGCAGTTCAAGGTCACCGTATCGAACGAGATCTTGCCACCCCAAATAGTACCAATCCAGTTAAATACCTTCACCGCCGAAGGGAGCGCAATCATCATAGTAGAAATCATGAATGTCATTCCGAGTGCCGGATTCATACCACTCGTAAACATGTGATGCCCCCAGACAATGAAGCCGAGACCAGCGATCGCAGCCATCGAATAAACCATCGGCTTATATCCGAAGATTGGCTTCCGCACCTTACAGGCCAACATATCAGAGACCATGCCCATGGCAGGCAACAACATGATGTAAACTGCCGGATGGGAGTAGAACCAGAAAAGATGCTGCCACAGCAACGGTTGCCCGCCGCCAATGGTTGGCGCACCGTCGTTAATGACGAGATTTCCCGGCACGAAAAACTTGAATCCCAGCGTTCGCTCTGCCACGAGCATGAATCCCGCCGCAGTAAGGACTGGTAATGCGAACGCCTGAAGGATGGCCGTTATAAACATGGACCAAATCGTCAAAGGCATCCGAAATAGCGTCATGCCAGGTGCACGCATATTGATAATTGTCGTCATGTAATTAACCGAACCCATCATCGACGAAACGCCGACGAAAGTAAGCCCGATAAGCCAAAGCGTCTGGGGAGCACCAGCACTAGGCGACGCCTGCACAACCGCGGCGAGAACCGGGTAAGACGTCCAGCCATTCGCTGGCGCCGCGTTCAATCCACCGATCGTAAAACTCAGCCCGAAGCAGAGAATCGCCGGCCACATAAACCAATAGCTCAACATATTCAATGTAGGAAAAGCCATATCATCCGCCCCAATCATGAGCGGAATTAAAAAATTACCGAACGCTCCGGCGAGTATAGGAATGATCACAAGGAAAATCATAACCGATGCGTGCATAGTAAACAGCATCGTGTAGAACTCGGGACTAACCTGGCCCCCCTCCGCCCCAAATAGACCGCCCGTCAATTCATATACCAACGGCATTGCTCGCCAAGGCCAGGCCAATTGAAAGCGGACTCCTAACGCCAATGCTCCACCAACCAAGAGCATCAACAGCGTCGTCATGAGGAATTGTATCCCAATGACTTTATGGTCTTTGGAAAACACATACTGACTGACGAAGCCTTGACTATGATGTCCGTGCTCGTGCGTCAGGTGCGGCTCGGATTGCATTTCAGACTGAATGTGTGACACTTCTCGACCTATTTCTTGTCCGTTGCTTTTTCAATCTTTACCAACTCGGCCGAACCGTCCCGATCAGAATTGTGGCCATCGTAACCCTGATCATGTGCGAGAGACTTGATATATTTGTCATAATCACTCTGTCGTTCCGCGAGAACGCGGCCTCGCATCTTGTAGTGCCCCCAGCCGCATAGTTCGGCACATGTCAAGTCGTAATCACCGATTTCTAAAGTCTCGAACCAGACCGGAATCACCGTTCCCGGAACCGCATCCTGTTTAACTCGCAGTCCCGGAACGAAGAAAGAGTGTTGAACGTCTCCGCTCTTCAATCGAATCAAAACACGGCGATTTACCGGAACATGCAGGTCATTAACCGTGTAAAGATCGTCGGGCTGCGGACTGGGTAACAGTTTTTTTCCTGGGGCAGGATATCTAATCCGCCATTCGAACTGCCGTGCGGTGACTTCAGCAACGGTGAGCATGTCCTTGGGATATTTCGATTGAACTCGATACCTCGTCCAAACATCCAGCTGATAGAGGCTTATGAACATTAGAATGCCTGCCGGTGCAATCGACCAAAGCATTTCAAGATTGTGACTTCCGTGACTAAACCAAGCCTTCGGCTCTTTGTTATCTACCGCTTTCCAAAGAACATATCCGAGTCCAATATGGGTGCCGATAAATGTGATCCCAACGATGATTAGGATCATATAGAAGAGATTATCAATCTGCTTTCCTAGTGGGCTGAACGCTTCAGTGGGAAACCACCAACCCATTGAAGGCGATATGGCGAAAACTACAATCGCCAAGACCGGCCAAAACATGAAGAAGCAAGGCCAAAACTTATTCACAGTACTCTGCCTTTATATCCCAACAATTTGAACTAGTGTTTTGACTCTGAATGGGCCTTGAACGGTATGGACAGCACGTAATTCGTCAGATCCCACACCTGCTGATCCTCCAACCTCGAAAATCCCTGCATCGGAGTTCCCTTAATACCGGCGCGAATTCGTCGATAAATGTCGAGTGGCCGCCGGCCTCCGCGATAGATGCCAGTTGTAAGATCGCGTGGCTTTACAAGATTACCCCAGTCATCAAACAGCCCCGGAACTTTCGACAACTCAGTTGAGTTCGGTAGCTTGTTGAATGTCTCAGTCGAAACTCCGTTTCCGCGCCCTGATTCGCCGTGACAAGAGAAGCAGCCTACATCCTTATTTAGGAACAACTCCCTTCCACGCTTGATAGAATCCCCATCAACGTTTCCTCTAGCATCTTTAGGCAGCAATAAATTTGCCTCGTCTTCAGACGCACTCCACGTTTCAGCAAGATCTCGACCAATCTCCGACATTTTCCCAGGAAGCTGACTCGCAGCGAAATTATCAACTTCCTTCTTAAATTCGGCCCTGGCTTTATCTTTATTCGCCTCTGTTGAGAAATCATTACTCAGCTCGATGTAGAGACTGTTTTCAACCTCACCACGCATCGAAAGCCACCGAATATATTCCACCAGCGAGACGATCTCATCGTCAGGGAGTAGCATGAACGAAGGCATGTACGTTCCCGGGATTCCTAGCTTAATTATTCGCTTAAGATCATCTCGGGATGCTCGCACGCCCTGAACTGTCGATGTGAATTTGAAGGTGCCGCGTCGATAATCTCGAGGCTTCACCGCGAAGTACTTAGCAGTCGGCCCATCACCATCCCCACTCACGCCGTGACAATGCATACAATGGCGGAGGTACAAATCCCGACCGAATTGCAAACCGTCGCCAATAACTCTAACTGTCGTATCAGATTCAATCTTGGCCTCTCCGGTGTTTGAAAGTCTCATTGCACCGTCGCTAGGGCTGTAATGCGTCACTTCCCCAATAGCCACTCCTGCTTCATTCGTTACGACAGATCCGCTCAGATTTGATAACCTGCGGTCCGCTGCATTCGATCCGATTCCTTTCAAGCTGACGACCAAGTCCTGCCCGTTAAACTTAGTCGCCTTCCCTTCGAATACTCCATAATCAACCGGTAAGACTTGCCAAGCCACAAGTGATGTTGGAGTACCGAAACTCGACTTCAATTCAGAGCGCACTAGCTCTTGAGCGGCAGATACCAATAGGCCCGTCTGCTTCCCGCTCGCGAACTCAGGCCCTCGTTTCGAAGTACAGCCGAACGGCGAAAGCACGATCGCCGCCACGAGTAACTTCAACAAATGTACCTTCGGTCTCATACGACTCGCCAATTCGAATAATTAAAGCCTAAACTTTGCCAACGGAATCTTGATATCCCCTAGATCAATTTTGCCCGCGCCCGTTACCACAACCTTGCGAGTTTCAATTGCGCCTGCACGTTCATGCCATATCCGCAATTGATGTTCACCAGCCGGTAAGTTCTTCATTACAAACTCGCCACTACTAGCACTCACTGTCGCATAAGGATGATCCACAACCAACGTGTAGAAGTTCATCCAGGCATGGATTGCACAAGACGACTCGAAAGGAGCCTTTTCAGACTTCTTAAAACTCAAGGACATCGTCTCGCCACCGCCCATACTATTGTTACTGGCCGCGTTTTTACCCGGGTTCGTTTTGACGTTGTGCGTGACAGGATCTGAGTTCTTTAACGGGAACGTCTTTCCCGTTCGTACAACCAGCGCATGAGGCTTAAATACGCACCCGACCTGATCAAGGAGCGGATTGTCAGGGATCGAATCCTCAGCCGGTGCGTTTTTAGGGGACTTATCGAGGTAAACGAATATGTTGCCGATTCCACCTTCCGCGCCTAAAACGAGACTCTCATCTTCTATCGCGTGCTCTTTAGCGCAGATTTGCGGATCTGCAGGAGCGCCGCCTTTACCAAATCGGCTCGGAAGTTTGGACGCGGAACCATCGATCACAAACCGCCCAATTAAGTCCACTGGTTGACTACTAGCTGTAGTTTCGGGTTGTTTACCATCCAAAGCTACATCTGAATTAACCGCATCTCGTTTTAACGAAACTACGGTACGCGTTGAAGCACCACCTCCAGGGTCGATTCCATCCAAAACTTCGGATCCACACCCGACACAAGTGAGGAGCAAGCCACATGCACTAACTCGTAACAACATACCACGCCCCCTTACTTCTTCTCAGCCGAGGACGTCGCCTCAGAACGCTGGCTCACGATCGCTTTACCATGCTTCTCAAGAAGCCGCTGGTAATTCATCAGTGCGCGAAACACGCCATCTGTTTGAAGCTTGGGATCGCCCCCGAATACATGTTTGTACTCATTCTTATCCCCCACAGCGTCGGCACCAAACGGCAAGGGCATCCCCGTATATGGCGTGATCCACGCAGGTTTATTTAGCCAAACCTCAACCCAATCGGGACGCAAACGATACGGAACACGCTCGAGATTTGGGCCTCGCACCACCCCTTGCGTACCAGGCGCAGTAACAAACAGCCTGCCACCAACGGCGTGACACTTGATGCATAAAGTCGTTGTCAACATCTTCCAGGATTCATCAAACCTAGCAGCATCCCCTGTGAGACTACTATCAACCCTTTTCTCGCTCTCGGAAGGGTCTATGTGGCTTAGGTCTGATTGTGGAGTAACTTCATACGGATAAGGCACGCCATCTGTAGCAGCAAAGTAATTCGCTAAGGCACTCGCTTCCGAAGCTGATATATTAAATTTCGGCATCCTTAAAACCGTGACGTACCTCAGTTGTTCAGGCTCTAGCAAGAAGCGATAAGCCCAGGGGGTTTGAATCTTTTGCCCCTCCAAATGAAGGGGTGGCGGCGACATTTGCCACGCGTCCTTTTTGTTCTTCCGCTGTTCTCTAGAGATTCGTTCAACAAGCCACTCAGCGAATCTACCACCACGCGCCGGAACGATACGCGTAATAGACTTCTCCTTTATAACCGGCTTGGACCCGGGTAGTAGGATACGGATCGGATCTCCGCCAGCAGACTTAATACCGAAATGCGAGTACTTGTTGTTAGCCGTGTCCGCGTCATGAACGACTTCGAGTCTCTCTGAGATAGAACTACCTCTCAGAGCTCCATCCAGTTCCGACGCGGTGGCCAGTGCCTGCGGCTCCCAAGTCTCTACTGAATAAACCCTATCTTCCGGATCCTCATCGGGATCCGGTGTCAAATCTGGCATCCCAACTATCCTGGCGATTCTGGATACGTTCCCATCGGCCGATTCTCGTTTGCCGACATAAGTCGGGGAAGGCTTTCTCAAAGTAAGGAGCTTTTCGAGGCCGCGACGATGCTCCTTATCCTCCAGCACTGATGGTGCTAGGTCGCCGTCTGCTGCCGCGAACTCGAAACTTGGCAGCGACAACATGTGACACCCAGTGCAATTGAATTTCTGCATCAGGTATTCGCCATGATTCTTATCCTTCTGGGATTGCGAAGGACGATACACATACTGAGACGCCGGGGGATCCGCCACCAACCCCAATACAAAGGTTGCAATCGCCTCTATCTGCGACTCGTTAAATGGGAACTTGGGCATCACGAGGCGTTCTGCGTACCCTTTTGTCTCAGTCTTTCTGAAGTCGTAGCTACGCGGATCTTTTAATTTCTGGTAGAGAAACCCCGCTCTCCCATGATGTGCAAGATCCTCGTAGAAGTATGCAGCACGCAACTCAGACTCGCGCTCCACTGCAGAATCAAACGCATCACCGTTCGCTTTAGCAAGGGCCTGCTCGACGCGATGGTGTGTCGACCCGCCATTATTCTCTCCGTGGTGCGCAAGGAACTCCTCGATATGCTCTAGTGCGAGACGCCCAGTATCCTTGCGCCCCCAATCAGCTAACCCGGTACCAATAGACCGTGATGTACCGAATCCATTAATATCATGACACGCGTAACAACCGTACCGTGAAATACTCCGCCGACCAACGTACTCAAGCAGCTTTGCATCGAATGCGTCTACATCTAAACCATTTTCGAGCGCGGTGAGTTCGACATCGTCCCCCTTGAGAACCGAAGCCGAAACGGGGAGTTTTCGGGCACTCAATAACTCCTCAAATTGGGAGTCTGTCAGGGCTTTACCCGACAGGTACACTCGGGCGAGCGAAACAAGTGCGGCCCGGTCAAACGCAGGCGCGTCATATGACTTTGGACCGTCACCTAAAAGAAACTCTGCGATGTCAGCAGCCGGATCAATCAGTACCAACTTTTCATCTTCAACAGTTTCGTACGGCTCAAGGAACAAGTTTGGCATCTTCGTACGTGGATGATGCCTCTCAGGCTCACGAATCCATGTATAGAGCCACTGACGACCCTCATCGCCCCCCCTCATCTTCAACGCAACGCTACTCAATTCAGGGCCAAAAGTAGCATCCACACCGCGAAACTCTTCGTCACTATGGCTATGGCACGCGAGACATCCCTTCTCTGCGAAGAATTTCTTTCCACGGACTTTATTCGCTTCATAACCCCGCTTGGGCACAAGCAACTCATTGGGGGTCGACTGCTTAATCAAGAACGCGGAGATACCCGCAATTTCAACCGCGGACATATTCTTCCCGTGTGCATCAGATAGATTCGTCAGACCGAAAAACTGCGGCATACGCGTATTCGGGCGGAAAGCTTTGGGTTCAGCAGTCCAAGCCGCTATCCAATTTGCGTTAGTCTTCTGAGCTACATGTTTCAAACTCGGTCCAACCTTCCGCTCGTTGCCTCTAACGAGATTCGGGTCTGAAGCATATTTCGACTCTTCTTCTTCGGTCGGCTCAAGCCTCAAATCCGGCCCTATCCTTCGCTTACCGTCGAAGCCATTGATTTCATGGCAGCCGAAACAGCCATACTGTCGAATCAAATTCCAACCCTCAACCGCCTTAGGCGCCGTTGCACCGTATGTCGCATTAACACCTAGTTCGATTACATCGTGGTGACATTTTAGACATGCGGCCTCCCGCAGGCGTTCCGGGAACATCGGATACTCCCAGAAATGGTTATGGAAATGGCCGTATTCTCTGTTCCAAACCTTATCTTGGTGCGGATCATTCGCACCGTGCTGGGCGTTGTGAAAACTCGTAGCCGATCCTTGACCTTCGTGGCATACCGTGCACCCGAAGGTGGCTATTGGATGAGGACTTGCGGCCGTTAAATAGACATCGGGGCGTGGATGGCTACTAAAAGGCTGCGCGTATTCGCCTCCATCCCTTTTCGCGAGAAATGTCGGAACATTACCGGTACCGAAGCGATCGATACCTAGATGACAAGTTCGACAACGATCAAAGCGCGCGGGCGTTGCCATTCCCAATCGAATTCGAAGCTCGGGTAGCCAGTCTTGTTTAACTTCAAGATGGCCGTTGAAGCCGTCAACAATCGGCCACTCCATAAAGGCCCGCTTCAGTTTCTGCAGTGTGTCGGCCGGAGCGATCTCTCTGAGTGAATCCTGAATTCGATTTACTTCGGAGAGTAACTTCTTCTTAGCGTCAACGATCCGATCCATGTTCAAAGTCAACGCCGCCGCTGCCTTTGCGGCGTCCTTCGACTCCGTTGTCAGTCGCTCCCACTCAGCTTCTAGAGCTAACACTATCTGTTGCTTCTTGTCGAACTCATCTTTCAACTTTGCGAGTTCTGAAGAATCAATTGCATCACGAATACCTAGGTCGTAATTCGCTCGTGCCACGTCGCGATGCGCACGAGCGAACCGTACCTCGCGACCTTTGAGATCGGCTCTTGTCTTCGCTGCCAAGGCGTCCTTCTTCGCCGAACTTACATCATTAGATATCTTTGTGAGCTCAATCTCAGCCTCTGAAATTCTTTTGCCGAGATCGGCGAGTGTCGAATCGAATCGATCTTTGCCACCGGCGGCATTAAAAATCGCGTCTTGATCGCGGCGAAGATTGGCCGCTTCCATATGAAGAAACTGCCTTTGAAACCCACGCCATTCGTCATCATGGTCACGGTACAAAACTATAACAGTTGCGAATCCAAACGCTAACACACTCGCCAAAAAAGCGACGTGAGTCTTCTTAATATCGCGTATGTATTGTTCGTTAGCAGGCATTCGAGATAACTCAGTCTAGGCAATGCGATGCTGTGCAGAAAAAGCAAGCGAGACACACTCAGACGTTCAAGAACCATTCCGGAATAGCGATGATGTACTTGAGATTGAACGCCCATCTTAAAACCATTTTTATTGGCAAGGCAGCCATCATCAGCACTAGGTTCGCGAACACCATATACCGAATAAAGCCCATCCGCAGTGCGAACGTCCGAAAAATCGTCGACGCCATCACGGATGGCAATACTGCCAAATAACCAATTGTCAGAACGATACCCAGCCACTCGCGCAACAAAATCGTCTTCGCGATATCGAGCAATCCCATACCGGGCGCGGGCATCGGGCGGGCCTGTCCTAGGCTGTACCAGAAGTACTCAGACAAGTCCACATTATTCAGCGCTTCCAGCTTATGAACATCCCAGTACTCGTAGATACCGAAGATATTCCAATTTGGACCCCGGAGAAACGTGCCTAAAATAATCATGCCGACCCAAAGCGGTAGAAATCCAAAAAGAAAAACATTTATGGAAAATTTCCGCTCATTATAGGTATAATAACCGTTGCCTTTTTTATTAAAGTCGATATAAGGCAGGGCCATCAAACCGCCAAGGATGACACTTGGGAACACGACACCCGCGAGCCAAGGATCGTAATAGACCAACATCTCTTGGAGTCCCAGGAAGTACCAAGGGGCTTTTGAAGGATTCGGGGTCTTAACCGCTGAAGCAGGCTCTTCAAGTGGCGCTTGTAAACAACACCCCCAAATGAAGAGGAATGCTGTCACTGCAATCATGCAAATCAATTCAGAATAGACTAGATCAGGCCACGTCAGCACCTTCTCGTTCTTATCAGCTTCTACAACAGGCCTTCCCTCAGCGATCCGTTTGTCGTTTTCGTTCGCTCTATTGAAGTACAACCAGGTAAAGAAACCCACAATGAACAACATTGCTACAATTGGAACATTGTCTGGTTTTCCGACAATCTGCCTGAAGTCGTAATCCGTCATACTTAAAGTTAGAAACAACAACGCGCCGTTTAAAATAAGCCATCCGGGAGTTTCGCGGGCTAGTACCAACCGCAAGCGGACAATGGCTATATAGCTCCCAAGCGATAGACCAAAGAAGCGAACTGGATTTGCAACACACCAATCGATGATCGGCTTGAGGAACTCCGGCATTCCAATCTGAAAAAGTTCCGGCGTGCTGGAGCCTGTGAAGTGAGCCGCCGCGATCATGGCCAAGAACGCAGTGTATATCCCCCACCACATCGCAATGGGGACCTCTCCTCCGCCCAAGACCCCGGGCAAATGGTGATCACCATCTTTCTTATAGCTTCGAATAGTCCAACCCAGGTTCATTAAGAACTGAACCAAGTAGAGCCATCCGAGGCCGAATATGACCGAAGGCGTCAGGTTTGGGTGGGGATTGAGATCCATTGGTCTTTTAGACTTCGAGTAGAATATGCTTTGAAGAACAGTTTTGGGATACAGCGTTAGAGTGGCTGGCTTATTCCACCATCCTTGCGGACTCTCCAGAAGTGAATTGCGATCAACCCAGACACTGCGAGTGGAATTGCGACACAGTGCAGAATGTAGAAGCGATTAAGCGTTTCTTCGCCAACGAATTTGCTGCCGAGCAGTAGGAAGCGAGCGTCGCTGGCGTTCGTGATCAAGTCATAGCCGCCAACGTTAAGCAGCTGGAATCCGGGTCCTTCATGTCCCAACACGGGAGTGGCTCGTGCCATATTCGAACCGACGGTGATAGCCCAAATAGCAAGCTGATCCCACGGAAGCAGATAACCTGTGAATGACAACAGCAGAGTTAACTTCAAAAGTATCACTCCGACGACCCAGTTGAATTCACGAGGCGGTTTGTAACTTCCAGTCAGAAACACACGGTACATATGAAGCCATACGGTAATCACCATGGCGTGCGCGCCCCATCGATGAATCTCACGCATCACGCCGAGAGTATTCACGTCACGCAACGCTTGAATGTCACTGAACGCCCATTCGAGTGTTGGGCGATAGTAGAACATCAACAACACGCCGGTGATTGTTTCCACCAGAAACAGAAAGAACGTTATTCCGCCCATGCACCATGTGTATGAAAGCGCGATTCCTTGCTGTTTAATCGAGACTGGGTGCAAATGCAGAAAAAAGTTTGTCAGCATAACCACAACCCGATTGCGCCGATCATAGGGGGCCGGGTGGCGGAATATACTTTTCCAAATCTGCGAGTCGCGAATGTAGTCGCCAACAGACATTGATAGCCTCGAACGATCTATTTGCTCGAGCGTGATACTCCACGCTACTGCTTAAACCAGAGCAGCGTCAACAAAGGACTTGGAGTCTTCCCATTGTCCTTTTTCCTCTTGGAATTTGAAGCTCTTATCAACTTCCAGCATTCCGTCGGCAGCAATACGCAGAGCGACTCTTTCGAGCGGACGAGGAGCAGGTCCCTCAAAATTAATGCCGGTGATATAGAAGCCAGATCCGTGACACGGACACTTAAACTTTTGCTCGCCGTCTAACCAACTCGGTGTACAACCCAGATGAGTGCAGACCGAGGCGAGCGCATAGATAGAATCTTTTCCTTGATATTGATCTGTATGAACTACCCAAATTCCACGAGCAGCAGTCCACTTCGTAGAGACAGTTCCGAGCGGATAATCCGATGGTGGTCCAATCTTGAATCTTGTCGGCGGTTCGACCAGTACATTTGGAAACATGAATCGTGCAACGGCCAAAACCCATGTACCAGCAGCAGCAGAGAGCGTGGTGCAGGCAAGAGCAAATGGCGAAGCAACAAGCGAGACAAAGAGCCCACATATCGTTGAGAGAACCCCACGCCGACTGACTGCTGCAACCTCTGGCTTAACCGGCCGCACAGGCATCTTGACCACAGGCTTGGGCGGAACTGAAACAGTCGCCTTAGCCCCTGCCTTTAGCTGATCAACCATCTCCTTGGCTGTTGGAAATTCTGTAATTTGTGACTTCGGATCCTGCGCTACAGGATCGCCGACGGCCTTTGTTTCGGCGACGGGCGCCGTTTTTGATTGTCCTCTGGCCGCAGCAAGTATCTCAGCAGTTGTTTTGGGAGCAGGCTTAGCCCCGCCTGACTGTGCTCTCGCGGCGGCAAGAATGTCGGCCGTGCTTTTCGGGGCAGCAACTGCAGGCTTAGAAGGTTCCACTGATGGCGGCGACGCTGGAACTGCTGCCTCACTAGAAGCGGTCGCAGGGTTCGAAGATGCAGGCTGCGTCGCGCCAGTTTGTTTTCGGGCGAGCTTCAGTATTTCTTCAGTAGAAAGTTTCTGTGCCATGATTCTCTTGGCAGTTTTATGTTCAACGTTGATTAGCATCTTCGCATAGACTTGAAATTAGCAAGTCTGCGCCGCTTTTGCCCTGGTATTCTCAACCAAGTGCGTTGAATCGACAACGCTTGGGGGCAAGCATCACGCGATGCTTTCTCAATTCTCGGAACACGTTCGATTTGATGTTCCCGGTGGCGGGAAGCGAACCACGAACGTGTTAGTTGTCAGTTCGCTCGAACTATGAGCTTGCTGATCTGCTTAAAATCCGGGGAACCTGCCCGTTCGCACCATTCAAAAAGTACCGACTCATAGGTCGTTAGGATCGCTCCGGCTGCGGTGAGCCGTTGTAGGGCAATGTCCCGGTCGAGAGTTTTTCTGCTGCCGACTGCGTCGACAGGGATGTAGACGCGGAACCCGGCCGCAAGTAGATCCATCGCCGTTTGCAAGACACAAACATGCGCTTCAATTCCCGCGACGACTACTCTAAACCGCCCAGCAGGATCGTCCTGAGCCAAGCCCCACCCAAGACACCGTGAGCAACTGAAGTCGAGTTTCTCAGGGCGATGTGGGATCGTCGTGGCAAGTTGGGGAATAGTTGGCCCCAAACCCTTCGGGTATTGCTCCGTTGCGGTCACAGGCACATGCAATGAGTTTGCAGCCGCAATGAGCTTCGCACAATTAGCCACGACTTCTTCTGAGTTATGTATGACCGGCACGAGCTTCTCCTGCATGTCAACAATCAGCAATCGGCTCTCATCGCGTGAGAGAAGTTCATGACTTCGGGGAAGCTCGGACATTGATTGCTTTCAGTGAGGCGGACGGATTCGGTAGCAAGCGGGGAAGGAAGATCGCACCATAATCAGAAGAACTCAAGCGGTTGCTTTTCGCTGCGTCCGTGTTGAGTTCGGTCTCGCCTCTGAATCTATCGAAAGCATCATCGAATGGCCGGTCTGGTGGCTGTCCCAGTTGTCTCGTTGCGTCCCCGGAAAGCGCAGCCGTTTTTCAATCGTCACCCGTGGGTATTCGCTGGCGCGATCGCGAAGGTCGCTGGCAATCCCCAGGCCGGTGACGAAGTCGTCGTGAAGTCGCACGAAGGCAAGTTTGTCGGACGGGGTCTCTTCAATCCGGTTAGCAAAATTCGTGTGCGTCTCTACTCTTGGAATGAGGAAGAAGCCCTGAACGATGAGTTTTGGAGCGAGAAGATCGGCAATGCGATTCAATTGCGTGAGCGACACGTCGTTCGTCCGAGCACGGATAGCTACCGCGTGGTGTTCAGCGAAAGTGATGGAGTCTCTGGGCTCACCGTCGATCGGTATGGTGAATGGCTGATGGTGCAACTCACGAGCTTAGCTTTGTCACTGCGTCGGGAGTGTCTCTTTGACGTTTTGGCCGAACGACTCAAGCCAAAAGGGATTTGGCTTCGGACCGAAAAGGGCATCGCTGAGGCGGAAGGTCTTGAGCTAATGGACGGTCTCGTCCGAGGCGTCGAACCTCCACGCCCCATGACTATCCAAGAGAATGGTCTGCGATTCGGGGTTGATCTCGCGGAAGGCCAGAAAACCGGAGCGTTCCTGGATCAGCGCGATAACCGGCGAGCCGCTGCGGCATATTGCCAAGGCGCGAAGATGCTTGATCTTTTTTCGTATTGCGGTGGCTTCGGGGTTACCGCAGCGGCTTTGGGTGGCGCAGCAAGTGTGACTTGCGTTGATTCGTCACAGCCGGCTCTCGATGCGGGACTTAGAAACGCCGAGGTGAATGCAGTCGCAGACCGAATGACTTTCGTTCGTTCGGACGCGTTTAAGTTTCTGGAAGAGGCGATATCGCGCAGCGAGCAGTTTGACGTTGTGGTGTTGGATCCGCCGAAAATGGCGAGACGGCAAGCAGGAATCGAGCAAGCACTCCGCGGCTATCACTCACTCAATGTGCTAGCCGCTTCGGTCTTGAAACCAGGCGGGATCTTGGTGACCTGTAGTTGTTCTGGCCGAGTCTCGCGAAGTGACTTCGAAATGATGCTCGCTCAGACAGGAACTTCAATTCGGCGATCGATCAAAGTTTTAGAGACGCGTGGACCAGCGGCTGATCATCCCACATCGCCGAACTGCCCCGAATCCGACTACTTGAAGTGCTTCATCTGCGCGATCGACTAAACGAGCAATAAATCTACTCGGAAGTCTCGATCAGGCATTGAGGAAGAGCGTCGCGCAGTTTCATCAGTCCAGCCTCAGTCACTCCCGTCTTTCGAATGCAAATCGCTCGTAGGTGGCGAAGCTGACCTAGATCTGAGATCGAATTGTCCGTGATGGGATTGCCGTCGAGCACCAAGGTCTCCAACGCGTTCATTCGACTGAGCCTTGCTACCGAGCGATCACTCAAGTTGTTTTGCGACACATCAAGCAGCTTGAGTCGCGTCAGCTCGGGTAGCTTCGTGATGTCTTCGTCCTGCAATTGAGTGTTGGTGAGAATGAGTGTTTCAAGTGACGTGAACTGCTCCAGGGACTTCGCAAAATCAATTGGCTGTTGTCGTTGCGGAACCTCAACCCAGAAGACCTCGAGTGATTTGCCGACCATTCGGAAGCGGACATCACAGCCCAAATTCTTAAGGCGATCAGCTTCGAGTTGCTGAGTCGAACGACCACAACCAGACGTCAGCAATAGACCAAGCACGACCGCAGCGTGAAGCAGGGCTCGCGGTCCAAATCTAATGGCGATCATGCCAGTAACAGTCATTCCACATGGTCCTGAGGAGAAGCCGATTCGTATCGCCAGCGATGCGTGGCGTGGCGGCAGCATGTGGTTTTCAGACAACGCGCGGAAGTGCGGATTGAAGCAGCTTCCTTTGGCAACAACCTGTCAGACGTGCGTCTCCTGTCGCATTTGCCGAGGCGGCATCGACTTTGCATTCAGGCCGAGTGACGTCAGCGCGAAGTCTTCCGGGCCAACTTACCAACGAGCGTTCAATGCCACTCAACCTGCGCCAAATTGCCGAATCGGCTGCACTCGTTTCTTCACGAGCCAGCCTGCTCATTGAAGGTCGTTCGGGAATCCCCGAAGCGAAGCTGCAATGCTATTGGACGAATTGTCGATCACGCTCGAACGAGTGGATCAAGCAACTCGATTGCTACTCCTGCCGACTCAACGAAGAAGTCATCACAGAACATCCTCAGATTTGGATGGAACTCGAACCGCTGCTCAATGAGATCTTTGTTTCCGAAATCTTGACAAGAGTTTGGGCCGCCGTGCTGACGGCAACTGATCAACGGCATCAGAAGAAGCTCTCTGCCCCGATCGCTCGCCATACCGTTTCGCTACATATCGACGCTCGGCATCGAGCAATGTCGTTGATGGTCAGCGGTCCGCAAGTTTCGTTAGCTGAGCTAGCACGCGTTGATCGAGTTCGTCGAAAGGCCGAGCGTTGGTCGGACATCTTGATTGGTCAATTCGTGACACGTTACGGGCTCGAAGAATTGGCGTTCGATGTGCAACGCTCGATCGAGTTTGCCGACAGCCAAGTTCGCGAAATCCTCAAAGCGACGGACGAGCCAGTGTGGGAATTCGTACTCGCGGGCATTCGCATTGCCTTTGCCACTTTAGGATCAGTTTCAGCTCCTTCGGCTGCGGCGCATTCGGCGATCTTGAGTTCCGTCATGGGCTGCTTCCCGGCGGACATATTCGACTGCATGGGTCTAACTCGTCCGGTCTTTCAAGTTCGCACGGAACGAGGCCCCGCCAGCGATGTTTCGCCGTTCCGCCCTGTGCCACAAGCTCCCGTTGATCGAGGCTCTCGACACATCAGTTTCGCAGACCTTCGAAGCCGCAACGGGAATAACTGATCTTGCGAGATACTTCAGTTGCGAGGTCTATCCGACCACAGAGACGTCATTCATCGTGAGGAGTTGCGAGCGTTGCGCCTCACTTCGTTCTCAATGCTCGCTACTCTTCGCCCGGGCGATGAGGCGAATTGGTTCGAGCGTTGGTCACGAAAGAGGCTGCATGAAGACTCTGGCTCCACACTTGAAGGCACTGGTGTTTGACTACGGAAACACACTCATTGAGTTCGGTCCGCAGCAGGTCGAGTCTTGCGACCGAGCACTCAGCGCGGCGTTGACTCAAATGTTTGGCCAGCACGACTTCGAGAAACTCACGGCGATGCAGCATCACGAACGTCGCTCGCCGTATTCGGGCGAGTTCATCGAGAACGATCTGCGCGACATCACGCGGCGACTCGTTCGCTTGCTCTATGAAAAAGACCCCACCAACGAGCAGCTCGACGAACTGTTGGACGTCCGATTTCAAGCGATGACATCTGCTGTTCGAGTCGACGATCACGTCCATGAATTGCTGGAAAGATTAGCCGGTCGTTATCGGCTGGGCTTGATTTCAAACTACCCGTGCAGCCGGTCGATCATGCACAGCTTGAGACAGCACAACCTCGAACGCTGGTTTGAGTCTGTCGTCGTTTCCGCAGATGTGGGCCGAGTGAAACCGCATCCGTCGTTGTTCGAGTTGCTGACCAAGCAAATGGGAATTGAACCCGGCCACGCACTATTCGTGGGCGACAATTGGCTGGGAGACATCCAGGGAGCAAAGCGTTTCGGCATGCGCGCCGCGCTGACGACTCAGTACGTACCCTACGAGAAGTTTGATCGTGAGCCCGGCGATCACGAGCCGGACTTGAAGATCACTCACCTTCTGGAATTGGCTGGGCTAGTCGATTGATGAGCCTCGCGCAGCAAAGTTAATGTCCGCCCGACAAGACTAGGGCGTCTTTAAACTAAGATTTCGGGGTACCAATCATCAGTCGCAGAGCGACTGAGCTACATAGGCGAGTCGCTCCGCGACTCGGAACTCCGAATTCAAAACTCGAAGACACGCTAGGGCGGCGTCTGAGCCTTCGGTTCTACAAGGTTCGCATTACGACCCCGCGACGGCTTTCTTAATCACTTGGCGAGGCTCGCAGCTTTGCCCTTTCATCGGAGCGAATCAGCAATGGAGACGACGAACGGATCCCTCAATCGCAAGTTGCGAATGGCATTGATTGGTGGCGGGCAGGGATCGTTCATCGGTCGAGTTCACGCGACAGCGGCAGTCCTTGATAACCGCGCGGCGTTGGTCGCTGGCGCTCTGTCGTCGAATCCGCAGAAGGCTAAGGATTCCGCTCCGGCTTATGACATCGCTGCGTCTCGTGCGTATGGCTCTTATGAAGAACTCCTCAAGAGTGAACTCGCTCTGCCGGCTGATCAGCGCATTGATTTCCTGAGCATCACGACTCCCAACCACGTCCACTTCCCGGTTGCTAAGGCCGCCGTTGAAGCTGGCTTTAACGTGATCTGCGACAAGCCCATGACCTTCGACTTGTCTGAGGCTGAGGCACTGGTGAAGGCGGTCGAGAAGAGCGGTGTGGTCTTCGCTGTAAGCCACAACTACACCGGCTATCCGCTGGTTCGACAGGCCCGCCAAATGATTCAATCTGGCGAATTGGGAGAGATCCAAGCAATTCGCTCGAACTACATCCAAGGCTGGTTGCGAACTCGTTTGGAGAGCTCTGACCAGAAGCAAGCGGCCTGGCGAACGGACCCCGCTAAGTCCGGCGCCGCAGGTTGCTTCGGAGATATCGGCACTCACGCCTACAACCTTGGCCGCTTCATGACTGGCCTGTTGCCCGAGTCCGTCTCCTGTCACCTAAAGACCTTTGAGTCGGGTCGTCAACTCGACGACTACGGTCACGCGGTCATTCGCATGGAGAACGGCGGGTTGCTGACGGTCACCGCCAGCCAGATCTCTCACGGCCGCGAGAATGATCTCTTCATTGAAGTCGACGGCACCAAGGGCGCGCTCCAATGGCGACAAGAAGAGCCCAACAAGATGACCTTGCGAAGCAATGGCAAGCCGCATCAGATCTACACGCGCGACCCCAACGCTCCGTTCATGAACGATGCTGGCCGAGGAGCTTGCCGTCTGCCGTCAGGACATCCCGAGGCATTCTTTGAAGCGTTCGCGAACGTCTATCGAGCCGCCTACGACGCGATGGTGCTCCGCGCGGCTGGGCAAAAGTTTGAATCCCGCGATACCGTCTTCCCGAACGTCTACGATGGCTGCGAAGGCATGTATTTCATCCAACAATGCGTCGCCAGCAGCAAAGAAAACGGTGCCTGGCTGCCGCTCAAGCATTCAGCCGCACGCCGCTAGTTGAGACAAGCAGTTCAACGAGCCGTTTAGTTGCGTCTTACTCAGACGCCGCTAAACGGCTCTTCTTTTTGAACCGTTTGGTTGTAAGAAGGACTCCCTGCCCGTTTCGTATCCGCTCACCGATTCGACATTCCTACCTGCAATGGCAGGCGGCTCGCCCCACCTTTGCCGCGTCTCCCATAAGGACTGCATGCCATGACTCAATTCACTCGACGGCAAGCTCTTCGAACTCTGTTCTGCGCCAGCGCTTCATTGGCTCTCAACATTCGACCGAGACAACTTGAAGCTGGTGAGATCGACATCTCCGCTAGCGACCAGCATTGGCTGATGATCGGCGACTTTGGAGCGCTGGGAACTACCAGCAAGCAAACTGATGTCGCGGCGGCGATGAAGTCCTATCTCGCGCGGCACAAGATTCAACCGGCGGGTCAGCTGCTCTTGGGAGATAACTTCTACGGCAAGATGGAAGGTGGCGTGACGTCGTCCCGTTGGAAGTCAGGCTTCGAAGACATGTACCCAGCGAGCGTCTTCCCAGGCCCCTGTCCGGTCGTGCTCGGCAATCACGACTACCACGACAATTTCAATGGCGACCAAGTGCAGTTGGAGTACGCCCGCCTTAATCCAAAGTCGCGTTGGACACTGCCGAGCAAGTGGTATCGATTCGAATTGCCCAAGTCGCAGCCCCTTGTCTCGTTCATCTGCGTCGACACCAACTTGCCGTCGATCAGCGGTGCCTTCAGTACCAAGTTGGGGAAGCTTCTAAACTCACTGACCAAAGCCGATGAAGAAGCTCAGTTGAATTGGCTGAAAGCAGAGCTCGCCAAATCAACGGCTCCGTTCAAAGTCGTCGTGGGACATCATCCGCTCTACAGCAACGGTGCTCATGGCGACTCAAAGAGTCTGATTACCCAATGGGGCGGACTCTTTGAAAAGCACGGCGTGCATGCCTACCTCTGCGGTCACGACCACGACTTGCAGCATCTGGAATTAGAAGGACTCAAGACGTCATTCGTGATCTCTGGTGGCGGCGGTGCAAAGCTGCGAGAGATTAAGTCCCAGCGACCAGCACGCTTTGCGAAGTCGGTCTACGGTTTCACTCACCTGCAAGTCAGCCGCGAGCGCATGTTGCTCCGGCACATCGACCCAACTGGCACGCAGTTGCACGCGTTCGAAAAGCGACTCGACTTCAAAGTTCAAGTGCTGGGGTAATCGAGCAGCCGTTGGGAGCACATCAGTACGACGGACTTGTAGTCCGTCGTACGAGAAGTTTGACCGAGTCAGCTCGTCACTTCGTCAGAGTTAGCAACCATCCGCTGCTGCTACTTGTTCTTGCCCGTCGACAAGTCGTACGCCGCTTGTTGAATCTTGGCTTGGCGGCGCGAGAGCGTTTGAAGCTGCTCAATGATTTCTGGCTCCTGAGCTTGCTCACCGTCAATCAACCGACCGAGCTGCTTCGTTTGTCGGTTGATCCTGAGCTGCAACGATCGGAGCATCTTGAGTTCCGCCAGCGCATCAACCAGAGCGTTCTCATCCTCTTGTTGCTGCTGCTGTTGTTGCTGTTGCTGCTTGTCTTTGTCCTTTTGCTTTTCGAGTTCTTTCTGCAACGCGTCAATCATCTCTTCGAGAGCTTCGATGACGTTGCGTTCGATGGTTTGAGTGAGCTCACCCGGATCGGCCTTATCCAGCCGTTGCACGATGGTTGCCATGTCGTCGCGAATGGCTTCAGCAGCATCGGGAAATGCGACCGACGAACCTTCGGACTTCAGAAGCACCAACGTCTTTTCAGCTTCAACGACAATCTCGTCTTCGTTGCGAGCAAGCTGCTTTGATTTGGCTTCGTAGGTCGGATCGTCTTTCTTTCCGGTCTTCGACAACGTGAGGGTGTCGTTGTAGACGATCAATTGCAGCGCCAGCATCTTTCGGAAGCGTGCTTCCAACGCAGTCAGAGTGAGCTTCTTTTCTTCCTCACGAAGCTGTCGCAGGATCTCTTCAAACTTTTCTTTCGCTTCCAGCAATCGTTTGATCGCTTCGTCTTGGTGACGCGAAGCCTTATCACGATCGAGCTTCTTCAAATCCTCGATGGCCTTCTGCATCTCCTCGCGGGCTTGTTCGAGATCCTCTCGCCCCGGCGTCTTCTGCTGTTCTTGTTGCTGTGGCTGAGGCCCATTCTGTTGCTGGCCGGGCATAGGCTTACCTTGTTGCCCTGGCATCGGTTGCCCCTGTTGGCCGGGCATCGGTTGGCCCGACTGACCCTCTGGGCTCTTCTGGCCATCAGAGTTCTTCGACGAGTCGCCGGATGGCTCGGGTTTGTCCTTCTCGTTCTTCTGCACACGACTCTTCGGCGAATCCTTCTCGCCATCCTTCATGCCGTCTTTCGAACCATCCTTGGGCTCCGCCGACTTGTCTTTGTCGTCTTTGCCTTTGCCGTCTGACTTCTTGCCTTCTTTCGAATCACCCGACTTGCCATCGGACTGCTTGCCGTCTTGTTGCTGAGCATCGCCAGATGGATTCTTGGCGTTCTTCGATTCCTGCTCGGCGCGTTTCTGAGCGTCCTGCTTGTCGATCTTCTCTGCGACCTTCTTGGTCTCGTCAGACACATCCTTCTGCTGACCAGCAGCCTTGTCAGGATCCGATCCGCGTTCGGTCGCAGCGCGAGCATCCTTCTCTTTGCCGATGAGCTTATTGACGTCCTTAAGCAGCGCTTCGATCCGCTTACGCTCGGCATCGATTTCATTCAGCCGATTCTCGCTCTGTAACAATTCCAACAACGTAACGAGCGACTTCGCCAAGTCATCCTGCCGACCAATGGCCGAACCGAATTGCTTCTTCGTCAGCAGCTCCTCGATGACCTTCATCTGGCCCGAGACTCGTTCTTCCTGACTCTTGCTGAGTGCCCGAAAGATGAGTTCCGCTCGATCAGGATCCGTCTTCCGCATCTGCTCGGCCATTTGCAGCAACGTGTTTTGGAATTGCTCAAACCGCTTCGCCAAAACTTGCTGGCTGACTTCGAGAGGCACTTCCTTGGGCTTCTCCGCCGGGACCGCTTCTGGGGCTGGCTTCGCCGGTTGCTTCATCGGTTCGTCAGCCAGCAATGCACTCGACCAACTCAATCCGACAGCCAGGGCGAGCAGCGTCACCGCGCGGATCACAGATTTCAGAGTCATCGGAATTCCTTCGACAAAGTGCTGATTCAGACGAACGCGTCGTTAGGTTTTCGGAACGCCACCAACGAGCTTCAACTACTGCAAGCCTTCGAGCAGCTTCTTCTTCTGCTCTTTTTTGGTCTTCTCCGTCAGTTGCTCTTGCTGCTCAATGATGGCTTTCAATTGCTCTAAGGCTTCTTGGAACGTTTCGAGCTTTCGCATTTCACCCAAGATGCGTTCCATGTTGGCGATCAAGACACCCAAAGCCTGCACACTGGCATCGATCGCAGGAGAGGGATCGTTTCCCTTGTTGTTGGCGAAGCGGTACAGCCCTAAAGCCTCATCCACCAGCGGGTAGTCTTTGCTGTTGATGGCATTCAGCGGCTTCACGATGCGGTCATCAAGTCGCTCCAACGTTTGCGGCGTGTGCAAGCCGTTGTTGACCAGCTCTTCACGGATATCACGAAAGGCCAGTTCGAGCGACGCAGTCTCGTTGGCGTTCTTTCGCACGGCATGCAGCGACTGTTCGGCACACGCCACGATGGCATTGTTGAGCGCGATTAGCTTCTGCTTGGCCTCATCGTTGTTCGCCCCGCTGCTGACGATCTTCGAGCGATCATCGACGCGAGCGCGATGGCGAATCAAATCGCGCTGCGTGCCCTTACTCTCTTCAATGATCTGCTCGAATCGCCGCCTCAAATTGAGTTCGCGTTGATAGAGGACCGACAACAACTCTTCGTTGGTCACGACCTTGAACGTGTACCGTTCGCCGCGCGTGATGTGCGGACCGTTGAGATTGTCTTTGTCTTCAGCAGCCACGGTGACGACGAGCTTCTGCCCCAGCGAGAGATCGAGCGACACGACTTCAAAGCGTTCGAACTCTTCATCGGACTTCCGCTGCAACTTGAACTCGCGTGCGACCGACTTGCTCTCGGCATTCGGCAAACCAACATCCAGAGTTCGACGACTCCATTCCGCAGCGTCGTTGATTTGAAACTCGAAGCGCACATCAGCCAGTCCGTAGTCGTCAGCGATGCGTCCCAGAATCGGAATCGACGCTTTGCGTGTAATCGATGTTCCAATACCTCGCAGCTTCGTTTCAACCACCGGGGGTTGATCGACGATACCGCTGACGAGAACCCGCGCCGGCTCAGGAGTCAGGATTTCGTCCGTGTCTTCGAGATAGATCCTCAACTGAGTATCCGGTGGAACAACCAACGTTCCGTACTGGGATTGCAAGCTCGCGGATCGAGCCTTAGCAGCCTCTGTTTGCAGGCTACTAACCAGCAACGGGACAGAGATTTGAGTGCGATTAGAAGCCACCCAATTCGTAGCGTTGATCTCTACGACACGAGCCTGCTGCGACCCGTCATCTCGTTCAATCAACTTGCCGGTCGTTCCTGAGTCGGTGACATCGAGCACCAGTTCTCGCGAAGCCATTTGCACGCGAACTTGCCTCAACGGCTTATTGCTTTGAGCCTGCAAGAAGACGTCGGTCTCGACGGGCAACGCGACCTGAGTGCCGCGAACTGGGACCATCGTTCGCAGCAGCTTCGATGTCTGATCGGCTGGCTCATCGGTCGCTGCGGTCTTGGACTCAGGATTCACGATCCCGGTGTATTCGGGATAAAGACTCGCCAGTTCGATGCGGTCCAAGTGCGGGGCATCAACGACGGTAACGTGGTACGGCAGTCGGCTCACAAAATCGCCGCCGTAGATCCAGAACTCGACATCATCCAGCAAACCGGCAATCGCATGTCGGAACTGTCGCTGGCCCACTTTCGAGCACAGCACAGTGCCCCCGCCGCGACCATCGGCCAGTCGATACTTGAGCTGCACGGTCTCGGGAACGAGCTTGCCGTCGGGGACTTGAATCATCAGCGACAAGTCCGCGCCACGCGGGTGCTTGTAGTTGCCGTCACGGAACTCGCGCACCAAGTCGCCGGGTTGAGCGATGACTTTGACTTGCAGCTCAAAACGACGCTGCCAGTACTGCGAGTCGAGACTCAGAAAGCTGTTCTTCCAAGTTGCCAGCGCCGGTTGATTGACGATCGCCAGACCGCCAATAGATGCGAACAACACAATCGCTCCGGTGAGTGCTCGACGCAGCGGCTGTGGGTTGAAGACTTGATCGAGATCCAACTGCGAGGCTTCGCGTGCCACGTCACCAATCGTCTTGGTCATCATCGCGCGACTCAAAGCAGAGTTACCATCAGACTTACCAGAGGCCAGCTCCACCGCAGTCACCAGTCGATCGTCGAGCTGCGGGAAACGTCGTTCGAGCACCAGTGCGAGTGCCTTCAAGCGAAACGAGCGAAACAGTCTCAGCCCCACCCACGAGACGACCAGAAACGCGACGACCGACAATACGACGACATCGAATGTCGCTCGAAACCAAACCGGCAACTCCAAGCGACTGACTGCGAACCAAGCGTGATCGAGCCCGAAACTGATCCAAAACAAACCCGCGAGCGCGGCCAACGTCAGAGCGACTCCTTCCAGCAAAACATACTTGCGAATACGGCCGCGGAGTTGCTGGAGCAACTGCTCCAATTCCGGCGGCAAATCGAAACGCGGAGCATCAGTCATGACGAGTATCGCTCTCAGAACGGAAGTCGGATCAAGGCTCAAATTCAGCGAGTTGGAGCCTATCCGCAGTCAGAATCGAACGCCACGTGGAGCTACCTAGGAGCGGACCTATCGCGGCAACCGAGTTGATTGTTCCAACGTATTATTCGCGCTCCATTTCATTCGCGCGGCTCTTGTCGATAAGCCGCGCGAATGAAACGGAACGAGAATAGGAGCAGCGTTGGCCATCAGCCGAGTCTTCATCGCCTAGCTGAATTCGATGAAGCTACTTTCGGACAATGACTGAGCCGACCGATCAAGCATGTGACTCATTACGGTCATACTCCGATTGGTTTGAAACCTCGTTGGCAACGTGTCATTCATCCGCAATCACCAACTTGAAGTCCCTGAACATCGGCAGGACTCGAATTCATGAAACCCATTCGGCGAGTAGCTGTGTTAATCGAAACGACTCGCGCGTTCGGACGCGGGTTGATCGAGGGTATTGCGGATTACAGCCGAGACTGCGGACCTTGGTCGATGTACTTCGAACCGCAGGGTCTCAGTTCCACACCACCAGCTTGGCTCGCCGATTGGAAGGGCGACGGCATCTTGGTTCGCATTGATGATCAGCGCATGGTCGATGCGGTGATGGGAACTGGGTTACCGGCTCTCGACCTGCGAGGACGATTGGATTCGCCGCTGCCATTCATCGGCAGCAACAACGAACTCATTACGAAGCTGGCGTTCGATCATCTTCGCGATCGCGGACTCAGATCGTTAGCGTTTTGTGGCGTTGCGCCGGGTCAGATCCGAGCACTCGACTTCCGTCGCAAGCACTTCATTAAGCACGTGGAAGCAGCGGGGTTCGCGTGCGAAGTTTTTCAGAATGCGATTCCCAAACCCACCCGCTCGGGAAAGCCACCCTCAGATCCGATGTCGATCGATTGGGAGACCGAACAAGAAGCCTTGGCAGCTTGGGTGTCCTCGCTGCCCAAACCCATTGGCATCATGGCCTGCCATGATCCGCGCGGTTATCAGCTCGTCGATGCGTGCCGCCGAGCGAACGTCAAAGTGCCCGATGAAGTTGCCATCGTCGGTGTCGATAACGATCGAGTCTTATGTCAGATGGCTGACCCGCCGCTGACGAGCGTAGAGCCGGGCGGTCAACGCATTGGATACATCGCCGCGCAGTGGCTCGATCGCATGATGAATGGCGAACCTGGCCCGGCTGGTCCCGTGCTGGTCGAACCCAAAGCGTTGATCGCCCGACGTTCGTCCGACATGCAAGCCATCCCCGAAGCAGACATCGCTCACGCCGTGCGCTTCATTCGCGACAACGCCTGCAAAGGCATTCGCGTCACTGACGTTGTTCGGGAAATTGCCACGTCGCGGAGTGTGCTCGAACGCAGATTCCGTCGAGTCGTAGGCCGAACGCTGAAGGACGAAATGCTGCGAGTGCAGCTTGATCTCGCGCGGCAGTTGCTAAGCGATACCGATCTCGCCATGGCCGAGATTGCTCGACGAACAGGCTTCGCAAGCGACAAGTACTTCAGCGATGCCTTCTGGCGCCAAACCGGAGAGCGCCCAACAACATTTCGCCATCGATTCCGAGTCGGCAGCCAACGGTGATCGGCATCATCAAGACCGCTCGCCTCGGCAGCATTGGAAGCAATTACTCCCCTCGCCCCTCTGGGGAGAGGGGTTGGGGGTGCTGTCTCTTATACACATCTCCGAGCCCACGAGACGTAGAGGAATC